>QZKG01000006.1 GCA_003599855.1 Gaiellales bacterium | reverse complement strand
TTCTCCAAGTGCGGCTAGCGCCGGCGGCGGCACGGCAGGTCTCTGCGACCTTTTTCCCAGGGCCGTCCGGTGCATGCAAGAGGGCATCAGGCGAGCTTGCAGGATGTGTCGCCCGGGCTTAGTACATATATTTGATGAGCAATGACAACAAAAAGGTGAAGGCGGCCGAAGGCCGGACCTCCCGCAGAGCCCGGAGCGCGGGCGCGGAGCGAGGGCGTGTAGCGCTGCCATGGGGCAGGCTGGACCTGTCACGGCTGCCGCTCTTCGAGGCCGGCCCCGCCGGGCGTCGCCTGCGGGTACTTGTGGTGGTCTGCGCCAGCTTCTTCCTGCTCTGGCTGACCCTCACGGTGTTCTCCCAGGCGGCTCTCTGGCCGCTCCTCATCGCTCCCATCCTGCTTTCCGCCTGGTTCTTCTACGAGGCGGGAGCCATAGCGACCGCCCTGGTCAGCGGGGTGCTCCTGGCCCAGGTGTCCATCGACCGGCCGGCGCCGGTGCTGCTGGCCCTAACTGTCTTTGTCCTGTTGGGCCTGGGCCTCGGATGGGGCCAGCGTCGCCAGAAGGTCGCTTACCGCCGGGCGCTCAGGTCGTCGCTCACCGATCCCCTGACCGGCCTGTATAACTACGGTTACCTGATGGGGGCCCTCGACCGGGAGCTGCACCGGGTCAACCGTTATGGCGGCACCGTGACGCTCATCATGATGGACATCGATCACTTCAAGCTGTTCAACGACCGCTACGGGCACCAGGCAGGCAACGAGGCGCTCAAGGCCCTCGGCGCTGTCCTCAGGCGCGAGAAGCGGGAATCGGACATCGCCGCCCGGTTCGGCGGTGAGGAGTTCGCCCTGCTGATACCCGCCGACGAGGACTCCGGGCTCGAGACCGGGGACCGGCTGCGCCAGGCCATCGCCCGGATCCAGGTGCCGGTGGGCCGGGGTCAGGCGGCGGGCATGACCGTCAGCATCGGCGTCGCCAGCTACCCCGGGAGCGCGACTTCCAAGGAAGAACTCCTGGACAGGGCGGATCAGTTGCTCTACACGTCCAAGCGGAACGGCCGCAACCAGGTCAGCGTCGCCCCTGAGCGCCGCCGCCTGGCTGTCATGTGAGGGCGCCCTGACGGCTGCTCCCCAAGGCGCCGAGCCGCGCGGCGGCGGGTTGGTGGTAGCGGTCCAGGATTGAGCGGGACGCACGGACGGCATTGCAGGCGATTGCCCCAGGAAGCGCCGGCCGCAGCAACAGGGCGGGGCCGGTTACAACCGGGAGGTGGCGAGTGTGAGCAGCGAGACCATCAGGGTGAGCATCGAGACGCGCAGCTGGACGATCGTCGGTACAGTACATGCCCCTGCTTCAGCCTATCGCAGCCGCCTGTCGGATCTCCTCAACCAGAAGGAGACCAATTTCCTCTCGGTGACCGACGCTGCCGTCTACAGCAGCGACGACCTCACCAACCCCGCGTACTCCACCAACTACATGGCGGTCAACCTGCAAGGCATCGAGGTGGTCAGGCCGCTGGAGGAGTAACCCTGCTGGACCGACGGATGTGTGGCGCCGAGCGGCGTGGCGTCAATCCGTGAGCGCCAGCAGGAAAAGGACGAGCCCCAGGAAGATGATCTCCGCCGAGGTCAGGACCGCGGTCAGCCAGACCAGGGCCCTGGCTCCCCGGCTGCGGGTGTATGCCCGCGACAGGCGCCGCTTCTCGAACCTGCTAGACACCAGGAAGCCGATGTGCGCCAGCCCGAAGAAGGCCCCGCCATAGAACAGCCGCCAATCGGACCTGCCGAAGTCCACCAGCAGGTAGTAGTAGACGATCTCCACCAGCAGGACCATGAAATTAAAGCGGTAGCCCGCTTCTACCATGCGTTCGTAGCTGACGTCCGGCAGCGCCTCACGCAGCCGCTCACGCTCGTGGCCCAAATCCCTGAGCGACCGGGGCACCAGCGTCAGGGTGAGGATGCTGCCGGCGATCATCAGGAAGGTATATATGGTCAGAAAAACGCGCATGAACGCACCCCGGGGACGCGGGGGCATGAAGGGCAGACGCAGCGCCTAGCTTCCATTTTCCCGCTTCCTGATCTCGTCTGGCTCGTCGAGGAAACGGCGGTACAGAAGGTCGAAGTTGGTCAGCAGGAAGAACACCGAGATCAGCGGCAGCGCCGGCACGCCGTAGCCGAGCATGACGCCCGCGATCATGGTGCCAATCAGGGATAACGTCATGGCGATGGCCGTCAGCTCACGCCTCAGGCCGTAGATGAGGGTGGTCCCGACAAAGAGCGAGAAGAAGATGATGTCGCTGGCGCCGAGCCGGGATGCGGCATCGACCCCGAAGACAGGCAGGCTGATGGTCAGGTAGTCGATCACGCCGCTGCTGCTCTCGATCATCATCTTGGTCGGGCCGTAGAAGACGCTGTAGAAATCGACGATGATGATCAGGGCGGCGATCAGCAGGATCTGGCTTATGGAGGACAGCATCAGCGATATCCAGAGTCCCAGGCAGACGGCGAAGAGCACTTTTGCCAGGCTTTCCACGGGAACGAGCGCCAGCATCAGCCCGCCGGCCGCGATGAAGACCGCGCTCAGTGCCAAAAGCAGCAGCTGATGCCTCAGGACGATGAGGAAGGTAAGGCTGGATGCCAGGGCGGCGGTCAGCACCATCCCCGGGGAGAGGCCCAGCAGCAGGCCCACGTCGGAGTCGCGGCCGACGATGCCGGTATACAAGAGCCCCGCCAGCAGGGCGACCGCGAGCGCCCCCAGCGCCGCGAACCAGGCGACCGACCGGATCTCGGCGCGATGGTCCAGGACAGGCCTGCCGGGGCGCCCTATCCTTCGCTTCTCATGCAGCCGTGTTACCCGGCTTTCCATGACGTTAGTATGGCGGTAGTGATTCGTACCAGTCCCCCAGGACCTTGAACGCTTTCCAGAAGTCCGTCTTCTTGCCCTGGTCGGTGAGGGAGGCGTCTATCTCCGGGGTCACCAGCGCCTCGGTCGTGGGAGTGAACCGCTGGATCTCGCCCTTGATGTCCTCGAGCCGCTCCGCCATGGGGAAGTCCAGGGAATTGACGGCCTCCAGGGTCCTGCTGCCCATGATGACCACGAGCTTGGGCTGGACGACGACCAGCTCCCTCGTCAGGTATGCGGAGCAGGACGTCAGCGCTTCATCCTCGTCGACGTTGGCGCACTTGATGACGTTGGTTCCGTACAGCAGCAGCGAGTCGATGCCTAGCTTCTGACATCCTTTCATGATCGCCTCGCCCGAGCGCCCGTAGAAGGCGACGCCTTCAGAAGCTTCGCTGGGGTGGGTCCTGTACTTGATGAGGAAGATGTCAGCCAGCGGATGCCCGGACCCTATCACCGGCACCGCACGGCCGTGGGCGCAATGCTCGCAGTGCGTAAGTTCACGGCACAACTCGTTGATGTCCGAGATGGCCCGGGTCAGCTGCTGGTCATATATATCGTCGGAGTCGGGCAATTGCACCCCTCGAATGATAAACCGCCTGGAAGCTCGGAGCCCTGCGGGTGCCGCTTTGTACAGAGCCGCGGCGCGCTGTCAGGCTGCAAGCTATTAGTTATTTGCCGTCATGGTATATATTCCTGCAACTACCGTTCTTCCCTGTTTTTCAGCCTTTTTCAAAGAAAGAGACGGCCTCGATATGGGGAGTGTGGGGGAACATGTCCACGGCGCCCACCCTGGCCAGGCGGTAGCCCCCATCGGCCAGCTGGGCAGCGTTGCCCGCCATGGTGGCGGGGTTGCAGGAGACGTAGGTGATCCGGGGAGCCCCCAGCTCGATGATCCGTTGCAGCTCTTTCTTGCCGGCGCCGGCACGGGGCGGGTCGAGCACCACCAGGTCCGGCCTGTTGCCGGGGTCGGCCTCTTTCAGGACGGCGCGAACCTTGCCGGCGGTGAAGTGTGCGTTGTCGATGCCGTTCAGCCCAGCATTGGTCCGGGCCTGGGCAACCGCCTCCTCCCCGATCTCCACACCCCATACCTCCCGGCAGGAACCTGCCATGAGCAGCGCGATGGAGCCGATGCCCGAGTACAGGTCGAATACCAGCTCGTAGCCGGAGGGCCCCGCGTATTCCAGGGCCCTGCGGTAGAGACGCTCGGCCATCACCGTGTTGGTCTGGAGGAAGGATGATGGCGGCACCATCAAGCCAAGGCCGCACAACTCCTCGAAGAAATGGTCGCGCCCGGCGAGGACCGTGAAAGGATGACCCCCCGCTGTCGAAGACGCGGTGTCGTTGATGCTGTGCAGCAGGGCGACCACGCGGGGGAACCGCTCCACCAGCCCCGCTGCGAAGCTCCCCCCGTCAGGGAGGTCTCCCGGCGCGGTCACCAGGTTCACCATGACCTCGCCGGTATGGGCGCTCTCGCGCAGCACGAGGTGGCGCCAGAAGCCCTGCCGCGAACGCTGGTCCCAGGCGCCCAGCCCGGTGCTGGCAGCGTACTGGCGAATGTGGTTGCGGATATCGTTGGTGTATCGTGAGTGCAGCAGGCAATCTTCAATATCGAGCACGTGACGCCATTCCCCCGGCAGGTGGAAGCCCAGGCTGATGCCTCCGTCACGGTCGGCGAAGGAGAACTCCACCTTGTTGCGATAGCGCCAGAGCGGCTCCGCGCCCAGGGGCTCATCCATCACGAAACCGGTGAGGCCGCCAATATGTTCCAGGCAGTCGCTGACCTGGCGCTGCTTCCAGGACAGCTGGTCAGGGTAGGCCAGCGTTTGCCAGGAGCAACCGCCGCAGGCGCCGAAGTGGCGGCATTCAGGCGCTGTCCGGCGGGCCGAGGCGTCGATGACCTCCAGGGTCCGGGCCTCGGCATAGGATGGTTTGGCTTTGGTAACCCGGGCGCGCACGAAGTCGCCGGGCACCGCCCCCTCGACGAAGACCACGAAACCGTCCACCCGCGCAACACCCTTGCCGCCGTAAGCGAGGCTTGTGACCCGGAGTTCGAGCTCGTCTGATTTCTTAAGCGTCCTGCTCATATCAAGATTGTTGCATTTCCGGGGAGAAAGGCAAAACCAGGGCCGTGAATCCATGCAGAAAGCGTATCGCGAGACGGCCAAATTGACACTGCATAACGCGTATCCTAGAATGACAAAGGGGCCAGACCCCCTCGTTTTATCCAATTTTTCCAAGGAGCGCTACTGATGCCTAACATCGGCTGGACAGAGCTGATAGTCATTCTCGTGATCATTCTCGTGATCTTCGGCCCCAAGCGGCTGCCGGAGATCGGCCGCTCCCTGGGCAAGGGGATCAAGGAGTTCAAGAAGTCCAGCACCGAGCTGACGGAACAGCTGACGGCCGAAGAGCCTAAAGCGCCCACGGTTGAGAAGACCGAGAAGGTGGAAGAGACCACCGAGGCGCCCGTGGCCGGGCCGGAGCCCAACAGCTCCGAGAACTCTAGCACCTAGGCTGCCTTAAAAGGCAGGGCGGCCCGGGTGTCAGCCTCATCGCGAGAAAACAGCATGTCGCTCATCGAGCACCTGGATGAGCTCCGCAAGAGGATAATAATCTCCCTCATCGCCATCTTTCTGGCGATGGCCGGCTGCTTCATCTTCAAGAGCTACATCCTGGAACTGATGATCCAGCCCATCAAGGGCAAGGAGCTCATCACCCTCTCACCCACCGAGTCCTTCATGACCGTCTTCAAGGTGGTGGGTTACGCCGGGTTGATCGTGGCGTCGCCGGTGATCATCTACCAGATCTGGGCTTTTGTGGCGCCGGGCCTGAAGACCAGGGAGAAGAGGGTGGTGATTATGGCCACCATCTTCACCTCTGTCCTCTTCATCGGCGGCGTGGTCTTCGGCTGGGTCTTCGTGCTGCCCCGCGGCCTCGACTTCCTGTTGAACTACCAGGGTGACATCTTCAATCAGCAGGTGCAGGCGGCCAAGTACTTCTCCTTTGTGGCGATGTTCCTGCTCGGTTTCGGGGTCGTCTTCGAGATCCCGGCGATGCTGCTGACCCTGGCCCGCCTGGGCGTGGTCAGCCACAAGACGCTGGCCAAGAACCGTAAATACGCCGTGCTGATCGGCGCCCTGGTCAGCGCGGTGCTCACCCCGGGGCAGGACCTTTTCTCCATGATCGCCATGTTCATCCCGGCCATGCTGCTCTTCGAGTTCAGCGTTCAGGCGAGCAGGGTGATCGAGAAACGCCAGCAGCAGAAGGAAGAGGCGGCGGCTGCCGAGGAGGCCGCTGAGGAGGCTGCCGAGGAGGCTGCCGCGGAAGCCGGCTCGGGCGAGAGCGACTGAGAAGTCGGGCTGCCGGCCTACTCGACCAGGAACGCGAACTGCTCGAGGGTGGTGCCCGGTCCCACGCGCCAGCGGGGCAGCCGGTAGGGGTCGCCGCTCGAGTGCGTCTGCCCCGGCTCCGTGGTCACAGACAGCAGGTAGCCGGCGGGCAGGCAGCGTCCCAAGACTTCTTCGTTGTAAGCCCCCGCCGGGTAACACAGCCAGTAGACCGGGTGCGCCAGCCTTTCGCTCAAAGCCGCCGCTGAGCCTGCCAGTTCCGCCTCCAGCCCGCCGCCATCCAGGACCGTCAGGTCGGGGTGGGAGGCGGTGTGCGAACCGATCTCCATCCCCATCCGCTCCAGCTCAACCACCTGGTCCCAGTTCATGTAGCCCTCGCTGCCCACCAGGCCTGTGACGATGAAGAAGGTCCCGCTGAAGCCGTATTTTTCCAGGAGGGGGGCGGCCACGGCGTAGCTGTCCGCGTACCCGTCGTCGAAAGTCAGGAGGACGGAGCGCTCCGGCAGCGGTTCTCCCTGGTAAAGCGCGGTGTATAGCTGCCGCATGGAGACTGTGCGGTAACCCTGCTGCTGAAGGTAGGCAAGCTGTGTCTCGAAGGCGGCCGGGTCCACCGTGAGGCCCCGGGTCAGTTCGGAGTCGCCCGGCCCGGCTCCCCTGACGTGGTGGTACATGAGTATCGGCAGGTCCACCTGGGCGGGCGGTACGGCAGCCTCCGGGGCCGCCAGCTCCACGAATTCCCCCCGGCCCCAGGCAGCCGCAATCTGCTGCACCCGGGGGATTCCTGCCCCCGCCTGGAATGAGAGGCGGTCAGCGGCTGCGGAAGAATGGTTGACGCCGTAGGCCAGCGCCGCGGCTACCGCCAGCATGGCGAACATGAAGGGCAGCGTGAACAACCTGGTTGGCGTCAAGGCTTACGCCCCTTCCTCACCGAACGGGATGCGCATAATCGGTATCAACATGTCTGACGTCGGTTTTACCCCGTAGGTATCGCGCTCACCAGCCAGGGCATAGACCACCGAGAGCTGGCCGATGCGGCTGCCGATGTTGTCAACCGATGATATACCCACGGCGATGAACATGGGAACCTCCGAGGCGGGAGCGTCGGCCGGCTCGCCCCCCACGATGGTCACGCCCGCTCCCTTCAGGGAGAGGATGAACTCCCGCTCCAGCTCGGTGTAATAAGGCGAGTAGCCGCTGTCAGCCCTGGTCAGCAGGATCACGGCGTCCACCGGCAGTTCATAGTTCCCCGCCATCGACGCGACCAGCGTACCCTGGAGCGCCGCCAGGGCCACCGGCGGGTTGGCTGCGCCGATCTCCAGCGCCAGCTGCCCGCCCAGCACTTTCGTCAGCGAAGCCTCGTCGATGACAGCCAGCTGCGGGTACTGGCTCAACACCTCCCGGGAGCGGGCGGCGATCGCCGCCGCGTCGAAGCCGCTCTCGATCAAGGTAGTAGACACCACCTGGCCGCTGGCGGTCTCGATGGCGCCGACGATGTTCCTGCGGTCCTCCTCGCTCACCGTCGTGGACGACACCAGGGCTATCCTCTTCCCCAGCAGCTGCCCGGACACCAGGTAGGGGAAGGTGCTGTCCTGGTAACGCAGGTTGATCGATCGCTCGTTGTTGAGGACGTTGTTCTCGTTGCGCGTCTCGTCGATATCGCGGCGGATGTCTTCCAGCAGCCCTTCCTGGCCCAGGTCCACAGTGCCGTTATCGCCGAGGCCGATGCCGATGATGACCCCGAGCCCCAAAGCGAGGAACACCGCTATGATCGACATGATGTGATAGCGCCAGTTGATCATGGTCAGAAGGGCAGCAGCAGTCGGAGTTTGACAAGCAGCAGGTCCGCCAGCGAGCGCAGCTGGCCGGACGAGGCGACGACTACCGCTGCCGGCACGGCGACGGCGACGGCCATGGCCGTCGCCTCCAGCGCCATGCGCGTGGCAGTCAGCTGGCCCGGCGCGGCCACCCCGGCATCACGGACCCTGCCGGCGATTCCGGGCTCCTCCAGGGACCAGGCGGCGAAACGCTGCCAGGCCGCCGGGATGCCATGGCGCAGCTTGAGGACGGCAAAGACCATCAGCGGTGGTCCGAAAACGATCATCACCCGGATCAGCTTCTGCATGTCCATCCGCATGGGCGACTGCCACCAGAAATTGTCGAAGAAGATGACGCTGGCGGAGAAGACCAGCATGGTCGCGAACAGCGGTCCCCTGGGCCTGAGGGCCACCAGCCCCAGGGCGAGCACGATATACCAGGGCTGGAACCAGAACATGATCAGGGGGACGAAAACGGATATGACCGCCGCGGCGTAGATGTAATCATCCAGGTCGCGGACCTTCAGCATCTTCCAGGCGATGTAAGCTACGAGGGGGAGCGCCAGCAGGACGACGGTGGCCCCCCGGGGCATCCCCAGCGCGTCGCGCACGAAACCGCTCGCCAGGGAGGCGATGGTGAAGCCGGTCTTGTTCCCGACCCGGGTAAGGTAATCGAAGGTGTCCCGTCCTTCCCAGAAGGGGATGTAGCTGACCAGGGTGGTCGCCACGGCGATGCCTGCAGCCAGGAGGGCGGCGCGGACTTTCCGCAATAGCCCCTGTTCCTGGCGCAGCATCAGGGCGACGTAGAGCACCAGCAGCGGCAGTGTGATGAACTTCACCAGCGTCGCCAGCGTCAGGCACAAAACGCCCAGCATCAGGCGGCGGTCGAGGTAACAGAGCACGGCGGCCAGGACGAAGGCCAGCATGAGGATGTCGTTGTGGCCGTTGGCCGCCACCATGATGACGATGAAAGGGTTCCAGCCGTAGAAGACGATGGCCCTGGTCCGGGAGCCGGGGCTCAGGCGATCGGCGATCCTGCCTACCAGGAGCAGGTTGACCAGGTTCACGGCTATGTAGAAGGTCTTGAAGACGAAGAAGGAGGCGCCGACGCCGTCGCCCGACAAGAGCGCCAGCCCGCCGGACACGTAAGCGTGCAGAGGCCCATAGACGGAGCCGGTGCTGACCCAGCCGCCGAGGTTGAAGAAGGGGTCGTGCTGGAAGTAGATCGCCGGCACGGTCATGGGGTTCTCGCCGTAGACAGCGAAGATGCGCCCGTGCCGCACGTAATCGAAGAGGTCAGTGGACAGCAGCGTGGGGAAGGCGATCATCAGGATGTTGAAGGCCGCCGCGAACAGCAGGGCGGTGCGGGCGGCGCTGTCCTGGTGCCCGTCCGAAGGCGGCAGCGTCACCCGCGTCCGGCCCAGGGAATAGAAGAAGAGAAAGAAGAGAGACAGGGCGCATGCCAGCACGAGGACCCCGACCACCAACAGGCCCGAGGAGTCTTCAGCCGACACCGGCAGGGCGATGTATGGAGGGAACCAGGAGCGGTCGGCGCCGGGCACGAACAGCGCCAGCAGGCAGAAGAGGGCATATGCCAGGAGTGAAGCCAGGCCTGCGTTCCTGATGGCCGCGGCCGACGCGGTGTCATCCGGCGCGCCTGCTGTCTGCTTCTCGGTTTTCTTTATCAGGCTGAACATTTTCAGGCATTTTCCGGATCGATCCGGGCCGACGGGCGTCGTGGTCGGGAAGGACTATCTTTTCGACCGCAATATACTACAGAAAGAAACAGCAATGCTCAAGGAGGCCTGGCCTTCAAGCCCTGGCGCGAACGGGGCTGTTTTGACGTGCCTGTGCTGCCGGGTTAGTGAAAAACACGCCCGGCCATTATGATGATAGCATCAGCGAAGACGAAACGATGGAGGAGTGGCGAAAGATGACTGAACAAGGGGAAGCGGCCGCGCCCACTGGCGGCATCACGATTCTCAGGTCTGACTGGGTCCTGCCCATCGCGTCCGAGCCGGTCCAGGATGGCGCGGTGGCTGTCGAGGGCGAGCTGATCAAGGCGGTGGGCCCCGCGGCAGAGGTTATGGGCGCCTTTGCCGGGGCGAAGGTTCTCGACTTCCACGACTCGATCCTGCTGCCGGGTTTCATCAACTGCCACAGCCATGTGGAGTACTCGGTCTTCCGCGGCCTGATCGACGACAAGAACTTCGGCGCCTGGATCCTGGACTTCATCGATTACCGCTCGCTGCTGGGCGAGGCGGACCACGTGGCCAGCGCCAGGCTGGGGGCGTCCGAGTGCGTCGCCTCCGGCATAACGACCCTGGCCGACGGGATGTACTTCGGCGCCAGCATCGACGCCATCAGGGACGCGGGCCTCCGGGCGCGCATCTACCAGGAGGCGTTCGGCCTTGACGACCACCGGTTGGAAGAGGACATGGCGGCGCTGGCGGCCAGGCTGGATGAACTGGAAGGGATGGCCGGCGGGCTGATCGAGATCGGCGTCTTTCCCCATGCCCCCTACACCGTCAGCGCCAACCACTACCGGGCCATCGCGGAACTGGCGCGCGAGCGGGGCCTGAAGATAGCCACCCACCTGGCCGAGAGCCGGGCGGAATCCACCTACATCAAGTCCGGCACGGGCGTGCTGGCCCACGACCTGCGGGAAAAAGTGGGCTGGGACTACATCAGCCGCGAGCCTTTCGGCGTCTCGCCGGTGAAGTACCTGCAGCAATGGAGCGTCTATGGACCGGATGTCCTGGCCGTCCACTGCGTCAACGCCGGCCCCCGAGACATCGATATCCTGGCAAAAAGCGACGTGGCGATCGCCCACTGCCCCAAGAGCAACGCCAAGCTCGGCTGCGGCGTCGCGCCGCTCCCGGCGTTCCTCGAGGCGGGCATCAGGGTCGGCTTCGGTACCGACTCCCCCGCCAGCAGCAACATCATGGATATCTTCGGCGAGATGCGGACCGCCATCTTCCTGCACCGGGCGATGCGCCAGGACGCCACTGTACTGGGCGCCGCCGAATGCGTGCAGATGGCGACGCTGGGAGGGGCGCGGGCGCTGGGCATGGAGGATGCCGTGGGCACCCTGGAACCCGGCAAGCAGGCGGATATCATCGTCGTGGACATGGAGTTCAGCCACTTCACGCCGATCTACGACCCCTATTCATCCCTGGTGTACGGCGCCAGCCAGGAGGACGTCTTCTTCAAGATGGTGGCCGGCAGGACCATCTATGACAAGAAGGTGATCCTGACCATAGACGAAGAGGAGACCAGGGCCAGGGCGCGCGAGGTGAAGGACAGGCTGCGCGCCTGACGCGTCATCCAGGAGGAGCCATGAAGATAGGCATCGCGGCGGACCATGGCGGGTATGTACTGAAACAGGAGCTGGCCGCCAGGCTCGAGGCCGCCGGCCACCGACTGAAGGACTACGGCGCCGCCGTTCTGGACCCCGATGACGACTACCCGGATTACGTGGTCCCGCTGGCGCGGGCGGTAGCCGCAGGGGAAGTCGAGCGCGGCATCGCCGTCTGCGGCAGCGGCGTGGGCGCCTGCATCGCCGCCAACAAGGTCGCGGGTACACGGGCGGCGCTCATCACCGACGTCTTCTCCGCCCGGCAGGGGGTCGAGGACGACGACATGAACCTCATCTGCCTGGGCGGCAGGGTGGTCGGCCCTGCCCTGGCATGGGAGCTGGCGCAGGCGTTTCTGGCCGCCGGGTTCGTCGGCGGTGAGCGGCACCGGCGGCGGCTGGACAAGGTGAGCGAGCTCGAAAGGGAAAAACGACAATAGCGGAGGTAGGCCGTGAAGGGTTATTACGCCAGCGTCGCCGCTGACTCGGTGCTTGAGCGGCTGGAAGAGGATAACTTCGTCGAGCGCCTCTGGCAGCGTGACCCGGCCATCTGGCCCGGCGACGAGGCAGCCCGGCGGAACATCGGGGAGAGCCTGGGCTGGCTGGGCGTGGTGGAGGCGATGCAGGGGCGGCTGGATGAGCTCGATGACTTCACGCGCGAGGTGAGGGAGGCCGGGTTCGAGCAGGTGGTCCACATGGGGATGGGCGGCAGCAGCCTGGCGCCGCTGGTCTTCGAGCGCACGTTCGGCCCGCAGGAGGACTGGCCTGAGCTCAGCGTCCTGGACACGACCGATCCCACGACCGTCATCGGCGTGGCCGGCAAGGTGCCGATGGGCAAGACCCTCTTCATCGTCGCCAGCAAGTCCGGAACGACCGCCGAGCCCCTGGCTTTCGGCGAGTATTTCTACAAGGGCGTCGGGGTGATGGCAGAGGGCGACCCCGGCGACAACTTCGCTGTCATCACCGACCCGGGCACGCCCCTGGAACAGCAGGCTTATGACCGCAGCTACCGCCGCGTCTTCCTCAACTTCGCCGACATCGGCGGCCGTTACTCGGCCCTCTCCTGGTTCGGCCTGGTGCCAGTGGCCCTCATGGGCATCGACGTCCGGGAGCTGCTCTTGCGCGCAGCGGCCATGGCCCGGGATTGCCGCAGGCCGGCCCCGGACAACCCCGGAGTGGCCCTGGGGGCGCTCATGGGTGACATGGCCCGCCGCGGCCGCGACAAGCTGACCCTGGTCATGCCCGCCTCCATTGCCACCCTGGGGGTCTGGCTCGAACAGCTGATCGCCGAGAGCACCGGCAAGCAGGGCGCCGGCATCATCCCGGTTGCGGGCGAACCCTTGGGTAGTCCGGATGATTACGGCGACGACCGCCTGTTCGTCTACCTGCGCCTCGCGGGCGACATCGACCCGGACCAGGAAGATCTTGTCGGCAAGCTGGAAGCCGCGGGGCAGCCGGTGGTGAGGGTCGAGCTGGAGGACGCAATGGACCTGGGCCGGGAGTTCATGCGCTGGGAGGTGGCCACCGCCACAGCCGGCGCGGTGCTGGGCATAAACCCCTTCGACCAGCCCAACGTCCAGGAGAGCAAGGATTACACGAACCTGTACCTGCGTAACTTCAGGGAGCAGGGGGGGCTGCCGGAAGAAGAGCCGGCGCTGACCGAAGGGCACCTGCAGTTCTACACGGAGACGCCGTCAGAAACGGCGGCGGCGACCCTGGCAGCTTTCTTCAGCCAGGCGGCGCCGGGGGATTACCTGGCCGTTCTGGCCTACCTGACCGAGAGCGCCGCCGCTTCGGCCGCCATCGACGCCGTCCGCAAGAGGGTGCGCGACGCCCTGGGGATAGCAGCAACCTCGGGCTACGGACCGCGCTATCTCCACTCCACTGGGCAGCTGCACAAGGGCGGCCCCGGCTCGGGTCTCTATCTGTTGCTGACCGCTGACGAGGAACGGGACGCGCTCATCCCCGGTGAACCCTTCACCTTCGCTGTCTTCAAGCAGGCCCAGGCGCTGGGCGATCTGGACGCGCTCAGGAAGCACGGACGCCGGGTCCTGCGCGTACACCTGGGTCCGGCCGGGAACGGGCTCAGCCGGCTCGACGAACTGCTCGGCGAGGCGCTGACCCCCTAGGCGCCCGCCAGCAGCGCTTCCCGCTTGCGGGTTATCTCTTCCAGCAGGGCGAAGAAGTCGTCGGAGAAGGCCTTGACGCCCTCGTCCTCCAGCTGCTTCGCCGCCTGCTCTATGTCTACTCCCGCCGCCGCCAGCCGGTCGAAGAGGGCAGCGGCTTCGTCGAGCCCCTCGTCGATGCTGACCCGGGGGTTGCCGTGGTCGGCGAAGGCGGCGATGGTCTCTGCCGGCAGCGTGTTAATGGTCGCTGGCGCGATCAGTTCTTCGACGTACTTGATGTCGCTGTAATCGGGGTTCTTGGTGCTGGTGCTGGCCCAGAGGAGACGCTGCGGGCTGGCGCCCTTCACCGCCAGGGAGGCGAACCGGTCGCCTTCGAAGATCGGCTTGTACTTGAGCCAGGCGACCTTGGCATTGGCCACGGCAGCCTGTCCCAGCATCGCCTTGAGCTCCTCCTGCGAGTCGCCCTCAGCCTCGATCTTCTCCGAGAGCAGCCGGTCCACCAAAGTGTCCACCCGGCTGATGAAGAAGCTGGCCACCGAGAAGATGTGGTCCACCGGCTCGCCGGCCTGGGCCCGCCGTTCGAGACCTTGCACAAAGGCCCAGGCGATCTCCTCGTAGCGCACAGTCGAGAACAGCAGCGTGACATTGACGTTGACGCCCTCGCTGATGAGCTGCTCGATGGCGGGGATGCCGGCGCTGGTCCCCGGTACCTTGATCAGGATGTTCTTCCGGCCCAGCTCGCGGAAGATCCGCCGCGCCTCCTCGATGGTGGCGTCGGTCTCGTGGGCCAGGTCCGGCGAGACCTCGATGCTGACGTAGCCGTCGGTGCCGCCGGACTTTTCGTAGACCGGCAGGAGCAGGTCCGCGGCCGCGCCGACGTCCTCGATGGCCAGGCTGAAAAAGAGCTCGCGCTCATCCACGACGCCCTGATCCAGGCGCGCGCGGAACATGTCATCGTAAAGCGCGCTGCCGCTGATGGCCTTGCGGAAGATCGAAGGGTTCGAGGTGACGCCGCTGATGCTGTCCTCCTCGATGAGTCGCTTCAGCTCGCCCGAGCCCAGCAGGTCCCGGCCGAGGTAATCGACCCAGATGCTCTGGCCAGCGCTGCCGTGCAGCTCCTGCAGACTGTTTCCCATCACACTGCTCCTTGCTTGATCATTAACGGGCTGCCGGCATACTCAAAGCAGCCCCTTTGCCTGCTCGTAAAGCCTGTCCGCCGTCAGCCCCAGCTTCTCCATGACGATGCCGCCCGGGGCCGACGCGCCGAAACGGTCGATGCCTACGGCCAGTCCTTCCCGGCCGACATAGCGTTCCCAGCCCAGGGTGGCGCCCGCCTCCACCGAGACGCGGGTGGTCACACCGGGGGGCAGCACCTCGTCGCGGTACGCCTGTTCCTGCTCCTCGAACAGCTCCCAGGAGGGCAGGCTGACGACGCGGCAGCAGACGCCCTCGCCGGTCAGGCGGTCATGGACCGCCAGAGCCAGGCTGAGCTCCGAACCGCTCCCTATAAGTATGATATCAGGAATGGCGCCGGATTCCCGCGCCAGGATGTACCCTCCCCGTTTGAGCTCCCCGGCCCCGGCGAGCCGTGAGCGGTCCAGGGTCGGCAGGCTCTGGCGGGACAGGATGAGCGCCACCGGCCCGTGGCCGTGTTGCATGGCCACCCTCCAGGCCTCGGCGGTCTCGTTGGCATCCCCGGGGCGGATGACGGTCAGGCCGGGCATGGCCCTGAGGCCCGCCAGGTGCTCCACCGGCTGGTGGGTCGGGCCGTCCTCGCCCACGCCGACGGAGTCGTGGGTGAACACGTATGTGACCCTGAGGCCCATGAGCGCCGCCAGGCGCATGGCCGGGCGCATGTAGTCGGAGAAGACGAAGAATGTCGCGGTATACGGGATGATGCCGCCGTGCAGGGCCAGCCCGCTGGCGATGGCCGCCATGGCGTGCTCGCGGACGCCGAAGGAGATGTTCGCGCCCTCATAGCCCCAGGGACCGGAGACCGCCCCCTGCACCACGCCGGGGCTGCCGGGCCGCTGGAACACCCCCTTGCCCGCCAGCGCCGTCCTGGTGGAGGGGTCGAGGTCGCCGGAGCCGCCCATGAGCCCTGGGACCCTGCCGGCGATGGCGCTGAGCACCTGGCCTCCCGCGACCCTGGTGGCCAGGCCCCGGGGGTCCGCCTCGAACGCGGGGATGTCCCCGTCCCAGCCGGCGGGAAGTTCCCCCGCCATGACCGTGTCCCACTCCTCGCGCAGCCCGGGGTGCTCGCGGGTGAATCCCTCCATCATGGCGCCCCACTCGTTGCGGGCCGCCGCCCCAGCAGCCGCCGCTTCCCGGAAATCGGCCTTCACCTCGGGGGGTACGAAAAAATAACTGCCCTGCGGCCAGTCGAAGAACTCCCTGGTCCTGGCGTAGTCCTCCGGCGAGAGCGGCGCGCCGTGCACGTTGAAGTCATCCTGTAGCGGGCTGCCGTAGCCGATGTGGGTCCTGACGATGATGAGCGAAGGCCGGGCCTCGTCATCCCGCGCGGCGGCCAGGGCAGACCTGATGGCGCCGGCATCGTTGCCGTCTTCGACAGCCAGGACCTGCCAGCCGTACGCCTCGAAGCGCCTGCCCACGTCCTCGGTGAACGTCAGCCGCGTCTCGCCGGCCAGGGTGATGCCGTTGCTGTCGTACAGATATATGAGCCGTCCGAGACCGAGCTCCCCCGCCAGGGAGGCCGCCTCGGCCGCCACTCCTTCCATCAGGTCGCCGTCGCTGACGATGGCATAGGTGCGATGGTCCACGACGGGGAAGCCCGGCCGGTTGAAACGGGCCGCCAGGTGGCGCTCGGCCATGGCCATGCCCACCCCGGTGGCGAAGCCCTGCCCCAGGGGTCCGGTGGTGGTCTCGATCCCCGCCGCCGGCAGGTACTCCGGGTGCCCGGGCGTGCTGCTGCCCCACTGGCGGAAATCCTCAAGGTCCCGGATGGAGATGCCATATCCGGCCAGGTGCAGGGCGGTGTAAAGCAGGGCCGAGCCGTGGCCGGCGGAGAGCACGAAGCGGTCGCGGTCGGGCCAGCCAGGGTCGGCAGGGTCTTGGCGGAGGACCTCCCGCCACAGCACCCAGGCCATCGGCGCCGCGCCGAGGGGGAGCCCGGGGTGGCCGGAGCCCGCCTTCTGCACGGCGTCCAGCGCCAGCATGCGCAAGGTGTTTATGCCCAGTTGTTGGATGTCCATCCGGCCGGCCTCCGACCCGTCCGCCTCGACCCTCCCAGCCGGGAAGGCCGCGCCCGCCCGGCGCGCTGCCGGAGCGTAGCCATACATATATCCTACCAGACAGAACAGCAGGGTTCCGGCGGGCCCGGACCGCTGCGGAAGGCATCAGGGAGCAGCCTGGCAACCCACCCCATCCACGACAATCGCCCACAACCCTGGCGCCTCCTGAACCGGCCTCGCGGGGGCCGATCCAGCCCGCTTCATTCATCTGCGCCGATTCCGCTATAATGGTTCGGGTTTGATTTCCGAAAGGAAGAACTGCGTATGCTGATGGACCGGAAGAAAATCGAACGCTGGTGGCGCTGGGCTGCCATTATCCTGGCGGGTATCTTCCTGCTCAGCTTCGTCCTCCTGGGAGTGGGCTCGAGCTCCGCCGGCAACGTGCTGCAGGGCTGCAACGGCAGCAGTGAGTCGGTGAACCAGGACAGCTATTTCGTCGAGCGGGAGAATTATTACAACGGCCGCCTCGCGGACGACCCCAACGATGTCGAGGCCATGATCGGGCTGGCCCGCCTCTACGCCTACCAGACCCAGGACCGGAGGATGGAGGGCGTGGCGCTCCTCGACCGGGCGATCGCCGCCGACCCCGCCAACGTCACGGCGCGGCTGGAGAAGGCGAACATCTACCTGCAGCTGCTCAACGACCCCGGCGAGGCGACGCGCCTGCTGGCCGAGGCCGCCGCCATCGCCCCCGACAACGCGGAGGTCTTCCTGCAGCTGGGCATCGCCGCCGAGCAAGCGGGGCAGAACGCCCAGGCCATCGACGCCTGGAACCGCTACCTCCAGCTGGACCCGGACAGCAACCTGGCTGACACCATCCGCGGCAAGATCGCCGTGCTCGAGACCCAGCCGCCGGTTGCCGTAGAAGCCCCGGTAGCCACCCCCGAAGAGGCCGCCCCCGAGGCTCCGGCTCCCGCCCAGCCCTAAGGCGGGAATTGCCATCCGCTGCCTGATTCATGTAGAGTAGGCGGCTATCAACATTCTTTTGCTACAGTCGATAGAAGGACTGCTTTGATCCTGATCGTCACCGAAAAAGACACAGCGGCAAAAAAGATCGCCGACATCCTCGGCCACGGCAAGGTCGAGAAGGGCTCCTACCAGCGCGTCCCCTATTACACGTTCTCCAGCGAGAAGGGGGATTTCACCTGCATCGGGCTGAAGGGCCACATCCTGCAGCTGGAGTATCCCGAGGAGTATTCCGACTGGCGCAAGGTCGAGCCCAAGGCGCTCATCGACGCCGAGCTCATCAAGGCCCCCGCCGCCAAGTCGGTGGTCAACGCCCTGAAGAAAGTGGCGAAGGACGCCGACTCGCTCATAATCGCCACCGACTACGACCGCGAGGGGGAACTCATCGGCACCGAGGCGCTTTCCCAGGTGCTCGAGGTCAAACCCGAGCTGGAGGAGGGCGTGCTCCGGGCCCGTTACTCGGCGCTCACCAAAGAGGAGATCAACAACGCCTTCGACAACCCCACTAAGCTTTCTTTCCCGCTGGCCAAGGCCGGCGAGGCCCGCCAGGACATCGACCTCATCTGGGGCGCGACCCTCACCCGGTTCATCTCCCTGGCGACGTCGCGGCTGGGCAACCAGTTCCTGTCGGTGGGGCGGGTGCAGAGCCCGACGCTGGCGCTCATCGTCGAGCGCGAGATGGAGCGTCGCGCCTTCATCCCGGTGCCCTACTGGCAGCTCACCGCCGAGCTCGACAGCTCCCAGGGGCCCTTCAGCGCCGGGCACAAGACCGCGCGGTTCCTGGACAAGACCGAGTCCGACGAGGCGCTGGCCAGGGCGCAGGCGGCGGACAAGGGCCAGGTAACCCGGGTCAAGTCCAGCAGCAAGAAGCTCCGGCCCCCGGCCCCCTTCAACACCACCGCCTATACCAAGGCGGCCACGGCGCTGGGCTACTCGGCGGCGCGGGCTATCCGCCTGGCTGAGGACCTCTACCTGGCCGGCTACATCAGCTATCCGCGCACCGACAACACCGTCTACCCGGCGTCGCTGGATTTGAAAGAGATACTTTCCGAGCTCCAGAAGAGCAAGGAGCTGGAGCCGGCGGCATCCAGGCTGCTGGAGAAGGGTGAACTGACCCCGACGCGGGGCAAGAAACAGACCACCGACCACCCGCCCATCTATCCCGTGGGCGTGCCCAAACCCGGCGAGATCGATGATGCCCACTGGAAGATCTGGTTCCTGGTGGCGCGCCGCTTCCTGGCCACCCTGAGCGACGAGGCGGTCTCGGAGAGCAACCGCGTCGACCTCGACATCGGCGGCGAGCCGTTCGTGGTCAAGGGCACCCGGGTCGCCGTGGAGGGCTGGCTGGGCGTCTACCCCTACTCCCGCAGCAAGGACGACGAGGTGCCGAAGCTGGAAGAGGGCGAGTCAGTGGACGTCAAAAAAGTCTTCGACGAGCAGAAGGAGACCCAGCCGCCCACCCGTTTCGGGCAGGGCCGCCTCATCGAGCTCATGGAGCAGCACGGCCTCGGCACCAAGGCGACGCGCCACTCCATCATCCAGAACCTTTACGACCGCGGTTACATCCGCAACACGCCGGCGGAGCCCACCGAGACCGGCATCGCCATGATCAAGGCCCTGAACGAATACGCCTCGCTCATCACCAAGCCGGAGATGACCGCCGACCTGGAGCGCGACATGAGCTCCATCGCCGACGAGGAGCTCACCAAGGAGCAGGTGGTGGAGCGTTCCCGGGAGCTGTTGCACTCCGCCTACGAGTCGCTGGAGAAGAACAAGGAGGCGGTGGCCGGCGAGATAGTCAAGGGCATCCAGGAGGACAAGCTGGTGGGCCCCTGCCCCAACTGCGGCGAGCAGCTCAGGGTCATCCGCTCCAAGAAGACCAAGAAGCGCTTCGTCGGCTGCGGCGGCTACCCCGAGTGCGCCACGACCTTCCCGCTGCCCCAGCGCGGCAGCGTCATGCCCATGTACAAGACCTGCGAGCAGTGCGGCTCCCCCAAGGTGAAGATACTCACCCGCGGGCGGCGCCCCTGGGAGCTCTGCCTCGACCCTGACTGCCCCACCAAGGAGGAGTACAACAAGAAGCGGGCGGAGCGTCAGGCCAGGGCATCCTGACCCATGTTCTTCATTACTTTCGAGGGCATCGACCAGAGCGGCAAGTCCACCCAGCTCGAGCTTCTGGCTGAGTCATGCGCCGCCGCCGACATCGACGCCCTCACCGTGCGCGAGCCCGGCGGCACCCCCCTGGGCGAGGGCATCCGCAAGATGCTGCTGGGGCCCGAGCATGAGGGGATGGACCCCTGGGCCGAGGCGCTCCTCTATGCCGCCGCCCGGGCGCAGCTGGTCCGGGACGTCATCCGCCCGGCGCTGGGGAGCGGCAGGATCGTCCTTTCCGACCGCTACATCGACTCTTCGCTGGTCTACCAGGGGATCGCCCGGGGCCTGGGCGTGGAGCGCATCCTCGACCTCAACCTGGGGGCCACCGGCGGCCTGATGCCGGACCTCACCCTGATTCTACATCTGGACGTGACCGGCTCGCGGGAGCGGCTGGCGGCGCGCGGCGAGGGCGGGGACCGCATCGAGGGTGAGCCCCTTGAATTCCACCAGCAGGTAGAGGCGGGATACCGGCAGCTGGAGGAGATGTACCCGGCGCGCCTGGTTGGCATCGACGCCGGCGTCACGGTTGAAGAGGTGCACGCCGCGGTCGTGGCCGCCTGCCGCGAGCGGCTGGGGCTGGAGATCGAGCCGGCGCCGGTCTCGACCTGAGCGCGATATAAACCCTGTCATCCCGAGTGAGCGAGGCTTTCAGGCCGAGCGACGAGGGATCTGCTCTTCCGCCACTGAAAACCCACCTGCCATCCCGATCCGAGCGCAGCGAGCGTGAGGGATCCGCTCTTCTCGCGAAGAACCCATTCATTTCTCAGACAGAAAGTAATAGTCTTTGTCTGCAGATTATACATACCATCTAATCATTGTTCGACAGCATAGCGATGGTCAGACTCCTCCACAAATGCATGACCAAGGCTACTACGGCTGAAGGCGATCAGATGAAGCGCGGTTCGGATTGGGTGTCATCCCGTCGCGCCATACTCAAGCTGTTTGATGACCACCTGGAGTGTGGAGACTGGATGGTTCAGTATGACGACATCAGAGTGCAATTCTTTACTGTATTCGTTCTCCGTTCTTCCTCCCAGGCTATGTTTTGCGGCTCGAGACCACCGACAAGGTCTATCACTTCGGTCTGAACTGGGGATCCTTTTGGAGGGAAGATCCGCCGTTTCCTATGCGTCGAGAGCGCGCACGCCTTGGGCATTCTCTATACAGTATCGTAGTCCGCATCGCTTTCGCCGGCTTCGCACTATATTTACTTTGGGGGTGGCTGCATCGATAAAGCGTAAATGTCGAACCAATCGATTCACCGAATGTGCGGCCAGCATGTCAGTTTGAAATGCGAGCGGTCTTGGGAATTCACCCGAAGAAGCGCCGGTGGCGCTCCAGGGCCAGGTTCAGCCGCAGCTCCGCCAGGCTGTATTCGCGGATCAGCCGCTCGCGCTCCTCGGCCGTTCTGGCCGCTCCCAGCTGCTGCCGCGCCGCGGCCAACTCCTTCAGCAGGCTGACCTCCTCCGGGGCGTAGCCGGAGTTGGCCAGCACCCGCGCCGCCATGCGCAGCTCCGGGTTGAGCCGGGCGAAGCGGTCCCGGGGGAGGGGCCGGCCGCTGCCGGGCAGGTCGTCGAAGGCGCCTTCCCGCTGCGCCTCGAGGATACGCTTCTCCGCAAGTCTTTCAAACCATTCCATGACTCTACTCATAATAATGGAAGCATGTTCCGCTTCCAATGCCGCCGAACAGCCATCCCCTCGCAACTGGCTAACCGGAACGGTTACCATATAGACTGATGCAACCATCAGGGAGGTAGCCGGACTTGCCGGACGCAGCCACAAACGACAGCCCATCGATATTCGACGGCCTCACCGGCCAGGAGCACGCCGCCGGGATACTGGACAACATCCTGGGAAGCGGCGCGCCCAGCCACGCCTACCTCTTCCACGGAACCGGCGGCACCGGCAAGGTGGAGGCCGCACGCCGCTTCGCCGCGGCCCTGGTCTGCGGCGCGGGCGGGTGCGGGGGGTGCGACGACTGCGAGAAGGCCCTGCGGGGCGTCCACCCGGACATCGTCATGGTGGAGCCCGTGGGGGCCTTCATCACCGTGGACCAGGTGCGGGAGGTCAACCGCTCCGTAAACCTCCATCCCGGAGAAGGGCAGGCCCGCGTCTACATCATGTCACCGGCGGAAGCTTTCAACTCCGAGAGCGCCAACGCCTTCCTCAAGACCCTGGAGGAGCCGCCCCCTTTCGCCTACTTCCTGCTGATCGCCTCGGGCATCGACCAGGTGCTGCCCACCATCGTCTCCCGCTGCCAGCTCATCCGCTTCCAGCCGGTCAGACCCGAGCGCATCGAGGAGCGCCTGCGGGAGCAGGCGGACCTGAGCCCGGTGATGGCCCAGGCCTTTGCCAGGGTGAGCCGGGGCAACCTGGCGCTGGCAGAGGAGCTCGCGTCCGACCCGGCCCTGGCAGGGCGGCGTCAGCGTTATATCGAGGCGGCTGCGCGCCTTACCCGGGGAGACACCGGGACGACCCCGGCGCGACTGGCAGCGGAACTGCTGGCCGAGGTGGAGGGCTCGCTGGAGGGAGCCGGGGTGGAACAGCCGCCGGAAGGCTTCTTCTCGGCTACCCGCAGGCAGCAGGAGCAGGACGCCCACCGCCGCGAGACGGCCGCCCGCCGCGCTGAAGTGGCGCTGGCCCTCGACATGATCGGCACCTGGTTCAGGGACCTGATGGTGACCGCTTCGGGAGCCATCGAAGCGGTCTACAACAAGGATTACGAGCTGGAGCTGGAAGGCCTCGCCCTCCCCTCCCGGACCGAAGACTACCGCCGGGCAGTGGCCGTTGTCGAGGCCACCCGCGCGAAACTAGGCTATAATATCGATTTGGAGCTTGCGTTGCAGGCCATGTTCTATGAATTGCTGGAGGTCTTATAACCGTGCCGGAACTGGCGGAAGTAGTATTCCGGAGCGGCGGCAAGGTCTATTCCTTCGACCCCAACGGACTCGAACTCGAGGCTGGCGACCAGGTCGTCGTCCGCACAAGCCGGGGCATCGAGCTGGGGAAGGTCGTAGTCGCCAACCACGAGGTCGACCCCAAAGAGGTCCCTTCTCCCCTGGAGAAAGTGGTGCGCAAGGCGACCAGGAGCGACCTGTCCACCGCCGCCCGTAACGAGAAACTCGCCGAGCGGGTGGCTGCCGCCTGCGAGGAAAAAGTGGCCAAACACGGCCTCGACATGAGGCTGATCAATACCGAGGTCGTCTTCGACGGCGGCAAGGTCGTCATCTCCTTTTTCGCCGAGGAGCGGGTGGATTTCCGCAAGCTGGTGGAGGAGCTGGCGCGCCAGTTCAAGACCCGGATCGAGTTCCGTCAGGTGGGCGTGCGCGACGAGGCTCGCCTCATCGGCGGTTACGGCCCCTGCGGCCGCAAGCTCTGCTGCACCTCCTTTGCCGGGGACCAGCAGCCGGTCTCAATCCGCATGGCCAAGGAGCAGAACCTTCCGTTGAATCCCATGAAGATCTCCGGCATCTGCGGACGCCTGATGTGCTGCCTCAAGTACGAGAACGAGGTCTACCGCGAGTTCAAGCAGAAGGCGCCGGCGCGGGGGTCGCAGGTCCGGACGCGCAAGGGCGACGGCACCGTCGTCGATTATGCCGTTCCCAAGGAGGCCATCGTCATCGACGTGGGCGAGGGCAAGCAGGTGGAGGTCAGCCTTGCCGATGTCGAGCGGGCGAAGAAGCGCAAGAGGAGGCGTTAGTTGGACAGCCGCCCCATAGGCATGTTCGATTCGGGCATCGGGGGGCTGACCGTGCTGCACGAGTGCCTGGTGGCGCACCCCGCGGAGGATTTCATCTACCTGGGGGACACCGGCCGCTTCCCGTACGGGCCCCGGAGCCTGGAGGAGCTGAGGGCGTTCTCCTACCAGATCGCCCGGAGGCTGATGGAGAGCGATATCAAGCTGCTGGTAGTGGCCTGCAACAGCGCCACGGCGGCGGCCCTGCCCTGGCTGCAGGAGCACCTGGAGGCGTCGATCATCGGCGCGGTCCAGCCCGGGGCCGCGGCGGCGGTGCAGTCCACGCGGAGCCGCAGGATCGGCGTGTTGGCCACCGAGGCGACCATCGCCAGCGGTAGCTACGAGAAGGCGCTGCTCAACCTGGACGCAGGCCTTCAGATCACCCTGCAGGCCTGTCCCGGCCTGGCGGAGGTGATCCAGCGCGGCGAGGCCATCTCCGAGGCCGACGTGGAAACGGTCAAGGGCTTCGTCGAGCCGCTCAGGCAGGCGGAGGTTGACACCGTCATCCTGGGGTCGACGCACTATCCGCTGGCCTCGCAACTGTTGCAGCGGCTGCTGGGGCGCGGGGTCACTCTGGTGAACTCCGCCCGGGAGATCGCCCGGGAGGTTGGCGAGGTCCTCGAGCGCAAGGATATCGAGAGCGACCCCGGGAACGAGGGCGGCTACTCCTTCCTCTGCACCGGCGACCTGGAATCGTTCGTGACCGCGGGGGCGCGCTTCCTGCAGATGCCCTTTGGCGACGTGAGCAGAATGGACCTGTCTGAGCTGGAAAGGATTGATGTCGCATGGATTCAAAACTGATCACGCGGGGCGCGCTGATCGCGGCGCTGTACGCCATCCTCACCGTCAACCTGGGCCCCCTGGGCTTCAGCCAGGTGCAGTTCCGCATCTCCGAGATGTTCATGGTGCTGGCCTGCTTCGACACGGCCGCCGTGCCGGGCCTGTGGGTCGGATGCATGCTGGCCAACGCCATCGGCATCCCCCTGGGCTTCTCCTTCGGCATGCTGGACGTGACCCTGGGCGCCGCCATGACCCTGCTCGCCGCCGTCGCCATGCGCGCCATCGGCCCGCGCTGGCCCGCGCTCACCATGCCGGTCATCACCAACGCTTTCGGCGTTGCGGTCGTCCTCTATGTTGCCGGCGGCTTCCCTTACTGGCCTTCGGTCTTGTGGGTCGGGCTGGGTGAGGCAGCGGTGATGGCGGCTTTGGGCGTGCCGCTGTTCATCATGCTCAAGAACCGTCCGTCACTGATCGGCCTCGAGGGGCAGGGTTCCTGATGGGCTTCGAGCGGAACTCCGGGCGCAAGGCCGACGAACTCAGGACGCTGAAGGTGACCCCCGGCTTCATCGACTGGCCCGGGCCGGCAGGCCGCCCGGAAGTCGTCTTCAACGGCTCGGCCCTCATCGAGGCCGGCAAAACCCGCGTCATCTGCACCGCCATGGTCCAGGACGGCGTCCCGCCCTGGCTCAGGGGGAAGGGCAGCGGCTGGGTGACCGCCGAGTACAGCATGCTGCCCGCCTCGACCCCGGAGCGCACCTTCCGCGAGGCGGTCGCCGGGAAGCAGAAGGGAAGGACCCTGGAGATCCAGCGGCTGGTGGGGCGCAGCCTCAGGAGCGTAGTCGACCTGTACCGGCTGGGCGACCGCACCGTGATGGTGGACTGCGACGTGATCCAGGCTGACGGCGGCACCCGCTGCGCCTCGGTTTCCGGGGCTTACGTCGCCCTGCACCTGGCGCTCAAGAAACTCGTGGACGAGCAGTACATCCCCGAGCTGCCGCTGACTGATTCTGTGGCTGCCGTGAGCGTGGGCATCTGCGAGGGCGAGCCGGTGCTGGACCTCGATTACCGCGAGGACAACGCCGCCGAAGTGGACATGAACGTGGTCATGACCGGCTCCGGCAAGCTGGTCGAGGTCCAGGCCACCGCCGAAGGGGCCGCCTTTGGCCGCGACGCCCTCGACCGGATGATCGACCTGGCCGCCGGCGGCATCGAAACGATCGCCGCGGCCCAGCTGAAGGCCGTAGCGGGATGACGGCCGCCCAGGATCCATGGACGCAGCGCGAGGAATGAGATGGCCGAGCTGCCTTCGAGGATAATTCTTGCCAGCGGCAACCCCAACAAGGCCCGGGAGTTCGAGGCGATCATGGCGGGCATCCACGTTGAGCCGCTGCCGGCCGGGCTGACCCTGCCGCCGGAGACGGGGGACACCTTCGAGGAGAACGCCCGCCTAAAGGCCCAGGCGGTTCATGAGCAGCTTGCCGCCCGGAGTCCTGGGGAAGCCCCCTGGGTGATGGCGGACGATTCCGGCATCGAGGTGCAGGCCCTGGGCGGCGCCCCGGGCATCTATTCAGCCCGTTACGCCGGCGAGGGCGCCACTGACGCAGACAACAACGGGAAGCTGCTGGCGGAGCTCGCCGGGGCTGATGACCGCAGCGCCCGCTTCGTCTGCGTCCTGGTGGCGGTGGCCCCGGACGGAGGCGAGCTGGTATCCGAGGGCATCTTCGAAGGCAGCATCGCCCATGAGCCGGGAGCCGCCGGCGGTTTCGGCTATGACCCGCTCTTCATTCCCGCGGATTATTCGCTAAAGGTTTCGGAGCTTCCTGCCGAAGAGAAGAACCGCATTAGTCACCGTGCCCGGGCAGCCCTCGGAATGCTGGACAAGCTCCGGGGAGGCTAAGTTTTTTTAGCTGGGGCTTTGGCGGAGGTTTGAGGACTTTTAGGGCTTAGGGCGGAAGGGCCTCTAAGGTTTTCTTTCCTTACCGGCATCGCCGGGGGCTCCCGGACCGGCCGATTGATGGAAAGGCAAACGGCGCGCCCGGCGCGCCGTTTTTTTGTTGCGGTCATTGATCGACCCCCCCGGCATTGACGGCTCAAGGCAGGGACAGGGCAAGCCTTCGCCCAGGCACGCCCGGGCGCCTTCACCGACTTGAGCTATACTGTCTCTGTGCAAACAGGACGCGAAATCTTCCCATGAACCATAGCGCAACCGTCGCCGTCGAGCGCTGCGAGGACTACGATGAGGCAGCCGTGACCGCTGCCGTCGCGGCGGCGGTCGAGAATGCCGGCGGACTCGCCGCCGCTGTCAGTCCCGGCGACCGCGTCCTGATCAAGGCCAACCTGCTGGCCCCGGTCCCGCCCGAAGCGGCGGTCACCACCCACCCGGCCATGGTCAAGGCAGCCATCGCCATGGTGCGTGAAGCCGGCGGCGAGCCGCTGGTGGCGGACTCCCCCGGGTTCCTCTTCGTTGGCGGCGAGGACAGCGCTATCGAGGCTTCGGGCGTGAAGCAGGCCTGCGACGAGATGGGAGCGGATTCGTTCCAGTTCGAGCAGGTGGAGCGGCCCTACGTCGAGACCGAGGTGCCCGGCGGCCAGTGGCTCTCCAGCATCTACGCCGCCCGACTGGCCCTTGAGGCCGATGCCATCATCACCCTGCCCAAGCTCAAGACCCACGAGAACACCATGTACACCGGCGCGGTGAAGAACATGTTCGGGGCCGTCGCCGCCCGTACGCGCAAGAAGGCCCACCGTGCAGGATCATACGAGCGTTTTAGCGCCGCGGTGGTGGACATATTCTCGGCCCTGAAGCCCGGCTTCGCCATCATGGATGCCATCGTCGGCATGGAGGGCTCCGGCCCCCGGCACGGGGAACCCCGGCAGGTGGGGCTGGTTCTGGCCTCACCTGACCCGGTGGCCCTGGACGCCATCGCCACCGCCATCGCCGGCTTCAGGCCCGGCGAGGTGGCCACCACCCGCATCGCCGCCGGCCGCGGCCTGGGCATCGGCGACCTCGGGTCGATCGACATCGCCGGGGTGTCCATCCGGGAAGCCGCCGTCAGGTTCAGAAAGCCCGGCGGTCTGAAGCGCAACCTGCCCTCCTTCCTCTTCGCCGTCGCCGACCGCCTGACCAGGGTCCAGCCGGCCTGCGCTGAATCTGTCTGCACGCAGTGCGGGCAGTGCCGGCTCGCCTGCCCGGTGGCGGCTATCAGCATGGCGCCCTACCCAGTCATCGACCGGGAGCGCTGCATCGAGTGTTACTGCTGCAACGAGCTCTGCCCCACCGGGGCCATGGAGCTCAGGCGCAGCTGGCTGGCCCGCAGGCTGGTGTAGCCTTGCCGCCGCCTGGTTTTGGCAAACCGTCCGGGAGGTAGATAACCTGATATGAAGTGGTCTTTCAAAATCGGCCGCCTGCTGGGAATCGAGCTCCGCGTCCACCTGACATTCTTTCTGATAGTCGCCTACGCAGCCTATGCTTTCGCCAGCTTCAACTCAGACAACCCCCAGGCGGGGGCTGTCTACGGCGCCTTCGTGATCACGGTCCTGTTCCTCTGCGTCGTCATCCACGAGATGGCCCACTCCAAGATGGCTATCCACTTCGGCGCCGAAGTGGATAGCATCACCCTGCTCCCCATCGGCGGGGTCTCGCAGCTGAAGAGCATGCCCGACGAGCCGAAGAAGGAGCTGCTGGTGTCGATAGTGGGGCCCCTGACCAATGTCATCATCGCCCTGCTGCTGCTGCCGGTGGTGCTGTTCAACTGGGGCTCCCTGGCGTCCATGACCGCTGAAGAGTTCCTGGACTTCCTGCTCAAGCCGTCATTCCTGGGGTTCTTCACCTACATCCTCTTCATCAACGTCATGCTGGCGGTTTTCAACCTGATGCCGGCCTTCCCCCTGGACGGCGGCCGGGTGCTCAGGAGCGTGCTCTCCATGTTCATGCCGTCGATCCAGGCGACCCGCATCGCCAAGACCGTTGGGCAGACCCTCGCCTTCCTGCTTGGCATGGTCGGGCTCTACACCGGCGCCTACCTCTGGATCATCATCGCCGTCTTCATCTTCTTCGGCGCCAGCCAGGAGGCCACCGGCGCGGAGATGAAGAACATCCTCGAAAAGCTGACTGTGCGCCAGGCCCTCACCGGCCGGCACGACGCGGTCAGGCCGGAGATGCCCCTGGGGGATGTGGTCAACATCGCCCTCCATTCATACCAGGAGGACTTCCCGGTGCTGGGGGGCGAGGGCCAGCTGGTGGGGCTCCTCACCCGCAGCAACCTGCTGGTGGGGCTGCACCAGCGCGGCCCCGGAGCCAGCGTCGGCGACGTGATGGTCACCGAGTTCCCCACCGTCGCCCCCGACGCCGACTTCGCCCGCGTCTTCGAGAAGATGAACGAGTCGGGGCTCAAGGCCATCCCCGTGGTTGATAACGGCCTTTTCCTTGGCATAATCACTCTCGAGCATCTCAGCGAGGTCTTCAACCTGCTGTCGGCCACCGAGAACAGCGGCGAGCGCCGCCAGCGCGCCGGGAGCTGACGGGCCGGGCCCGGCAGTCCCCCTACCCCTGCATCTGTCTCAAACCCGCGCTCCCAAGTTTGGACACTCGTCCGTATTTCGTGAACCATTTCACAGCTAGACTCCCGGTACAAGAAAATCTTCAAGGGAGAGTGCGAGATGAGACAAGTCGCGATCTACGGCAAGGGCGGCATCGGCAAGTCGACGACGACCCAGAACCTGACTTCGGCCCTGGGGGAGATGGGCAAGAAGATCATGGTGGTGGGCTGCGATCCCAAGGCGGATTCCACCCGCCTGCTGCTCGGCGGGCTGGCCCAGCAGACCGTGCTGGACACGTTGAGAGAGGAGGGCGAGGACGGCCTGGAGCTCGAGGACGTCATGAAGGGCGGCATCCACGGCATCAGCTGCGTCGAGTCCGGCGGCCCGGAGCCCGGCGTCGGCTGCGCCGGCCGGGGCATCATCACCTCCATCGGCATCCTGGAGAACCTGGGCGCCTACGAGAAGGAGCTCGATTACGTCTTCTACGACGTCCTCGGCGACGTCGTCTGCGGCGGCTTCGCCATGCCGATCCGCGAAGGCAAGGCCCAGGAGATCTATATCGTGGCATCCGGCGAGCTGATGGCCCTCTATGCCGCCAACAACATCTGCAAGGGCATCAAGAAGTACGCCGACTCCGGCGGCACCCGCCTGGGGGGCATCATCTGCAACAGCCGCAAGGTCGACGGCGAGCTGGAGCTCCTCACCGCTTTCGCTGAGCGCCTCGGCAGCCAGCTGATACATTTCGTCCCCCGGGACAACATCGTCCAGCGCGCCGAGATCAACAAGAAAACGGTGATCGAGTACGACCCCGCGAGCGATCAGGCTGATGAATACCGCAAGCTCGCCGGCAACATCGACGGCAACGACATGTTCGTGGTGCCGGATACCATGTCCCAGGACGAGCTCGAGAAGCTGATGATGGACTTCGGCATCCTCGAGGCCGCCTGAGCCATCCGACAAAGATCCGACAAAGGAGATTCCCATGGAAATGGTGAGGGCCATCATCCGGCCGAACCTGGCCGACAAGGTAGTCTGCGCCCTGGAGGAAGCCGGGTTCGTCTCGATGACCAGGAGCAACGTCTACGGCCGCGGCAAGCAGAAGGGCATCAAGGTAGGCGACGTCCAGTATGACGAGCTGCCCAAGACGATGCTGATGCTGGTGGTCAACGAGAGGGACACCCAGCGCCTGATCGACACGTTGATGAAATCCGCCGGCACCGGCAACCTGGGCGACGGCAAGATCTTCATCTCGCCGGTGGACGCCATCTACACCATCAGAACCGGCGAGTCGGGGTTGTAGCCATGAAAGAGATAACAGCGATCATCAGGACGAACAGGATCCAGAAGACCCGGCGCGCCCTCGAGGAGGCGGGCTTCCCTTCCATGACCGCCCAGGAAGTCCTGGGCCGCGGCCGCCAGCGCGGGCTGCAGCACGAGTTCTGCCATGAGCTGCCCGAGCCGGAGTACGCCGCCGACGACGACACCGTGAACCAGGTCGGCTTCATCCCCAAGCGCATGCTCACCCTGGTGGTGGATGATGCGGATGTCGATCAGGTGGTGGCCCTGCTCATCGGCGCTAACCAGACGGGCAACGTCGGCGACGGCAAGATCTTCGTCTCGGCCATGAGCGGCGCAGTGCGGGTCCGCACCGGTGAAAGGGGTGTCCATGCCCTCGTCTGAGAAAAAGATCGAAAAACACCGGCAACTCCGGGACAGCATCATCGATTCGTACCCGGCCAAGGTCGGCAAGCGCCGTTCGCGCCACCTGGTTGTGAAAGGCGAGGGGGATGAACAGGTGGAGGCTAACGCCAAGACCATCCCCGGCATCATCACCACGCGCGGTTGCGCTTTCGCCGGCTGCAAGGGCGTGGTGCTGGGCCCCATCAAGGATGCCGTCAACCTCGTCCACGGCCCCGTGGGCTGTTCCTACTATTCCTGGCTCACCAGGCGTAACTTCGCCCGGCCTGGCGAGAGCGGCAAGAACTACCTGCAGTACTGCGTGACCACCGACATGCAGGAGGGCGACATCGTCTTCGGGGGCGAGAAGAAGCTGATGCAGGCCATCCGTGAGGTCAAGGAGGCGCTGGACCCGGAAGCGATAATCGTGAGCGCCACCTGCCCGGTGGGCCTCATCGGCGACGACATCGCCAGCGTCGCCAGGGAAGCCGAGGCGGAGCTGGGCGTCAAGGTCTTCTCCGCCAACTGCGAGGGCTACAAGGGCGTGAGCCAGTCCGTGGGGCACCATATCGCCTGCAACGCGCTGATGGAGAACGTCGTCGGCAGCGAGGAGCCTGAGGAGACGACACCTTTCGACGTCAACATCTTCGGTGAGTACAACATCGGCGGCGACCTCTGGAACATCACGCCGCTGCTGGAGAAGATCGGCTACCGCGTCCTCTCCACCTATACTGGCGACGCCTCCATCCACGACCTGGCGAGGGCGCCGCGGGCGAAGCTCAACGTGCTCATGTGCCACCGCTCCATCAACTACGCCGCCCAGATGTTCTGGGACCGCTACCAGCTCCCCTGGCTCAAGGTGAATTACGTCGGCGTGGACGAGACCGCCCGCTCCCTCAGGGAGATGGCCCGCTTCTTCGAGGATGACGGCCTCATGGCCAGGACGGAGGAGGTCATCGCCGAGGAGCTCGAGCGTGTCCGGTCGCAGCTCGACCACTACCGCGGGCGGCTGGCGGGCAGGCGCGTCATGCTCTTCGTGGGCGGTTCCCGCGCCCACCATTTCCAGCATCTCTGTGAGGACCTGGGCATGGAGGTGGTCCTGGCCGGCTACGAATTCGCCCACCGCGACGATTACGAGGGCCGCCAGGTCCTTTCCGGGATGTCCAGATCGAGCCTCAGCAAGGTCGTGCAGGACATCTCCTACGAGCTGGAGTCGGGTTTCGAGCCGGCCTTCAGCGAGGAGGAGCTGGGCCGCAAGGGCGCGGCGCTCGAAGGCAGTCTGCTGGACTACGAGGGCATGAACGCCCACATGAAGGAGGGCGCGCTCATAGTAGACGACCTGAACCACCACGAGACGGAGGTGCTGGTCAGGGAGCTCAGGCCGGACGTCTTCTGCTCCGGCATCAAGGACAAGTACGTGGTGGAGAAGATGGGCGTGCCCTCGCGGCAGCTGCACTCCTACGATTACAGCGGGCCCTACACGGGGTTCGAGGGGGCGCTGACATTCGCCCGGGACATGGAGATGGCGGTTTACACCCCGACCACGAGGTTCATGGCGCCGCCCTGGAAGAAGGAGGCCCCCGATGGCGATGCTTGATCACACACCCCGGCAGTTATCCGAGCGTAAGGGCGTCAAGATCAACCCGGCGAACACCTGCCAGCCGGTGGGAGCCGCTCACGCGGCGGCGGGGCTGAAGGACTGCATGCCTCACAGCCACGGCTCCCAGGGTTGCTCCTCCTACCTGCGGACGCAACTCACCCGCCATTACCGCGAGCCGGTGATGGGCACCAGCAGTTCCTTCTCGGAGGACACGGCGGTCTTCGGCGGCGGCGGCAACCTCAAGCAGGCGATCCGTAACATCATCGCCATCTACCGGCCCGGCGTCATCGCCATCCACACCACCTGCGTCGCTGAAACCATCGGGGACGACGTCCGCAGCATCGTCGAGGCCATGGAGCTGAGCGGTGACATCCCCGCAGGCATCAAGGTGATCAGCGCCAGCACCCCCAGTTATGTGGGCACGCATGTCACCGGCTACGCCCGGATGGTCGAGGCCATGGTGGCGGCCCTGGCCCGGGAGACGGGCGCCTCAGGCAAGGTGAACGTCATACCCGGCTTCAACGCAGAGCCCGGCGACATCCGCGAGGTCAAAAGGATACTCGAGCTCATGGGCATCGAGGCCATCGTCTTTCCCGACAACAGCGATGCTTTCGGCGCGCCGCTGACCGGTGAGGCCAGGCTCTACCCCGAGGGCGGGACCACCGTCGAGGAACTCGGCGAGACCGGCGGCGCCCTGGCTACCTTCGTCCTCTGCCATGACTCCGGCGAGCCCGCGGCCCGCTACCTGGAGAAGAACCTCGGGGTGCCGGCAATGCTGGGGCCGGCGCCCATCGGCATCGAGAACACCGACAGCTTCCTGATGCGCCTGGCAGAGGTCACCGGCAGGGAGATCCCGCGTGAGCTGGAATGGGAGCGCGGCCGGCTGGTGGACATGATGCATGACGCCCACCCCCACTTCCACGGCAAGCGGGTCGCCATCGCGGCCGATGCCGACCTGGCCTCGGGCCTTATGAGCCTGGTGCTGGGCATGGGGATGGAGCCGGTGCACGTCGTCGCAGGGGGTAAAAGCGCGTTCTTCGCCGGGGAGTGCATGCGGCTCCTGGGGGAAGAGCCTGACGGCGTCAACGTTGTGAACGGCGGCGACCTCTTCCACCTGCACCAGCAGATAAAGAACCAGCCCGTGGACCTGATGCTCGGCAACACCCATTGCAAGTACATCGCCCGCGCCGAGGACGTGCCGCTGGTCAGGGTCGGCTTCCCCATCTCCGACCGGGCCAACCTGCACCACTTCCCGGTGATGGGCTACGCCGGCGCCGCCCGGATGGTGGAGCGCATCGGCAACACCCTGCTGGAGCGCCTGGACCGGGATGCCCCTGACGAACGCTTCGAACTGATGCTTTAGGAGGGCAGGATGACCGACAGAGACAGAGAAGGCATCGCCCTCGAACTCATCCCGGAGCGGGAGGGCCACATCAGCCTCAAGACCGGCAGCGGCCCGGGCAGGATAGCCTGCGACGCCGAGAGCCTGGCGGGGGCCGTGAGCCAGCGGGCCTGTGTCTTTTGCGGCGCCCGGGTGGTCATCAACCCTGTCGCCGACGCCCTGCACCTCATCCACGGCCCCATCGGCTGCTCCACCTATACCTGGGACATCCGCGGCAGCCTTTCCTCCGGCCCCGAGCTCCATCGCCTGAGCTTCTCCACCGACCTCAGGGAGAAGGATGTCATCTTCGGTGGCGAGGACAAGCTATACCGGGCGCTGACGGAGCTCATCGAGGCCCACCGCCCGCGGGGCGCCTTCGTCTACGCCACCTGCATCGCCGGCGTCATCGGCGACGACATCAAGGCCGTCTGCGCCCGGGTGGAGAAGGAGAATGGGCTGCCGGTGATCCCGGTCCAGTCCGAGGGTTTCAAGGGCAACAAGAACGCCGGCTACAAGGCCGCCTGCCATGCCCTCTTCAACCTGGTAAGCCGCGGCGGGCGCCGGGACGCCAGGCCGCTGTCGATGAACATCCTCGGCGACTTCAATCTTGCCGGCGAGCTCTGGATGGTGCGGGAATATTTCGAGCGCATGGGGCTGGAGGTAGTGGCCAACATCAGCGGCGACTCCCGCGTCGAGCAGGTGATGCGCGCGGGCGAGGCCGCCCTCAACGTCGTCCAGTGCTCCGGCTCGATGATGCACCTCGCCCGCATGATGGAAAGGGCGTACGGCATCCCGCACCTGCGTGTCTCCTATGTGGGCCTCGACGACATGGCCGGCAGCCTCACCCGCGTGGCGGATTTTTTCGGGGACGGAAAGATATCGGCCAGGACCAGGGAGCTGATCGAAGGGGAGCTGCAAGCCCTGGAGCCGGAGCTGGCGCGCTACCGCCGCCGTCTGGCGGGCAGGGTGGCGGCAGTCTACGTCGGCGGCGCTTTCAAAGCCGTCTCGCTGATCAGGGCATTCCGGTCCCTGGACATGCAGGTGGCGGTGGTGGGCTCCCAGACCGGCAAGGAGAGCGACTACGACGAGATCCGCGCCGCCGCCGACCCGGGGACGGTCATCGTCGATGACGCCAACCCCCTGGAGCTGGCCCAGCTCATGCAGAGCCGCGGCGTCGACATCTTCGTCGGGGGTGTGAAGGAGCGGCCCGTGGCCTACAAGCTGGGGGTGGCCTTCTGTGACCACAACCACGAGCGCAAACGCCCCCTGGAGGGGTTCGCCGGCATGCTGAACTTCGCCCGCGAGGTCCATGACTCCATCTTCAGCCCGGTCTGGCGGTTCATCCCCCGGGCCGGCTCAGGCCAGCAGTCAGCTCATGGCAGGTAACTTCGTATCAACCACCAACCCCTGCAGGATGTGCAGGCCCCTGGGCGCCTGCCTTGCTTTCCGGGGCATCGAGGATTCCATGGTGCTGCTGCACGGCTCCCAAGGCTGCAGCACCTACATGCGGCGCTACATCTCCAGCCATTTCCGGGAGCCGGTGGATATCGCCTCTTCTTCCCTCAGCGAGAAGAGCGCCGTCTACGGCGGCGCCGAAAGCCTCAAGCGGGGCGTGAAGAACGTCGTGGACCGGTACTCCCCCCGCGTCCTCGGCATAGCGACCACCTGCCTGACCGAGACCATCGGCGACGATGTGGAGCTCATCATCGGCGAGCTGCTCAGGGACGAGCCGGCCCTGCGTGAGGTGGAGATCATCCCCGTGTCCACCCCCAGCTACAGCGGCGGCCATTACAATGGTTTCCATGATTCCTGCGTGGCGCTCATATCGCGGCTGGCGCAGGGCGGGCCCAGGGGCGACGGCGTCAACCTCTTCCCCGGTTTCCTCTCGCCGGCTGACATCCGCCATCTGAAGGATGTGATGGACGGTTTCGGCCTGTCTGCCGTCATCATCCCCGACATCTCCGAGACGCTGGACGGCGGCATAGTTGATTCATACCGCCGCATTCCTGCGGGCGGCACTCCGCTGGAGGCGGTGCGACGCACCGGGACCGCGGCGTTCTCCCTGGAGTTCAGCGCCGCAACGCCCGGGCGTCAGTCGGCCGCCCTGCTTCTCAAGGAGAGCTTCAGCGTCCCCGCCGAGCGCCTGCCGGCTCCCATCGGCATCAGCTACAGCGACCGCTTCTTCCAGGCGGTGTCACGCAGGGCCGGGCGCCCGGTGCCGGAGCATTTCGCCCGGCAGAGGGAGCGCCTTCTGGACGCCATGGTGGACGCTCACAAGTACCTGTCCGGCAAGAGGGCGGCGGTATACGGCGACCCCGATTTCGTCCTCGGGCTCAGCTCGTTCCTGGCAGACGTGGGCGTCGTGCCCGCTGTGATCGCCAGCGGCGGCGGGGGCCGGGAGTTCATCAGCGAGCTGGAACTGGCCTGCGCCCACCTGGAGGACCCGCCCGAGATCCTGACCTACACGGACTTCGGCGAGATCGCCAGGGCCGCTGCCGCCAGCGGTGTCGATCTGCTGGTAGGCACCAGCAAGGGCAACCACATCGCCCGCGAGCTGCAGGTGCCCCTGATGAGGGCCGGTTTCCCCATCCATGACCGCATCGGCGGCCAGAGGATGCTGCACGTCGGCTACGCAGGGGCGATGGCCCTGCTCGACCTGCTGACCAACACGATCATCGCCGGCGCTCAGGATGAGCTCGGCTACGGCTACAGTTACATGTGAGAACGGACGGAGCGCTCATGGAAAACAGGTTCCACAACACGGATCACCCCTGTTTCAGCGGGAAGGCGGCCGCGCGGTTCGGGCGGGTACATCTGCCGGTGGCGCCCCGGTGCAACATCCGCTGCAACTACTGCAACCGCCTGTATGACTGCCCCAACGAGGGTCGCCCCGGTGTGACCAGCAGGGTGATGGACACCGGCGAAGCCCTCGACTTCCTGGAGAGGGCCATGGCGATGGGTCCGATCTCGGTGGCGGGAGTGGCGGGCCCGGGCGACCCGCTGGCGAACCCCCGGGAGACCTTCGCTGCGCTCGAGCTCGTGCGAGAAGCCCACCCGGACCTGTTGCGCTGCCTTTCCACCAATGGCCTTGCCTTGCCGGAGCACATCGACGAGGTCGTCAGCCTCGCGAGCCACGTGACCGTTACCGTCAATGCTGTTGATGAAGCCGTCGGGAGTAAGGTCTACCGTTGGGTCAATACCGGTGACCGCGTCTACCGCAGCCGAGAGGCCGCGGCCGCGCTCGTCGAGCGACAGCTAAAGGGCATCCAGCGCCTCAAGGAGGCCGGCCTGGTGGTCAAGGTCAACACTGTGGTGGTTCCCGGGGTGAACGAAGGGCAAGTGCCCGTCATCGCTTCCGTAATGAAGGACCTGGGGGTCGATCTATACAACGCCATGCCGCTCTTTCCGGTGGCGGGCACCCCCTTCGCCGGCTTGCCGGAGCCGGGCCGGGCAAGGATGCGCGAATTGAGGAAGGCGGCGGGGTCATACCTCCCCCAGATGACCCACTGCGCCCGTTGCCGCGCTGACGCCGCCGGCATGATCGGCACCAGCCAGAAGGTGGAGACGCGATGCGGCTGAAACCGGCACAGGAGCTTCGGATCGACCGCCATGAACTCGCCGGTTCCTTCGGGGACATCGGTGTCATGGCGCCTCTGGCGGTGGCGCTCATCACGGTGAACCAATTGAACGCCACGGTGGTGCTGGGGGCTGCCGGCCTGCTCTACATCTTCGGCGGCCTTTACTTCCGGATACCGATGCCCGTCCAGCCGCTCAAGGCGACGGCCGCCATCGCACTGGCAAGCTGGGAGCGGATCAGCGACGGCCATCTCTTCAGCGGGGGGGCACCACAGCATCTGGACATCGGCGGTGCGCTGATCCCGGCAGGTCTGCTCCTGGGGGCGGTGAGCGCCGCGATATTCTTAGCCACCCGCAGGCGGGGGAAACTGCCTTCGTCCGTCGCGGTGCTGTCTTTCGGGGCCCTGGCGGGCCTGGCCCTGGGTGGAATCGGCCGTGACGTGCTCAGCCTGGGGCCCGACCTGGCCGTGACCGGCTTCCCCTCCCGCCAGGAATTCCATTTTGCCCTGATCACACTGGTGCTGCCGCAGATACCGCTCACGTTCGGCAACTCGGTCGTAGCCACTGCAGACGTATCCCACCGGTATTTCGGTCCGGCGGCGGGGCGGGTCACGCCGTCCTCCCTTTGTGCTTCTCTCGGGATCGCGAATGTCATCGGCGGCCTCGTGGGCGCCATGCCCATGTGCCACGGTTCCGGTGGCATCACCGCCCATTACCGCTTCGGCGCCCGGACCGGCGGCGCCACCATAGCTATCGGCGCCATGTTCCTGCTCCTGGCGCTGGCGCTGGGCTCCTCCGCAGTGGCGATCTTAGGCATGATCCCGCTGGCGGTCCTGGGCTTCCTGCTGTTCTACATCGGCCTTGAGCACGCGCTGCTGGCGCGGGACCTGCGCAATGACCTGCCGGGGTCCATCCTGGCGGCAGCGGTGGCGCTCGCTTCCATGGTCTTCGGAAGTCTCATATGGGGGCTGGCCCTGGGGCTGGCGGCCACCGGAGTCAAATCATTGCTGGCAAGGCTGCTCCGGCCCGAGGCCGGTTGTGCCTGACCTGTCAAACTTGACTAACGGCGCCTCCAGGAGGGATCATTCCGTCAGTGTCTTGCGGCGCTCCTCGTACTCTTCCTTGTCGATCTCGCCCTTGGCATAGCGGGTCTTGAGGATATCGAGGGGGTTCTGGGCTGCCGTCGTCCCGGCCGAGCCAACAGGCGTGGCGCCACCCTGGGCCTGGCGCACCAGCCAGACCACCAGAACGATAAGAGCCGCAAGCACGGCTACCCAGAATACCGTCATGATGATACCGCCGGCAAGGCCCATGCCTGAGCCGGCGCCCCATCCGTAATCATGCATCATTGCAGTTCCCTCCTTAGCGCCTCGTACTCGGCGGTATCGATCTCGCCGCGGGCGTAGCGCTTCTTCAATATCTCCAGCGGCGTCTCTGCCTGGGCCGCCGTATCGGAATTGAACAGCCCCCGGGCTGCTCCGTTATTCTGCATGAGCAGGACGACGCCCACTACCAGCAGCACTATGAATATCAGGCCGATTCCCATTCTGGCTCCTTCTTGTTTCTTGCCGCGTTGTTCCCGCGCGGCGGTTTCTGTTCTGCCGTAATGTTACCCGTGCATCGTGAAAGTACTGTGAAGGGACTGTTAAGGGATGATTAACGGGAAGGCACGGCGCCCCCCGCGTCGTGCCTTGTCGTATTGGAGGAGCCTGCCGGACCGCTCCTGCTGGAGCATTCCTTACTCCTCGCCGCTGGTCGGCTCTATCTTCCTCTCCTCGCCTTCGGCGGTCTTGATCTCGATCCGCTTGGCCGGCTCCGTCTCTACCGCGCCGGCCACGGTCACCTCGAGGATGCCGTCCTTATAGGCGGCCGAGATGTCGGACTCGGTCACCTTCTCGGGCACCGGGATGCTCCGCTCGAAGCTGCCGAACGAGCGTTCGCGCCGGTAGTAGTCATCTTCCTTGACCTCCTTGTCGACGCGGCGCTCTCCCATCATCACCAGGGTATGGTCCACCAGCGAGATCTCGATATCCTCCACGTCTACGCCGGGGAGCTCCATGCGGACCACCATGTCCGTACCGCGCGCGAAGATGTCATGCGCCGGGCCGAACGTATCAAGCGAGAACGGCTCTTCGAACAGCCGGAACGGCCGTCCTACCAGCCGCCGCATCTCTCGCGGCATGTCCAGCATCTCCTTGAAGGGTGTCCATCGTACCAGTGCCATCATTATTCACCTCCTTTCTCCTTCGTCCCGCCTGCCCTGGCGGACAGGCCTGCTTGCTGTTTCTAATTATTCTTTTGCTCAATGCGCCGGTTTTTAAACACGCCGGACGAGCCGCGGCGGTCTGGTGAAAATATCATCAAATGCAGGCAGTTTATCTGCACCATTTACGCTTTCTCCCAGCGGAGCTGTACATGAAAAAACAGACGGCGGGAATATCCATAGCTGAAGCGGACCTGGCCGCTTCCGCACAGGCATGGCCACGATCCGTGAGTGCCGGGTGGACTATCATCCTGACCGAACGTTGATGGCTGCCGGGTGGCCTGAAATCAGCTGTAACAATTGTTGTGTTTTCAAACTGACAGAACCGTGCTGGTGGTATTGCCCCCGACAGATGGCGCGGGCAGCGAAAGTGAATGAGTGAATGAGGGACGTTGTTTCCTGAGTTTCCTAACTCATACAACAAATCATCCTTGCTCTGCTGGAAAGCACCCACTTGGGAAACATAGGAAACAACGTCCCCGCGTCGGTGTTGAATGGGACGAATGATTATATTAATATGATTATTCATACTTATTATTCCAGGATGGGAGGAGCTGGAAATGGCAAAGAACGCCAGCGGCGAGCCCGAGTTCTTCGGCTCCGCCACCGTGGGGGAGCGGGGCCAGATCGTGATTCCCGCCGACGCCCGGGACGCCTTCGGCATCCGGCCAGGAGACAAGCTGCTAATCTTCTCCAGCATGCACGGCCACCACTCCCTCAACGTCATCAAGGCCGAGAAGGTGACCGAGTTCGTCGCCGGGGCGATGGCCCGGCTGAGCCGCATGGAGGAGATCGCCCGCGAGGGAGATGACCGGGCTGATGGATAGCGCGGCAGAAGCGGCCCGGCCCGACGGGAGCGGCGGCAGCGTCATTGAAGTCGAGGGGCTGACCCGGCGCTTCGGGGAGCTGACCGCGGTGGACGACGTGAGCTTCAGCGTCGGCCGCCGGGAGATATTCGGTTTCCTGGGTCCCAACGGCGCCGGTAAGACCACCACCATCAACATGCTCTGTACGCTGCTCAGGCCCACCTCGGGCCGCGCCACCCTCAACGGTCACGACGTGGCGACCGAGCAGGACGAGGTGCGCCAGTCCATCGGCATCGTCTTCCAGGACCCGACCCTGGACGAGCGGCTGACAGCCCGGGAGAACCTTCAGTTCCACGCCATGCTCTACAACGTGCCGCCGGGGGAGCGGCGCGAGCGGGCGCGCAGCGTGCTCGACATGGTGGAGCTGACGGCGCGGGCGGACGACCGGGTGGAGACCTATTCCGGGGGCATGCGCCGCCGGCTGGAGATCGCCCGCGGCCTGATGCACTACCCCCGCGTGCTCTTCCTCGACGAGCCCACCCTGGGGCTCGACCCCCAGACCCGCAGGAACATCTGGGAGCATGTGGGCGAGCTCCGGGAGCAGTATGACATCACCATCTTCATGACGACCCATTACATGGACGAGGCGGAGAACTGCGACCGCATCGCCATCATCGACAACGGCCGCATCGCCGCCCTCGACACGCCGGGCAACCTCAAGCACGAGGTGGGCGGTGACATCATCACCCTTAGGGTCGAGGACGCCGGCGCCGTGGCGCGGGAGCTCGGTGAGAAGTTCGGCCTTGACGCCGAGGTCGCCCCTCCTCCCTGGAGGACTGGGGGCCCCGCCGGCGAGCGCCTGCGCCTGGAGGTCCCCAGCGGCCGCACCTTCCTGCCGCGGCTGCTCAAGGGCCTCGACGCCGAGATCCTCTCGGTGACCGTGCGCGAGCCCACCCTGGACGACGTTTTCCTGAAGCTTACCGGACGCCAGATCCGCGAAGAGGCCGCCGACGGCATGGAGGGCGTGCGGGCCCGGGTCCGCAGCCGGAAGGTGATGCGCCATTAAGAGATTCCGCGCCATCTACATCATCTGGCTCAGGGACATCAAGCGCCACTTCCGCGACCGCGCCCGCATCATCGGCTCTCTGGGCAGCCCCATCATCTTCATCTTCGTGCTGGGGGCCGGGCTGGGGGCTTCGATGCGCTTCTCCGGCGGCGGCGTCGCGGGGCTCGACTACAAGGTGTTCATGTTTCCCGGCATCCTCGGCATGACGGTGCTCTTCGCCGGGGTCTTCTCGGCGGTCTCCATCGTCTGGGACCGGGAGTTCGGCTTCCTCAAGGAGATGCTGGTGGCGCCGGTGCCCAGCTGGAGCATCGCGCTGGGGAAGGTCATCAGCGGCGCCACCATCGCCTCGTTCCAGGGTTCGGTCATGCTGCTGCTGGCGCCCTTCGTGGGCATCAGCCTCTCGCCCGCGATGGTGGCGCGGCTGCTGCCCACCATGTTCCTGGTATCATTCTCCATGACCGGCCTCGGCGTGCTGGTGGCGACGCGGCTCAAGACCATGCAGGGGTTCCAGATGATCATGAACTTCATCATGATGCCCATGTTCTTCCTCTCCGGCGCCATGTTCCAGCTCCAGGACGCGCCGCGCTGGATGGACGCTCTGGCCCGCATCGACCCCCTGACCTACGGGGTAGACGCCATGCGCGCCATCATGCTCGAGGATGTACCCTCCCGCTTCCCGCTCCTGACCGACCTCACGGTGATGCTGGCGATCACTGCGGCGATGCTGGCCGTGGCGGTCACCGCCTTCAGCCGCCAGCAGTCTTGAACCGGGCTCGACTGCGAGGACGTAGCTGTACTAACGGTACTTGTCAGACCATGTAAACCAGGGAGTAAACCAGTTGACCCTGAGTGAAACAGCGACGTTGCATGACCGCTTGACCTTGCCGGCGGTGACTGCAGCCATTAAAGACAAGGGGGCGTCGTCGAACAGTTAAGCGCGAGAGTCCAAGCCCTGCCCCGCTACCGCTGGGTGCTGCTGGCCACGGTAGCCAGCGGCCTGATGATGGCCATCCTCAGCTCCTCCATCGTCAACATCGCCCTGCCGGGGATCGCTGCCGACTTCCAGACCAACTTCTCCACCGCCATGTGGGTTGCCTCCATCTACATGATCGTCCAGGCCACCTTCATGCCGGTGATGGGCCGCGCCGGCGACCTCTACGGCCACCGGAACGTCTACGTCTTCGGTTTGCTCATGTTCACGGCGATGTCGATCTTGTGCACCTTCGCCTGGAACATCGAGAGTCTCATCGCCGGGCGCGCGCTGATGGCCCTGGGCACCAGCGCCCTGTCGCCCATGGCGCTCTCCTTTGTGATGGATGCCTTCCCGGGCCGCGAGCGCGGTCCCGCCCTGGGGATCATGGGGGGCCTGATGGGAGCGGCGCCCACAGTCGGCACGGTCAGCGGCGGTTTCCTGGTGGGCGCGTTCGGCTGGCGCAGCGTCTTCCTGGTGGCGGTGCCTCTCTGCGCCGTCATCCTGCCCCTGGCCATGGTCGTGCTCAAGGGCCACGAGGCCAGGGACGGGGAAAGGGGCTTCGACGTCCCCGGCGGGCTGCTGCTCACCGTCGGCCTCTTCGCGGGGCTGCTCAGCGTCAGCCAGGGGAGGTTCTGGGGCTGGACTGACCAGCGGACCATCGCTGGCTTCGCGGTCCTGGTGCTCTTCCTGGTATTCTTCATTGTCTGGGAGAGCCGCGCCCGGCGGCCGATGATCGACCTCAGCCTGTTCCGTTACCGCTCCCTGGTGTCCGCCAATGTCGCCGGCATGTTCGCCTCGGCGGCCATGTTCGGGACCTTCGTGCTGCTGCCGTTCTTCTTCCAGCGGCTGGTGGGCGACTCGCCCCAGGTCACCGGGCTGAAGATCGCCCCCCTGGCGCTCATGTTCCTTATAATCGCACCCATAGGCGGGCGCCTGACCAACACCCTCGGCGCGCGCACGACGCCCCAGATCGGCCTGGTGATCGCCGCCGCCGGTTTTCTCCTGATCTCCCGGGTGATCGCGGACGACGTCAGCACGCTGTTGATCTGCGTGGCCATCGCCGTGCTAGGCATTGGCCTGGGGATGACCAACGCGCCGCTGACAACCGCCGCCCTCCACGACGTGCCCCGGGACAAGCGCGGCGTCGCATCGTCGCTGCCGCAGATGGGCCGCTTCATCGGCAGCTCCTTCGGCATCGCCGTCACTGGCGCGTTCCTCTCGTCACGCGTGGCGGCGCGGCTGGCGGAGATGGGGGTCCCGGCTGCTGAAGCCAGCGCCATCGCCACAGCCAGCGAGAACGGCACGATCAGCGCTCAGTACCACGAGGCTTTCAACGGGGCTTTCCAGGACGTCTTCGTCTTTGCCCTGGTGCTGGTGGCGGCTGCCTTCATCATTGCCACCCTGGTGCCGCAGCTGCGCGAGGCCGGAGACAAGCCGTAAATAGCGCCCTCCGCCCGGTTCGTTCCCCCCACTGTCATCCTGAGGAGCGAAGCCCCACTGTCATCCTGAGGAGCTTTAGCGACGAAGGATCTGCTCCTTCGCTTTTTTATCCCTGACATCGTGAATGCCGGGCAGGGAGCATTTTCCTCCGGCAGGCTCCGGAAAATCACCCTGCCCGCCCGGTTGCGATCCCACGGGGTTTGCCTGAAGTCTATCCCTGACGCCGTGAATGCCGGACCGGGTGCCTTTTTCTCCGCGGGGTTACAGCAGGTACTTGATGAGGATGAAGCCCCCCACCAGCAGCACCGTGAAGGCCATGGCGAGCCAGTTGAAATACCTGTCGATGAAGCGCTCGATGCTGGGGCCGAACTTCCAGATGAGGAAGGCGATGAGGAAGAAGCGGCCGCCGCGGCTGAGGACCGACGCCACGAAGAACATCGGCAGGTTCACGTCGAAAGCGCCGGCGGAGACGGTGAAGATCTTGTAGGGGATCGGCGTGAACCCTGCGGTGAAGATGATCCAGAAGTCGTACCGGTCATAAAGGTCCTTGATGTCGAAGTAGGCCGCCTCGGTGAAGCCGGGGATATGGTTGAAGAAGAAGGTCGCCACCGAGGTGAACTCCCCCGACGGCGTCAGCCAGATGAAGTAGCCGATGGCGTAGCCGGCGAGGCCTCCCATAAGGGACGCCACCGTGCAGATGGTCGCGTAGCGGAACGCCTTAGCCTGCATCCCCAGGCAGAGGGCAATGAGCAGCACGTCCGGCGGGATGGGGAAGAAGGACGATTCGGCGAAGGCCAGGGCGAACAGGGCGATGGCCCCGTAGGGGGTCTTGGCCCAGTGCAGCACCCAGTCGTATGTCCGTCTCACTATCTTCATGATTCAGCGCAAGCGCGATCCGTGGCGATCATCAATGGCGATCGACTCATTGTACTGGATTCCTTCAGTTCCCGTCAGCCACCGGCCGGTCGCCCGGCTTGAGCACCTTCTTGGCCAGCTCCAGCACCGGGAAGATGGTGCCGGCGCCCACGAGCACCACCAGCCATTCTGTCAGGCTGGGGGCATGGGTGCCGAAGGGTCCCTGCAGGAAGGGCAGGTATACGATCAGCATGAGCAGCAGAGATTCCCAGAAAATCGACAGGTTGAGCCAGCGGTTGCCGAAGAAGCCCAGCCTGAAGACGGACTGGGTGTCGGAGCGGTAGTTGTAGGCCTTGAAGAACTGGATCAGCACCAGGGAGATGAAGACCAGCCCCTGGGCCCGCACCACCGGGTCGCCTTCCACTGGCCCGGACTTGTCCCAGAGGAAGATGCCGAAGTTCACCGCCGCCGACCAGACGCCGCCGATTATCATCAGCTTCCAGACGTTGTCGGCGAAGATGCTCTTCCCCGGGTCGCGGGGCTGCCGCGACATGATGTCCCTCTCCGGCGGGTCCACCGAGAGGGCCAGCGCCGGCAGGCCGTCGGTGGCGAGGTTGATGTAGAGGATCTGGATCGCCGTCAGCGGCAGCGGCTGCCCCGAGAGTACCGCGGTGGACACCAGCAGGATCTCGCCCAGGTTCGACGAGAGCAGGTACATGAGGTACTTCTTGATGTTGCCGAAGATGATGCGGCCTTCCTCCACCGCCGCGACAATGGAGGCGAAGTTGTCGTCGGTGAGCACCAGGGCGCCGGCCTCCTTGGTGACGTCGGTGCCGGCGATGCCCATGGCCACGCCGATGTCGGACTGCTTGAGCGCCGGGGCGTCGTTGACGCCGTCCCCGGTCATGGCGACGATATGGCCGTTGCGGTGCAGGGCTTCGACGATTCTGAGCTTGTGCGCCGGCGAGACGCGGGCGTAGACGCTGACCTCGTTGACCACCTGGTCCAGCCGGTCGTCGTCCATCTTCTCCAGCTCCAGGCCGTTCACGGCCTGGCCGTTCTCTGCCAGGCCCAGCTCCCGGGCGATGGCGATGGCGGTCTTCTGGTGGTCGCCGGTGACCATGGCGACGCGGATGCCGGCCTGGCGGCACTTGTCCAGGGCCTCGCGGGCCTCGGGACGCGGCGGGTCCTTCATGGCCCAGAGGCCGGCGAATACCAGGTTTTTCTCGATCTCCTCCTCGCCCGGTTCCTGCGGTTCCCGGCGGTAGGCGCCGGCGAGGACACGGTACCCGGCCTCGGCCGCGGTGTCGGCTTCCTCAATTATCTGCGCCGCCATGGCGCCGTCCAGGGGTTCCTCCCGGCCGCCGACGACAAGCGCCACGCAACGTTCGATGACTTCTTCCACCGCTCCCTTGGTATAGACGGCGTACCCCCCGGCTCCCCGGGCCACCGTCGTCATCATCTTGCGCTCCGAGGTAAAGGGGATCTCGCTGACACGCTCGTGGGCGGCGGCGGTCTCTTCCAGGTCGATACCGGCCTTGGCCGCGACGACCAGCAGCGCCGCCTCGGTGGGGTCGCCCATGATCGTCCACTGGTCGCCGTCGTGGTAAAGGTGGGCGTCGTTGCAGAGCACCCCCACCTGCAGCAGTTGCATCAGGCCGGGTTCGCCAGCGGCAGAGACGGCCCGGCCTTCATGGCTGATCTCTCCTTCCGGGAGATAGCCCTCGCCGGCGACGGCGAAGCGGCGGTCGTCAGCGAAGAGGGACTTGACCACCATCTTGTTCTGGGTCAGGGTCCCGGTCTTGTCGGTGGCGATGAAGGTGGTGCTGCCCAGGGTCTCCACCGCCGGCAGCTTGCGGATGAGCGCGTTGCGCGCCACCATGCGTTTGACCCCCACCGCCAGTGATATGGTGACCACTGCAGGCAGGGCTTCCGGCACCACGGCTACCGCCACGGCAATGCCCCAGATGAACATCTCCAACAGGTCCTCGCCCCGGGCGATACCCAGCAGGACGATGATGATAACCACCGCCAGCGCGGCGATGGCCAGCTTCTTGCCCAGGTCATCCAGGTTGCGCTGCAGGGGGGTCTTGCGCTCCTCGACCCCCGAGAGGGCGGCGGCGATCTTGCCGAACTCTGTCTTCATGCCAGTGGCGGCCACCACCCCGGCTCCGCGACCGTAGACCGCGTGGGTGCCCATGAACGCCATGTTGGTGCGGTCGCCCAGGGCAACCTCCCCCTCGATGGGGCCGGAATGCTTTGCCACGGCCATGGACTCCCCCGTCAGGGGGGACTCGTCTACCTTGAGGTTGAACTCCTCGATGAGCCGGAGGTCGGCAGGCACGAGGCTGCCGCTTTCCAGCAGCACGATGTCCCCCGGTACCAGCTCGCGGGCCGGCACCTGCTCCTCGCGGCCGTCGCGACGGACGTGGGCGAAGGGGGCGGCCATCTGCTTGAGCGCCTCCAGGGACTTCTCCGCGCGGAACTCCTGGATGAAACCGAGGGTCACGGCGAAGATGAGGATGACGAGTATGACGGCGGCCTCGATGGGCTCGCCGACGACGAACGACAGCACAACCGCCGCCAGAAGGATGACGATGAGGACGTTCTTGAACTGGGCCAGGAAGAGTTGCCAGGCCGTGACCTTCTCCCCCGAGACGATCTCGTTGTAACCGAACTCTGCCAGGCGCTCCCGCGCCTGCGTGGCGGTGAGGCCGGCGGGGGAAGAGTCCATTCGCTGGCAGGCCTCGTCGGGTCCGCAGGTGTACCAGAAATGGTCGGGCAGTCCTTGCAAGCGCGCTCCGTATGGGGTCCTGGGCGGGGCCGCCGCCGCGGCGCGCCCGATTTGTCATGAACGGATATTATAATGGTGTCAGGCATTATCTCCAATAAGGCCCGGCCGGCCAGGCAAGATCATGCCGGCGACCCTGGAAGGCTGATGAATGATGATCGAGGCGATACTCTGGGACAACGACGGCGTCCTGGTGGACACCGAGGAGCTTTACTTCGCGGCGACGCGGGAGGCGGCCGCGCTGGAGGGCGTCGAGCTGACCGCGGCCCAGTTCCTGCGGGTCTCGCTGACGGCGGGCCTGAGCATGCTCGGCATCCTGCTCGAGCGGGGCGTGCCCCCGGAGCGGGTCGAGGAACTCCGCCGGGAGCGGAACCGCATCTACCGCGAGCGTCTGCTCGCTGGCGTGCGCGTCCCCGACGGCGTGCCGGAGGCCCTGGCCGAACTGGCGCCCCGCTACCGCATGGGGGTCGTCACCAGCTCGCTGAGGGAGCATTTCGACGCGGCCCACACCGCCACCGGGCTGGCAGGTTATTTCGAGTTCGTGCTGGCCCGCGAGGATTATCGCGACTCCAAGCCTTCCCCCGAGCCCTACCTGGCGGCGCTTGAACGGTACGGTCTCGATCCGCGCCAGTGCGTCGCCGTGGAGGATTCCAGCCGCGGCCTGGAGTCGGCGCTGGCCGCCGGTTTGCGCTGCATCGTCATCCCGGCGGGCCTCACACGGGGAAGCGACTTCACCGGCGCCGCCGCGGTCCTGGCGAGCGCTGTCGAGCTGAGCACGGCCGTGGAGGCCATCGGGTCGGCTTGAAGATCGGCAGCGGTCACCTGGGCCACGTCCAGTCGTGCCGGGCTGCGATCAGCGCCGCCGCTGCTCCCGAAGCCATAAGGAGCGGCGCTGCGGGCGGCGGTCCGGCAGGAATCCGCGCCAGTTTCTGGAACATAAGCACATAGGGTGTCACACGTGTGATGTGCGCTCAACCATATCACCCAACGCAGGCGAACGATCGTCCAACAAGAGTGAACCCGGGAAAACCTGACATCACCATGTCACGCGCCTGCAAGGCCTGCCAGCCATCCTGAATGAGCGAACCCGGGAAAGCCTGTCATCCAAGGGAGCGATGAAGGACCTGTTGCTTTAGCGCGCCCTGACTGGGGGGGCGATGTCGCGTATGACGCCAGGCGGGCATTGATATGCAGAACGACCGAAGCGGGCGAGCCGGGCCAGGGGAAGCTTGTGATGTGGGGATCGGTTCTTGACGTTTAGAAGGAGGCACGCATGGAAACGCAGGACTCTCCCGGGGGCGCGGTCGGCACGCAGACGGACCGGCACAGCTGGATGGTGCTCGGCTCGGTCAGCAGCGGCCTGCTGCTCTACGCCCTGACCTCGACGACGCTGGGTGTCGCCCTGCCGACGATAACAGCCGATTTCGGCGCCAGCTTCACGACCATAGCCTGGGTATCGGTGATCTTCTTCATGGTCCATTCGACACTGATGCCTGTGATGGGGCGCGCCGGCGACCTCTACGGCCGCAAGAGACTCTTCATCTTCGGTCTGTCACTGTTCACGATCATGTCGCTGTTCTGCGCGCTTGCCTGGAACGTGGAGAGCCTCATCGCGGGCAGGGCGGTCATGGCCGTCGGCACCGCGGCGCTGCCGCCCATGGCCCTGGCCTACGCTTACAGCGCTTTCCCGCCGGAGAGGAAAGCCCTCGCGGTGGGCATCATGGGGGGTATCCTGGGAGTGGCTCCCGTAGCCGGCTACCTGCTGGGGGGAGTGCTGGTTGACGCCGGCAACCTCGTCGACTTCATCGGCTGGCGCGCCATCTTCCTGATCAACTTCCCTCTGGCGGCCGTCATCATACCCTTCGCCCTCCGGGCACTGAAAGAAACGGAGCCTTCACCGGAAGGCCGGGATTTCGACGTGCCCGGGGCGGCGCTGCTGGTAGCCGGGCTCGTCTGCCTGGCTCTCGGCGTCAATAAGGGGGGCGAGTGGGGCTGGACCAGCCCCCGCATCCTGGGCGTCTTCATCGCCGCGCCGGCGCTGCTGTTACTGTTCGTGCTGCGGGAAGGGAGCTGTCGCCGCCCGCTGGTCAGCCTCGGCCTCTTTCGCTACCGCTCGCTGACCACGGCGAACATCGCCGGCTTCTTCATCACCGGCGGCCTGTTCGGCTCGATGCTGGTGCTGCCCTTCTATTTTGCCTCGGTGCTGGAACTGTCGAGCACCTGGATCGGCCTGGCGGCCGCGCCGGTGGCGGTGACCTATGCCATGTTCGCGCCCGTGGGCGGCAGCCTCACGGCCAGGTTCGGCGGCCGCGTCACCCTCATCGGCGGCCTGCTGATTTCAGCTGCCGGATATCTTCTGGTGTCCCGGGCGCTGTCAGTCCCGCCCGGGGCCGAATTCATCCTGGGGGCGGGCGGAGCCATCGAGGCGAAATATTTCGCCGCGCTCATCGTCGCCGCCGCTGTAGGCCTGGTGGGGGTCGGCATCGGCCTGTGCTGGGCGCCGGTGGACAACACCGCGCTTTACGACGTGCCCGCCCACAAGCGCGGCCTGGCCGCTTCGCTGCCCAACATGAGCCGCTTCATCGGCGGCTCCATCGCGTCCGCTGGATTGATGGCCTTCCTGTCCTGGCGCATGACCGAGCGGCTGATCGGCATCGGCATACCGGTCGCCGAGGCCGAGGCGTTCACCGGCACCTCGATGGAGCCCCTCAGCCCGGTTTACAAGCAGGCTGCCGCCCAGGCCTACCACGACGTCTTCCTCTTCACGCTCATCTTCATCGCGGCGGCGATACTGGCCGCCCTGGCCATGCCCCAGGTGAAGACCGGGAGGAAGGACCAGTGACACGACGTGCGGGACTCCCCCTCCTGCTGCTTGCCGCCTGCCGCCGGTTCTGAAGCCGGCGACCCGCCCCAGCTCCCGCCTCAGTCCAGATAGACGAAGGCCAGGTCGGTGGCTATCGCCACCAGCGAGAAGATGAAGATGATGAGATAGTTGATGTTCTCCGGCGACTTCTTGATGGAGCTGAGCAGGTAGATGATGACCGCCCGGTCGCTGTCGGTGAGCGGCTCCCCCCGCTCCAGCTTGTCCAGCAGCTCATGTTCCCGCACTGCCCGCTTGCGTTTCTCGGAGATCCTGAAACGGTAATAGAAGAAGAAAAAGTTGCCCAGGACCGCGAAGTACCACACCGGGCGGACCCAGCCAGGCTCGATATGCTCGATTACGACGATGGTCCGGAAGGCGATGGAAGCCGCCAGGCCGGTGAAGAGCGCGCCGTACATGATGTAGCGCGGCGTCAGTGTCGGGGTCTCATTGGCCACGGCCGTATTATATCAGCAGGGCTGCCAGGCTACCGGCGCCGCCGCGTGCGGGGTCGCGGCGCAAGATCGCAATCGGCGGCCTGCGTGAAAAGCCAGGGCTCAGGCGATCCGGGCCTTGCGCGCCCGGTCGCGCTCGCTCTTGACCAGCAGTTTCTTCCTCAGGCGCAGGCTCCCGGGCGTGACTTCCAGCAGCTCGTCGTCCTCGAGGAAATCGAGGCACTGCTCCAGGCTGAAGATGGTGGGGGGCGTCAGCATGAGGGCGTCGTCGGCTCCGGCGGCCCTCATGTTGGTCAGCTTCTTCTCCTTGCAGACATTTATCTCCAGGTCCTCGTCGCGGGAGTTCAGGCCCACGATCATCCCCGCGTAGACCTGGGTCTGGGGCGGGATGAAGACCACGCCGCGCTGCTGGGCGTTATAGAGCCCGAAGGTCACCGCCCTGCCCGCCTCGCTGGCGATGAGCGCGCCGCCGCGGGCGGTCTGGATCGGCGCCCCAGCGGGCTGGTGGCGCACGAACAGGGAGTTCATCACCGCCGTCCCGCGGGAAAGGGTCAGGAGGACGTTGCGCAACCCCAGCAGTCCCCGGGTGGTTATCTTGAAAACCAGTCGGGTAGTGCCGTCGGCGCCCTCCAGCTGGCTCATGAGCGAGCCGCGCCGCCGGCCGACTTCACCGGTGACAGCGCCAACGTACTCGCTGTCCACGTCGATCGTCAGCTCTTCCACCGGCTCATGTCTCACGCCGCCCACCTGGCGGAAGATGACCTGGGGCTTGCCCACCTGCAGCTCGTAGCCTTCGCGGCGCAGCGTCTCGATGAAAACCGACAGGTGCAGCTCGCCGCGCCCGGAGAGGATGTAGTCGCCGTGCTCTCCCGGCTCCATCTTCAGAGACACGTTGGTCTCCAGCTCCTTGTTGATCCTCGCCAGCAGCTGGCGGCCGGTGACGAACTGCCCTTCACGACCGGCGAAGGGGGAGGTGTTGGCCGCCACCGACATCCTCAGCGTCGGTTCCTCGATGCTGATGGTGGGGAGGGCCTCCGGCTGCGAACTGTCCGCCACGGTCTCGCCTATGCCGGCGCCGTCGACGCCGGTGAGGGCGACGATCTCGCCGCTGCCGGCCGCTTCGACTTCGACGCGCTTGAGGCCCCTGGAGACATAGATCCGGTCCACCCGTGCCGGCGCCACGGAGCCGTCGCGCGCGATCAGGGCGACGTCCTGGCCCGGCCGTACCGAGCCCCGCCGGATGCGGCCGATGGCGTACCTGCCCTGATAGCTGTCCTGGTCCAGCGAGGCCACCAGCATCTGGAAAGGCTCCGCATCGCGTTCCTCAGGGGCGGGCACGTGGTTGATGATTGCCTGGAAGATCGGCGTGAAGTCCGCGTCTGACTCCATGTTCCCGGGCAGCTCGTCCCAGGCCTTGCCGGAGCGGCTGATGGCGTAATAGACGGGGAAGTCGAGCTGAGCCTCGTCGGTGGCAAGGTCGAGGAAGAGGTCGCCCGTCTTCTCGAGGACCGTTTCGACCCTGGCGTTGGCCTTGTCGATCTTGTTGATGATGACGATGGGCCTCAAGGACAGCTCCAGCGCCTTCTTGAGGACGAAGCGCGTCTGGGGCATCGGCCCCTCCTGGGCGTCGATCACCAGCAGGGCGCCGTCGGCCATGTTGAGCGTGCGCTCCACCTCGCCGCCGAAGTCGGCGTGTCCGGGGGTGTCGATGATGTTGATCTTGACGCCGCCGTAGCTGACCGCGGTGTTCTTTGCCAGGATGGTGATGCCGCGCTCCCGCTCCTGGTCGAAGGAGTCCATGATCAGCTCCTGGCTGAAGGCCGCCTCGTTCTCGCGGAAGGTCTTCGATTGCTTCAGGAGTCCGTCGACCAGCGTGGTCTTGCCATGGTCCACGTGGGCGATGACGGCTACGTTCCTCAGGTTCATGATGGTCCCTGCTCGCTTTCCTGTTAATGTCGCCTTGTCGGTTTTTGGCCCATAAAAAAAGGCCCGAAGGCCGGATGAAGCCTCAAGAATGATAGCACAAATGGTCAGGCGGGGTGAGGTTCACCCGCAATCCAGCTCATCGCGGATCTCCCCCAGCAGGGAGTCGATGCTGTAGGGCTTCTCGATGAACCTGAACCCGGATTCCGCCACCGCTTCGGGGTCAGGGAGCTCGCTGTAGCCGCTGGACAGGATGAAGCGGATGTCGGGGTTGCTCCTGAAAAGCTGCTCGGCCAGCTCCAGGCCGTCCAGGTCCGGGAGGATATAGTCGCTCAGCACCAGGTCGAAGCGGCCGCCCCTGGCCGCGAAGGCCGCCAGGGCTGATTCGCCGTCAGCTGCTGCCACCACCGCGTAGCCGCTGCTTGCCAGCACCCTTTCGGTCATCTGCCTCACGCTGGCTTCATCCTCCACCAGGAGGATGCTCTCGCCGTGGCCCCGCACGTCGCGCGGGCCGCTGTCCTCCTCGACCTCTTGACGGGCGCCTTCACTGATAGCCGGCAGGTAGACATCGAACCTGGTGCCGAGACCTATCTCGCTGGTCACGTCGACCCAGCCGTCGTGGTCGGCGACGATGCCGAAGACGACGGCGAGGCCGAGGCCGGTGCCCTCTGCCCCTTCTTTCGTGGTGAAGAACGGCTCGAATATGTGCAGGAGAGTCTCCCTGTCCATGCCGGTGCCGTCATCGATGACGCTCAGCCGGACGAACTCGCCTTCGCGGGCCATGGGGTTCCGCCCGGCCTCTTCCCGGCTGATGCATGCGTCCCCGGTACGGATGACTATCTCCCCGCCCCCCGCTCGCATCGCATTACGGGAGTTGACCACGAGGTTCATGATCAGCTGCTCCATGTGCCCGGCATCCGCCGAGACCATCCGCGTGCGCTCGGCCAGCTCCAGGTTTATGAATATCTGCTCACCGATGAGGCGGTCGAGCATCTTTGAAAGCCCCGCTACCAGCTCGTTCAGGCTGACAGCCCTGAAGTCAGAGGACTCCCGGCGGCTGAAGAGCAGCAGCTGCCGGGTCAGCGTGGCCGCGCTTTCTGCCGAACTGAGGGCCTCCTTCAGGTCCTGGCGCCCATGGTTGTCCTGAGGCATGCGGCTTAGCGCGAGGCCGATGTATCCATTGATGGCTGTCAGGTAGTTGTTGAAGTCATGGGCGATGCCGCCGGCCATGCGGCCGATGCTCTCCATCTTCTGCGACTGCAGCAGCTGCTCCCTGCTCGCCTCGGCCCGGGCCTCGGCATCCTTCTGCGAGGTGACGTCCCGCGCGATGTGGATCGAGGCGCTCACCACCCCCCGGGAGTCGAACAGCGGGGCAGCGGTCACCTCGAGGATGGCTCCCCTGCGGCTGTCAGCCACCTCGACCTTGCTGGTCATCCCGGTTTCCAGCATGGCCTGGTGTGGGCAGCCGGGGATGGGCTTGTCCCGGTCATGCATTATCTCGTAGCAATGGCGCCCGGCCAGCTCCTCCGGCATGATGCCCGCGAAGTCACACAGGCTCCGGTTCGCCTTGATGATATGGAAGTCGCGGTCGTGCACCGAGACGAGGTCGGGGATGGAGTCGAAAGTGTGGCGCCACTCCTCCGCGCACTGCCGGATATGGGTCCTTGCCAGCTCCTTCTCGGTGACGTCCTGGACGGTCCCTATCAGGGCCTCGACGCTTCCCTGCTGGTTGTAGGAAGGCTCCCCCTTGATGGTGATGATCGTCTCCTCTCCGCCATCCGGCCGGATGCGGCAGGTGCAATCGTACGACTTGCCCTGCTTCAGGGAAGACTGCATAATCGCTGCCACCTGCTCACGCTCGTCTTCATGCACTCTGTCGAGGCAGGTCTGGAAATGGTTCTCGCAGACGCCCTCCTCCACGTTGAAAAGCCTGTACATCTCCTGTGACCAGTAGGTCCGGCCGGTTTCCAGCTCCATCTTCCAGGTGCCGATCCGGGCGATCTCCTCGGCCCGCCTCATGATAAGCTCGCTCTCCCTGAAGTGCCTTTCAGCCAACTCGCGCTCCAGGGAGCACCTGATGCTGCGGGCCAGCGTCCTGCCGTCCAGCTGGCCTTTGACCAGGTAGTCCTGGGCCTCACGGCCGACCAGGCGAGCCGCAAGGTCCTCGTCTTCCGTGGTGGTGAGGATGATGATGGGCAGCTCGGCCGCGGCGGCTCTCACCCGCAGGCATGCCCCGGTCCCGTCGCTGTCGGCGAGATGCAGGTCGAGCAGGATGATATCGAAGTCTTTTTCCCCCAGCAGCTTCATCCCGGAACGCATGTCGTCGGCATGCTCAAGCATGACGCTGCAGTCCTTTGTCCCGGCCAGCATCTCCCTGATCATGCGGGCATCGTCCGGGTCGCCCTCGACCATCAGGGCCCTGATATTGTCGGTGTCAGCGATCGTTGCCATTCTTCCCTCGAACAGGAAGCCGGCATGAAGCGGGCCCCCGCCTCACACCGTCCTGCAGCTTGACCACCCCCGTGAAAAATGGCGGTTCATATTATTACCCGGATGAAAAAAATATAACCCACAGGAACGGCATCATGGTAAAAAAAAGATTCAGGCGCCATGAGTGGAAAAACGGCGGCCCCCGGGGGGCAGGAAGGGCCAGAAGCTCAAGAGCAAAAAAGAACCGGCACGGGGTAGGAGTACCGCGCCGGTTTACCGGCCGGCGCAGTGAAACATCGTAGGAGCTGCACCGGCCGGGAAGGCGCCGGTTACGGGGGCCGGCGCCAACCCTTGTGGGGCTTTTTCGTGACAACAAGATCCGGCCGTTTCATATGACCCAGACACAAGCGTGGCCAGAAAACGGTTCTGAACCAATGTAATACCGGTGGCGGTGCATGAGTAGAGGAAGAAGAGGACGTCGTGGGGGGCAGATGCGGCCGTCGTTTGCGGCGGGTGCGGAAACGGGCCGGCGGCCACGCTCCCCCCCGCCTAGCCCAGCAGGTTCTCCTTGATGGCGCGCGCAATCGCCTCGGAGCGGTTGCGGACACCGAGCTTGTGATAGATGGAAGTATTGGAGCGGCGGACGACCCGGTCACTGATGAAGAGCGTGCCGGCGATCTCCTCGTTGGTGGCGCCGCCCGCCATCAGTTCGAGTATCCTCCATTCCCGCTCGTTGAGCCCGTAAGGCGGCTCGTCCGGCGACGTCTCCCTGAATTTGCGCCAGAGCGACGCTTCCAGCTCGGGTTTGAGTGGCGGCCGGCCTCCCCGGTGGACCAGGAGCAGTGACGTGGCGATCTCTTCGAGGTCGCAGTCCTTGATGATGTACGCGTGGGCGCCGGCCTGGTTCACCTGGTAGATGTTGTCCACGGAATCGGAGTAGGTGAGGACGACGATCTTGGCGCCAGGCTGCTGGATGCCGGCGTAGCGGATCAGCTCGATCCCGTCGCTGACTTCGGGCATGTTGAGGTCCGTCACCAGCAGGTCGAAGCCGCCCTGCTCGATCAGGAGCTTCGCCTCGGCGAGGCTGGCCGCGGTGCCGCTTATGTTCAGCTCCGGGAACTGCGCCAGGCCTGACGACAGGCCTTCCAGGACAACTGGGTGGTCGTCCACCAGCAGCAGGCTCACCGCAAGCTTTCCTGTCTCGTTCATGCCGGGCCTTTCAGGGAGGTTGAATCCGGCGGCGGCTCGTCCAGGGAGCTCAGGATCGAACGCAGCCTGGCCTTCAGGTCGGTGGAGCTTTTCTCCAGCTTCTGCAGGAGGCTCCCCCGCAGTGGCTCCTGTCCGTCCGCCTGGCGCGACAGGTTGACCAGTTCAGCCCCCAGGTTCCGCACGTGCAGGTCAAGCTGCCGGTGGGTCTCGGCCGTCATCTGCTCGCGCTGCCGGAGGAGCGCCCGGTTGACGGCCTTTAGTTGCAGGCTTTCCAGGCTTTCGACGAACTCCGAGGCGAGGCCCGAGGAGAAGGCGAGGACGACGAAGATGGTCGTGTGCTGCATCGACTCCTCCAGGCGCTGCCATGGCTCCAGGATCGTCGCGGACTCAGGCGCCAGGAAGTAGGCGGCGTAGATGCCGGCGTTCAGCAGCAGCGTCATCAGCGTGTTGCCGACCAGACCGAGGAAGACGCTGTTCATGATGACCGCCACGCCGATGTAGAGGGGGAAGAAAAAGGGAAGCCCCGAAACCAGCGTCAGGTAGATGAGCGCCGCGAAGAAGACCTGCTCGAATACGAGGAGCCACGGCCGCCGCGCCAGGACCCGGAAGGCCGGTTTGCGGAATACCAGGTAGACGAGGGAGTCGGCCACCAGGCAGCCGCTGACGACGAAGAACATGAGGTCCAGTTCCCGTACGGCCGGCAGGAGCAACGCCTGGATCAGCGTCCAGCCGAGCATGAACAGCCGCAGGCGCACGAGGAAGTAATAGAGCCCTCCACCGGACTGCTGGGGGTCGCTGCCCAGCCAGCGGTCGATGAAGCCTGGACCGCCCCTGGTATCGATGGTCAGGATCACCGCCGTCCCCGGATCGAGGCTTTCGATATCCAGCCGCGCCCGCATCAGCCGAGCCCTTTCGTGCATCCCCTTGATGCCCATGCTCCCCCGGCCCTGTTTCGACTCGAGGGTCCTGCGGTCAAAGCCCCGGCCGCGGTCGGCAACCGTGAAGCGCAGTCTGCCCCGATGCTTCCGGACCTCGATGGACACACTGTCCGTGCCACCGTGCCGGGCGGTGTTGGTGGCGGCCTCCCGGACCACGGCCAGGGCCTCCCGCTGCAGCTCCGGACTGAGCTTCACGCCGCCAGGCACACTGAGGCTCACCTCGACGCCCATCTCCTCCTCGATGATGTCCTTCAAACGGGCCAGCGCCCCGTCGAGGTCCCTGGGCTCGACGTCGTCTATCCCGCCCAGCAGGTTGGAAAGCACCTGGTTGGCCCGCTGGTAGCCCAGCTTGAGGAATACCAGCGAGCGCATCAGCTCCTGCCTGCTGCAGCGGGACCTGAGGCTCTGGATCTTGAAGTGCAGACCGCAAAGGGTGTTGCCTAGGTCGTCGTGGAGCCTGCGGCGGTAGGAATGGCGCTGCTCCTCGATGAGCGCGTCGAGCTCCAGGGATGAGACGCGCTCCAGCACCGCTGAGAAGCCGATGAAACCGAGCCCCCAGAAGTAGTAGAGGATGAAATTGCCGAGTTCTTCGAGGCGGGTGAAGAGCTCTGGCGGCATCAGGCCGGCCCTGGCCTCGGCAGCGAGGTAGGCCAGGCTCAGGATGACGGTGATCGGCACGGCGATCCTGAGCTGTGTCGTCGGGCGCGACAACAGGCAAGAGTAGGAATAAAAGGACATGATGAAGATCAGCTTGGGGTCGAGGGCCAGCAGCATGAGCGCCGCACAGGCCACCAGATCGAGCGCGTGCAGATAGCCCTTGCCGGCGGCGCGCGTGCGCGTGGCCAGCCAGGCGTAGAGCGCGGTGTAGCCTGCCCCCAGGGCCAGCATGATGCCGGCGCGTCGCAGCGAGCCGAAGATCTCCGGCTGCGCCAGCATGACCTCCGGGATCTGCAGCAGGATGACTATGCGCCAGAACACGACCCACCACTGGACCTTCAGATAGCGCTTGCGGTAGCCGTCCTTGCCGACCAGCGCGGGGTTTTCGAGGGAAGCCCTGATCCTCGTGATGACGTTCTGCCTTGGGATGGCCGGCGCCGCCATGCCCGGCAGGGCGGCTCCCCACCCGGCGGCCTGGTTTGCCCGGCCCGTGACGGTCTCTGGTCTTGCGGTCATGCGTATGGTCTGAAAATATCGATCATCCGACAATCAATTAGTTAATCAGGATTATAATCGTTACCCCTGTTTGTAGTAAACAACAAGACATTATCATGGCCAAACAGTGGAAGCGGACCTTATTTGACTCAGGCATCGTCCCGTGTCGTTGCCGGCCTGGCGGGCAGCCCGCGGCACATCTATCCGCAGGAATCCGGGCGCCGGGGTCAAATCTGAAACCCAACCGGCAAGGGAAACGACAAGGAGGATCCGATGAGCGCTTTTTGGTGGATCATCGTCATCGCATGGGTAGTCTTTGTGGTCGTCTCCATGTGGAAGGTCTTCGAGAAAGCAGGCCAGCCGGGATGGGGCGCCATCATCCCCATCTATAACGTTTACCTGCTGCTGATGATCGCGGGGCGCCCCGCCTGGTGGCTGATCCTGATGCTCGTCCCGGTCGTGAACATCGTCGTGGAGCTGATCGTATCGATCGACATCGCGAAGAACTTCGGCAAGGGCACCGGCTTCGGGCTCGGGCTGTTCTTCCTCGGGGCCATCTTCTTCCCGATCCTGGCCTTCGGCGACGCCGTCTACGAGCCCGTCGAAGCTTAGCCTCAGGCTAAAATCGGCATGAGAAAAGCGGCCCCTGCCATGGCAGGGGCCGCTTTCATCGTTTACGGTTTACCTGGATGGCATCAGGCAGGAGGCGGCGGGACCGCCACGCTACACTGCCAGTCCGGGCATTCGAGGGTGATCTCCCTGAGGCCGGTGTGTTTTATCAGGCACGGCTTCTCGTACGGCTCCCTCTTGCTGCCTGTCATGCCACGGTTCCTGTCTGCTGATCTCATCAGTATCCCCTCTCAGACCGGGTAGCCGTAGCTGTTGCCGCAGCCGTCGGACGCACTGGCGGTGAACGAAGCGGTGAACGCAGCTACCCCGTGCGGTACGGAGAACTTGACAGTCGTCACGGCCGCGGAGCCGCCGGCGATGGCGCCGAGCTGGATATCAGTTGGTGTGATAAGGACGACACCGTTGGTGTTGGTAGCACCGGTTATGGCGACGGCTGACGCTTCGTCGGCGCCGACATTGCTGACTGTGAGCGGCAGCGACAACTCCCGGGCGGCATAGTCGTCCATGCTGGCCCAGGAGGGGGAGCCCTTCGCCAGGGTCAGAGACGGCTTGCCGGGGACGCAGGGCGGCGGATCGATGGTCAGCGTGCCGCTCGCAGTACCGGTGTTGCCGGCGTTGTCGTTCACGGAAACCGCGACAGCATGCACGCCCGGGGCGAGGCCCGAAGGCGTCGCGCAGCTGACGCCGGACGCGCTCGCCGAGCAGCCGCCGACGGGATTGCCGTCGACCGTGACCACGGCGGTGCCGCTATCGATGCCCGCCGCCAGCTGGGTGGAGAGGGCGCCGGTCGGCTGCCGATCATTGAAGCTAGCGGAGATCGTCGACGCATCTGCGGCCAGGCTGCTCACGACCGGGGCCACGTCGTCCACCACCGTGTAGTGCTTGTGGGTGGCGAGGTTGGTGTAGTCGCTGCTAAGGTTGCCCACCCGGTCCTTGAGCAGGATCGCCAGGGTGTTGTCGCCCAGGTGCAGGAGCTTGGCCCGGTTCACCTGGCACGAGTAGTGGGTCGTGTTATTGGCGTCGGGGGTCTTGACGCAGGAGGAGTTCATGATCATGGCTCCTGCCACTCCCGGCGGCACCGACTCGTTCACGTGGCTCATGGGCACGACGCCGCTGGAGTCCGTCCCGTCGACGATGTCGTAGTCGAAGCGCAGGGCGCTCATGTCATTGATGCCGGCGCTGTTCAGCTGGGAAGTATAGATGGTGCTGCCGTCGGGGATGGACAGGTTCGCGTAGGTCGGGGCGGTGCTGTCCTGCACGACGGTGACCCAGGTGCGGTGCATGGTCATGTTGCCTTCCAGGTCGCCGACGTAGATGTCCACCGGGTGCGTACCCGGGAAGAGGTCCGCCGCCGTGGCGTTGCAGGCGACCTCGGTGTCCGTCTGGATCGGGCAGTCATAGAGCATGTTGCTGCCGTCCAGATGCACCATGACGCTGGCGGGGTCGACGCCGCTGCCGCCGGGCTCATCCGCGTAGGTCGCCCTGATGGTCAGCGGTGTCGAGTTGCCCATCTGGTAATAGATGGTCGAGCTTCCATTGGTGTAGATCTTGCTGCCGTCAGCGGGCGTGACGCTGCTGACGGTCGGCGCGGTGGTGTCTATCACGACACCAAGCGCCACTGATTGCGTCAGCAGGCCCGCCAGGGACAGCAACGCTATCAGGATCATGGTCCGGGTCATCGATTTCCTGCTCATGTGTCTTCATCCTCCAGTTGTATTGGTCTCGCGCGGCGGTCATGCGCCGCTACTGCTGCACCGGTTACTGCCAGGCTAACCCCATCCCTCCTTCTCTTTTTCGGCGCTCAGCGGGTTTCGTGCCCTCGGTTAGATGCAAGTAGCGTGCCAAAAATTCAGAAAACACCCTGTATTTGTGCACCCTTGGAGTTCAGCGGAACCGTGGGGCCAGGTCAGGCTGTATCTGAAGCAATCTCATCAGGAAACAGATTAATTTTAACCAGGGCAGATCGGCCCTGATGACCTCAGTCAAGATGAATTGCCACATCGGTTGCGGGATATGGCACATGGACCGGGCAGGGGCGGACTGTTGAGAACCAAGCATGGGTGACAATAGGGAAGGTCATCGAGCTGGCGCTGGCGCAGTACTAGGGGGAGAAAAGGAGGCAACAACGCGGTTTGATTTTGGCCGCTGGCGGCAAGAACAGGGAGGCACACATCTGACCGCTTCCGCCCTCGCGCCGGCGGAGGCAAGGAGGGCGCCATGGATACCAACCAGCTGCCAAAATACGATACGAGCGACAACCCCACAGGCTGCTGTCCACGATTCAATATGGAGGGCTGGGACGGCCAGGAGCTCCACTTCTCGGACAAACTGTTCGTCAAGGCGACTACCAGGAGCATCCTCCACATCCCCCTGAACATGAGTTCGGTCTTTCCCCGGACGTTCGCCGCCATCGAGGCGGCGCAGGCCGGAAACGCGGACAATTTCATCGTCATGTCCCACGACCCTTCGGCATGGAAGGGCGAGCACTTCTTCTCGGTGGACAGGGACGTCCCCGGCCAAGAGATGGTGCGACTCACGGGGAACTACCTGACCAGGGTCTTCGAGGGGCCGTACAAGGACGTGCGCAAGTGGGAGAACGAGATGGCTGCGATCGTGGCGAGCAGGGGCAGGGCGCTCAAGCGGACATATTACTTCTACACCACCTGCCCGAAGTGCGCCAAGCAGTACGGCAGCAATTACGTGGTGGCGGTGGCAGAGGTCCAGTGACCGGCGGGGACGCCGCCACCCGGTTCAACCAAGGTTTTTCACCGACTGCAAAAAAACAACCGTGACGGCCACGGACAGGACCGCTATCTGGATGGCGGTACTGATCGCCACCATGACCAGGTTTGCGCGTGGATCGCCGGGGGCTTCCCTGCTCAGCACCTTGTGATGCAGCCAGGATTGGAGCAGCAGGACCGAGTAAACTGGCAGCGCCCAAACGGCTTCAGGGAGAAAATCCCATCGGTCGCCCCCATTCTCTGTTTCAAGCACCGCAACCGTTGCGGCAAGGACCGCAAGCTCACAGAATATGCCGATGATGGTGATGGCCGCGGTGTTGAGGAGCCGGCGTGTCCAGCTCCCTGTTCGCCGCAGAGGCGGGTCGCCCGCAGCCAGCATCGCAACCTGGTACCGCAGGTTACGCTCATACCCGATCGCGATCACGGCGGCTACAGAGGTCGCCAGCCCCGAGAGCAGGGACAGATCGACGACGTTTTCCCAGAGGTATCTGGAATCCAGGTCGGTGATGATCCCGAAGCATGCCATCAACAGCGATATGATCAGGACCGGCGCTGTGCCGGCAAGTACCACCCTGCCTGAACCGGGGCAGATGACATCCCCACCCCGCCTGGTCGGGCGCATCGATCGGTTCAACGCTAAAGAGGTCCAGGTGATGGCGGCGACGATGCCGAAAATGAACAGGGAGTAAACGAGGGCGATTATGACGAACATGGTAAGCCCGGCCACCGCAGTGGGTATGCCGAAGGCAAGCAGGCACCACCACCAGAACACCGGCCCCGGACCAACCTTCACGGCCAGGGATGCTTCGTTGCTCGTCCGGTGCTGCGATCCACCGACTGTTAATGGGCCATCGAGTCCCATGGTTTGGTCAGTATCGACAGGAACGGTCTGATATTAAACCTGATATCAGCATTTGCTCAACCGGTCATTTTGCGCTGCGGAGTCGCAGAAATCCCCGTCGAGCTGATCGTCTGGCGGCTGTTTTTATTCCCCCGGCTGATCGATCCTGATGCATGTTTGCCTGCTGCGGAGCGGAAAAAATGATATGCACTCTTCGGCGGGCCGGCCGCCAGGCGCAGGAAGCGGAAAGGGGGCGGACAGTGAGTGCGCGGCGACCGAGCCCCAGGCAGGGAAACCCTTGACAGAAGCGCCGGGCGGGCAGGATGATTGAGCCGAATGCGTGACCAGGTCTCCCTTACCGAAAGGATGTCTCATGGGCTCTCAATCGGGAAGAGGATGGAAGGTTTTCGGCATCATCGTGATCATCCTGGCGGTGGCTGTCGTCGCGGTGCTGGTGGGCCGGGGCTGCGAGCGGCGCAAGAACGAGAGGGAGGACAGGACGTCCACCGCGACAACACGGTCCGTGACGGACGGGACCGCGCCGGAAGCGTCAGGGTCAGGAGCCCCCGCGGAGCCGGCGGCCCCCGCCGGCCAGGATCCGGCCGTGCCCGCCGGACCCGCCCCTCCCGCCGCGGAGCAGCCTGCCCAGGAAGCGCCCCAGGCGGAAGCCGTCACTCTCATCAACACCTATGAGGAAGTAGAACCCTGCAGCATGGGTCAGCAGAAGGTGACGACCTACTATGAGTACAGCGACGGGACGAGGACGGCTGCCATCAGGTTCGAGCCCTGCTAGCCCCGGGGAGCCACCCGGCACATCTCGACTCGCGAGGCTCCCGGACACTAAAGGCTGCGGGCAATATAATGAGGCGCAGGAGCCCCCGGTGCCTGAATCAGCCTGGATGAAAAAAAGTTGATAGATTATTTTAATTGGCGTACTATTAAACCCTTATGGGGTATAAGGTTGGGAAGCCTGGCGTCCGCGTAGTCCTGCTCTTCTTGTTCTCACTCCTACTGCCGGTCCTGGTTCTGTCATTGTCCCTGCCCGCAAGTGCGCAGGCGACTATCGAGCTGAAGAACCTGGCCGTGAGCAGGGTGACGCAGGATTCGGCCGTCATCGTCATCAAGACCAGCGCCGCGACGCGGGTGACCGTGGAGTACGGCCCTGCCCTGGGCAGCTATCCATCCACCGGCACGGAAGCGGACAGCAATCCCTCAACAAGGCACGAGGTGAGGCTGGACGGCCTGGCCGGGATGGGAACGGTTTATTACCGCGTGACGGCGACCGACGGCTCCGATCCGGGGAACCAACTGGTCCACGATGGCCCCGGCCTCAGCTTCAGGCCCGCCCGCCCCAGCGGCCATCCCGTCCGGTACGGCGTCCTCGGGGACACCCAGAGCGACGCGGTGGGGTGCGTCGAACCGCCGCCCACGGTGGTCGATCTGATCCTCGGCCAGATGGTGGCGGAAGACCTCGACCTGGCGCTGCTGGTGGGCGACAGCATCTACTCCCATGGAGGCCAGACCTGGCCCGGATACCCCGTCTACGATATCGACTCCCTGGCGATGGTGCGCGCCAGGTATGACGCCCTCTTCAGTTCCACGATGCCGCTGACCTCCCGCACGCCCCTGTACATGGTGGTGGGGAACCACGAGGAGATCGGCCTGGCCAACGCCAGGACCGCCTTCGAGGAAGAGTTCACCCTGCCCGAGAACGGCGGGAGCGACGGCTACGCGGAGGAGTACTACAGTTTTGACAACGGGGACACCCACTTCATCGTCCTTTGCACCGAGTGCCCGCAGGCGGATGACGGCAGGGGGCAGGTGACCGGCGAGCAGCTCGCCTGGCTGCAGGATGACCTCAGCCGGACGAGGATGCCGTGGGTCGTGGTCAGCCTGCACCGTCCTGTCTGGGACGCCCTGACGGCGGTGGGCAACGAGGAGGACCTGGTCAACTGGGAGGAGCTTCACGACCTGTTCAGGGATAACGGCGTCGACCTGGTCTTCGAGGGGCACAGCCACGTGTATTCGCGGCAGGAACACGACGGCGTCGCTTATATAGAGACCGGCAGCACCGGCCAGAACACGTTCGCGCCGTGGGCGGCGTGGCGCTGCCTGCTGGACCTGCCGGGCGACCCCTACTCCTGCAGGCCGGAGCACGTGACCGTCGATGCCACGGCCGCCCGGCTCGAAGTCACGGCTACCAGGGTCGGCGTGGATTACTCGGAGCAGACCCCCTACCAGCGGTGCGACAGCCCACCGCCGCCGGAGTCTCCCAGCGGTTATTACCGGACTTTTGAGCTGACCGGCGCCGAGGCGGTGCTCGACAGCTTCACGCTCCAGAAGGAGCTGAGGGCCCAGACCGTCACCATCAGTCCGTCAGGGGAAGGATGTGCCGCCATCGGCCTTTGGGACCCGGACGCCTCTGCCTGCAGGCTGACCGACAATCTCTACTTCGGCCCGGTGGACGGCATCGCTCTGGGGCCGGGAGTGACCCTGGACGGCGACGGCTACCGCCTTATCGGCGACGGCGACCACGGGGCGCAGCACAGCGGCGTGCTGATCGATGCTGATGGCGCAACAGTGAAAGACCTGGGCGTTGAGGGTTTCCACACGGGCATCCGTGTGATGAACGGCGCCGGCAACAGCATCATCGGCAACACCGTCAGGTTCAACCGGCACGGCGTCTTCATGGACGGTTCCAGCGCCACGGCGGTGCGGGGCAACACCGTGACCGACAACGTCGATGCGGGCATCGACAGCTGGGCGGCGACGGGCGGCGACATCTCCCGCAACGTCATCTCGGCCAGCTCGCCGGCTCACCACGTCAGTGGCGGCTTGCGCCTGGCGGGCGACGCCGTCACCCCCAGCAGCGGCAACCGGGTGGTCAACAACAGCTTCCTCGGCAACCCGGTGCAGGCGTACGTCCACGATGATGCTGTCGACAACCTTTTCAGCCTGCCCGCTCCCCGGGGCGGCAATTACTGGAGCGGCTGGCAGGCGCCGGACAGCGATGAGGATGGATTCGTCGACGCGGCGTACAGCTTTTCCGGCGGGCGGGATGACCTGCCCTGGGCCACGCAGGGCGAATGGGAGCGCCCGGCGCTGGCGCTCAGGCTGAAACGGGCCTATTGGGAGGATTACGCCGCGTACCAGTCGCGCGAGCTCTCGCTTGACTACCGCATCACCAATGAACTCAACCCGGCATCCGCGATAGAAGTCGTCGGTTTCACCAGCACCAACGGCGTCGATGTGCAGACAGGGTTGCCGGCATCGCTGGGCGGGCTACCGGAAAGCGGCGCCACCGACTACACGGTCACCTGCGTGGTGCCGCCCGGCGTGTCCTTCTTCAGGATCACGACCTACGTCACGGCGCAGGGGCCCGGCGGCAGGCTCTTCATGTACCCCGGGCCGTACGCCGGCTCGTGACGGCTTGGCCGGTTCTTGATCTGAGCCAGGAAGAATCGCCCCTTTCAGGTCGCATCTTGCGGCTTAAAAACAGCTTCTCCTGGAGCCGGACCGTCCGCAGCGATGACTTCGATTTTGTCATCCTGAGCTGAGCACAGCACTCACCCACACTGTCACGCTGAGCCGTCCGCAGCACTCACCGACACTGTCATCCTGAGGAGGGCAGCTACGAAGGATCTCTGTTTCCGCCCACAAGTATCACCATTGTCAACCCCGGCCCTGCTGCGACATATTCATTCGGCAGGCGGGGTTGGGTGATTCGCGGGCAGGGCGTTATTATTTTTCTTGGGTGCGCCTGCTCGTCAGAAGCAGGATGTGGCTCGAGAGAAAGAGCAGGCCCATGAGGACAAGAGAAGTCGTGACCCCCGCTCCGGTTGCAGGCAACTCACCGGCGCCCACTGTCACATGCAGGCTGAAATACTCTGTGGGCTCGGCACCATTTCCTGGCGGTAAGTAGCTCAGCGATAATTCCGAATAGCCTGTGCCTGCTGCCTGATAGCGCCAAAGACGGTATCCAGTGCTACCGATAAGTATTTCATCATATGCGTCTCCACCGACGCTTTGATTCTCATAGCCGCTCCACACGAGCGCGAGAACCGAGGTGTTGTTTGCCGCCTCCACCCAGTGATATCCGCAGGAGCCACAGGAAGAGAGCCGGATCTCGATTGTGTCTCCCGGGTCCAGGTAGATATACGAACCCGAGTCGCTCTCGTCGAGAGATATAGCAGGCGAAGATTTCGCGATTGTGTTGGTAGACAGCAGCATGGCAATGCCAGCCGCCGCCAGAAACAGCGCGCAGGGAATGCAGAAAATAAGTGGTTTCCGCAGGCCGCTGAGCATGATCCCACCCCGGGCAATCATTTCACAATGAAACACCTGGCTGAATATAACACATGAAATCGGGGGACGAAATCGGGGGACACCATACTTAATTCACCTGAAGAAAAAAAGTATAGTGTCCCTCTTTTCCCTCCCCCTTGCCTCAGCAGCATCAGTCTTCCGTCCGGTCTGGATGATAAATTCATGTCATGGCGGAAGGAAACAAAAAGAAGGCTGCGGCGAGACCCGGGGGCAAGGCGGGGACGAAAGGCATGGTTCCCGCCGAGCGCATCCAGAACAGGATCCTGATGATCCGCGACCGGCGCGTTCTGCTCGATTCTGACCTGGCTGAGCTTTACGGGACGACGACCAAGAGGCTGAACGAACAGGTGCGCCGCAACCGCGACCGCTTTCCGGAAGACTTCATGTTCCGCTTGAGCCAGGAAGAGTTTGCCTCTTTGAGGTCGCATCTTGCGACCTCAAACGATGCTCCGCAACGAGGTGGCCGGCGCTACCCGCCCCATGTCTTCACCGAGCATGGCGCTATCATGGCTGCGAACGTCCTCAATACACCCAAAGCAAACGAGGCCAGCATCTTCGTGGTGAGGGCCTTCGTCGGCCTGCGTGATTACCTCGCTTCTAACGCGCGCCTGGCGAAGAAGATGGATGAGCTCGAGCGGCGCGTAGAGAAACATGACGCCGCTATTCGAGTCCTGGTGGGCGAGATCCAGAAGATGCTCGGCCCGAACAAACGCAGCAAGCGGCCGGTGGGCTTCATTATTGAGAAGAAGGGACAGGGAAAAAACAGGTAGCGGACAGGCGAGAAGCAGGAACTCATCGCAAAGCGCGACCACCTTTTTCATCCGGCGGGCGGGCTGGGGTGGTGTGGCCGCGTGAAAGTTAAGAAAGTTACAAGGCGTTTCCCTGCGCCCTTCTACATCCAAGTTAACCTTCATTAAGGTTTCATCTTTCCCCTTTCCATACCTCGGAGCATTCTCTATACTCCGGTTGTTTGTCTTGACGCAGGTCGTCAACAGCGTCAAGAGAAAACTGGCGGAGGTGTGCCGCGCCGTCATGACAGCAAGGAGGATTCGATGCGAATCAAATTCATCCTGCCCGCCCTGACCGAGGCCAACAGCGACAACTGGCGCCCGATCAAGTACTCACTGTTCCCGCCCCTCGGCCTTGCCACTCTCGCCAGTTTTCTCCGCGAGGACGATGAAGCCGAGATCTGTGACGAGCACGTCGAACTCCTCTCCATTGATGATGAACCCGACCTGGTCGCCATCGAGGTATACGTGACCTCGGCCCGCCGCTCCTTCGCGATCGCCGATTCATACCGGCGCCGCGGTGTCCCAGTCGTGATGGGAGGCCTGCATGTCACCGCCTGCCCGGAAGAGGCGCTGGCGCATGCGGACACGATCGTCCTGGGGCCGGCCGAGGAGGCATGGCCGCGCTTCCTTGACGATTTTCGCCGCGGGTACGCGCAGAAGATCTACCAGTCGACGCGCAGGGACATCGCCGAGCTGCCTCCCATGCGGCGCGATCTGATCAACAGCAGAAACTACCTCGTCCCTAACTCGCTCGTCGTCTCCCGCGGTTGCCCCCATAACTGTGACTTCTGCTACACGGACTCCTTCTTCCAGCAGGGCAAGCGGTTTTACACCTGTTCGGTGGAATGGGCGCTGGGGGAGATCGAGCGGATGCCCGGGCGGCACCTGTTCTTCCTCGACGACAACATTTTCGCCGACCGCCGCTTCTCTTCCAGCCTTTTCCACGGCATGAGAGGGATGGGCCGTATCTGGCAGGGAGCAGCCACCGTGCGCTCGATCCTCGACACCGAATTGCTGGACGTGGCTGTCGAAGCCGGCCTGCGCAGCCTGTTTGTCGGCTTCGAGTCACTCAGCCAGGATGCGATGCTGTGGCACGGCAAGGGGCATAACCTGGTGAGTCAATACGAGGAGGCGATCAAGGCGTTGCATGACCGTGGAGTGATGATCAATGCCAGCTTCGTCTACGGTATGGAAGAGGACGACGAGACTGTCTTCGACACGACGGTTGACTGGGCGATCGCCATGGGTCTGGAGACGACGACCTTCCATATCCTCACGCCTTATCCGGGTACGGGGCTCTACCAGAGCCTCGAGGCGCAGGGGCGCATCCTCAACCGGGACTGGGACCGCTACGACACCCGGCACGCCGTATTCGCCCACCCGAAGATGTCGACGCAGACGCTCGAGGCAGGCTACTGGCGTTCATACAAACGGTTCTATAAGTGGTCGAACATCGCCCGGGCAGCAAGAACGAAGGACCGTTCGCTCGCGTCGCTCCGTCATCTGCTTTATGTCGCCGGCTGGAAGAAGTGCGATCCGATATGGTCGGCGATCATCAAGCTGCGCCAGCTGGACCTGGCCCTGCCGTCACTGGAGCGGGTGCTGAACGGAGGCGATCACGGCGAGCGCCAGCCGCGCCGGGGACCGGCAACAGCAACGAGGCGGCACAGGAAGAAAATAATCCTGGGCAGGACGAACACATAACTCTGGTCAATGCCGATCCGCTGCGACAAGATAGATAATCGCCCATGCCAGAAAAACCTGTCATCCCGAGGAGCGAAGCGACGAGGGATCTGCTCGTTTACCTGGGCTTTCAGGACACCGCGCCGCTTCCTTCAATGAGCTCTACGAATTCGCTGCTGTGAATCCAGTTGCCAGCCATGCCCGCATGCGGCTTGTGGTCATTGATGTAGTATTTGAAATTCCGCCAGGTCCCCTTGATGATATCGTCTTTGATAGTGACCCTGCCGCCATTGCACGACCCAGCGTGGTTTGCCGCTTTGATGGTCATCGTATATTTCCAGGCCCTTTAATTTGCCGGTGGCCGTAGAAGGCTCTCTCCAGGAAGTCGTCGACACGAGCCTAGCGTAATTCTCCAGAGCATACTTCAGGTAATTCACGAAGTAGTTCTCGCGGAGATCGAGAATATCTTCGTCCTGCAGGAATTCCCAGTGGATCACCTGGAAGTCGTCGTTACCTTCGATCTTGAGCTTTTCGGGCAGCAGGGCGACGTGGAACATCTGGCTGTCGCTGTATTTCCCAGCCAGCCTGTCGATGACAGCTCTTTTCTGAGCCCTGATCTGTTTCTCTAGCTCACCCTGCTTGATGCTGGAAAACATCTTGGCCTCGATGACGACGAAGACCTTCACCGGCTCAAGGATCTCGATGATCGCGTCCGGGGTGTCCCCCGAATCGGTGCTGATCTCCACGCCGACGCTTTTCTTGCCGGCGGACTCCTTCAGGTTGTACTCGGTATAAAAAAAGGAAATTGTCGCCGGTGCTCCCGGCGGTTACTTCCGGCGGGAAGCCATTGATCTCCCTAAGGAAGCGGAAAAGATTCGGTGTTCCGTTATGAAAAAGAATAGACGGCAGCACGGTGCCGGTGTAGAAACGCTCCTTGCGGTTGATGGGCAGCTCCCTGTCGAGCGCTTTCGCGAACTTCCTGTAATCAAGCATGCGATTCCTTCCTCCACCGGCAAATTATTTGATTGACCAGTCAATCATCCTTTGCGGCAAATCGCCTGTCAATCTTTGGCGCGGTGGTAATTGTTCTGGTCAATCCCGCCCCGCTGCGATATAGTCAACCGGCGGGGCAGGTTGGTGGAAAGAGCAGACCAGGACGGTTTGGACAGGAACGGCCCCTTCGTCCATTCATCCCTTAACAATGAGGTGATTGATGATCGATGAGAAGAAGTTCCGGAAGAGAATGATCCTCGCTGCGATCCTTTTATCCCTGTTCCTGGTGTCGACGGCGCTTGTCGCCGGCTGTGGCGGCCCCAGCCAGGCCGAGATCGACTTCTACAAGGAGATCGAGATTTTCATCAATGAGACCAACACCAGCATCGACCAGGCGTCGCAGCTCGTGTCCGCTGTTGGACTTGATGAATCGACTGAGGTCATATTATACGGCGCCCAGACCATGGATCAGTACGTGAATCCCGGGGCTGCAGGTGAAGATCGGGGACCGTCACCCGAAGAGATCCAAGCGATGGCGACACAGTTCGATAGCCTGACACTCCAGCTTTCTGCTGATCTTTCCCTCCCTGAGGCTCCGGCGGATTGCGCGGCATGCGGCGAGCTTGCTACCAAACTCGTGGATTTGCGCGAACAAGCCGTTTCAGACATGAGCAGGGGTAAAGAGGTTATCATGACGGCCAATGCAGTGGCCACGGCCAGGAACGCGGAGCTGGGGGAGGTCAAGGCGATACCCATTCCGGGAGCGATTCTTGACCTTTCCGCCGCCGCGTCGCCCTGGGAGGCGGCCAAGGGTTCATACGAAAAGGCGCTGGCCGCGTATCAGGCTATCGAGCCCTCCGCGGATTTGAAGGCTAACCTGGATGAGCTCATCGCCGTGCAGCAAAAACTGATCGAGGCAACGCAGGCGGAGATCAATGCGCTCAATGCGCTTGATGATGCCATGATGATGCAGACGCAGGATGCTGCGCTTAACACCGCCTCCGAAGAGATTCGCTACTTCAATGGGCTGATAATCCACGCATTCGAGGTGGCCCGGGAAATAGATGACAGCCTGCAGAGCCTGTCGTCGGATGTGGACAAGCTGCGGGACGAGATTCCTGACGACCTCGATAGTTGATGGATATCGAACAGGCAGGGACCGCAAGGTGTTTGTCATCCCGAGGAGCCTCACCCCCCTGTCATCCTGAGGAACGCACCCCTTGTCATCCCGAGGAGCGAAGCGACGAGGGATCTGCTCTTCCGCCCACAAACAGCGTTCTGGTCAAACACCGCCCCTATGCGATATATTCCTGCTGCGGGCGGGCGGGGTGGGCACTTTGCTAGGCGCAAGATGCCTATAGTGAGAGGACTATAGTGAAAGGCTTTATCGGCCTGACCGATCCGGACTGGTATTCCTATCTCTGCGCTCAACCGCGAGTGGACGAGGTCAACTTCTGGCAGCCGCACGGAAATCGCTCATTCCGTGCTTTGAATCAGGGCGAGCCGTTCTTCTTCAAGCTTCGGGCTCCTTACAAAGCAATCGCTGGTTTCGGTTTTTTCGAGCGTTTTGAGAGCCTTCCTGCCTGGTTGGCCTGGGAGTGCTTCGACGAGATGAACGGCGCGCAGGATTTTGATTCGATGATCGACCGGATTGTTCGCTTAAGGGGTGAAAATGGAAAGTCGGTACGCTCGGGGGATTTCAAAATCGGCTGCATCATGATCTCGGCGCCGATCTTCTTTGAGCAGGATGAATGGGTAGAGCCCCCTGCTGACTGGGCGCCAAGCGGGATACAGCAAGGGAAGAGATATGAGCTTGATTCCGGTGAAGGGAGGCGTGTTTTTCAGGATTGCATGCAGCAGGCCCAGACCGGCAGCAGATACTGGAATGTCGAAACGGAGCAACCGCTGGTTGCCGATGGGACATCAAGGTATGGCAGTCCCATACCGGTGAGACCGCGTCTGGGACAGGGTCTCTTCAGTCTCGGTGTGAGGGAAGCGTACAGAGGAGCCTGTGCCGTGACCGCCGAGCATTCCGGGCCTGTGCTGGACGCTGCCCACATCAAACCGTATAGACTGGGCGGCGAGCACAAGATTGAAAACGGCCTTTTACTTCGGAGCGATATCCACAGGCTTTACGACCGGGGCTACGTGACAGTGACTCCGGATCATATCTTTCGGGTGGGCGATAGCCTCCGTGATGAGTTCCACAACGGGCACAGCTATTATGGCCTGAACGGCTCGAAAATCAACTTGCCGGCGGCAGAAATCCAGGAGCCGAGTCGAGAACTGCTGGACTGGCACGCACAGTTCGTGTTCAAGGGTTAGAAAGAAGAAGTTTTTTCAGTGCCGCCTTTCTGCTATCCTGATGTGCGAATTGTGGAGTTATTGTCAAAAGTTGTGTTTGAAGGATTCAGGCGGCGATCCTTTCCTGCCGTACTCCATCAACAAATTTGACTCCCTCGACCACCTCCGCCATC
>QZKG01000029.1 GCA_003599855.1 Gaiellales bacterium | reverse complement strand
GCCCAAGGATGGCCCGCAGGCGAGGGTGGGCGTGGAGGTGGTGGTGGCTGTCCACGTGGGTCGGTTCGACCCCCAGGGAACGGCACCGTTCTATCTGGGCGGCGATCTCCGCCTCCAGGTGAGCCGTGCGGGTCCGGCCGGTGGTGAGCCAGAGGAGCGCCCGGCTGCGCCCGGGGAAAAGCCCCGCGCGGTCTACCAGGGACGGCACCCGGTCAGCTGGCAGCACAGGACGGCCCGAAGTAAGGTTCAGGTGCACGCCGACGCCGAGCCGGGGGTGCTCAACCGCCAGGACGGCGGCCTCTTCGGCCGCGGCGCCCTGGGCCATCAACGTCGTGCTGGTCACGGTTTCCGCCTCGTGGCACTCGATGATGCCGCGGTTGACACCGCTGGAGAGGCCGAAGTCGTCGGCGTTGATGATCAGTTTTTCGTACATCGCACCACCCTCCCGGTTTGGAACCGGCCGCCGTCCGGGATAATCTACCAGACAGGAGCGCCCGGCAGGACCTCAGGACAGGCCAGGCCGATAATCTTATCCTTTTTTGGAGGGAGGTGGTACAGGTGGCAGCAGCTTATGTGCTTATCAACGCCACTCCGGGAAGGGCGGGGGCGGCCCGCAAGCATATCGCCGACATCCCCGGAGTCACCAGCGCTCACGCCGTCACGGGAGCATATGACATCATCGCGTATGTCGAGGGCAGCGACATTAATGAGCTCGGCAACACGGTGGTGTCGCAGATACAGGCCAGCGACGGGGTGGCCCAGACGATGACCTGTGTGGTTGTAGAACTCCCCTGACCGGGAGCATGTTCGCTGAAATGGTGGAGGGCGCGGCCGTCAGGCTGCGCCCTCTCTTTTACCTCTGCTGTCAGCCGGGGCCGTTAATCCGGGATGAACTCCGGCATGTCCAGATCGTCATCAGTTTTCCGGGGGCGCGCCTTGGCCGGGATCCCCTTCAGGTCGAAACCGGTGGCGATCACCGTCACCGATATGGTGTCGCCAAGGCTCTCATCCACCACGGTGCCGAAGATGATGTTGGCGTCTTCCGCCGCGGCGGCGGCGATGACCTGGGCGGCTTCATTGGCCTCGTGCAACGAGACGTCCGAGCCGCCTTTGACGTTGAGCAGTATGCCGCGGGCGCCCTGGATGGACGTCTCCAGCAGCGGCGAGCCGATGGCCTGCTCGGCGGCCTCCACGGCACGGTTCTCGCCCGAAGCGACGCCGACCCCCATGAGAGCGCTGCCGGCGTTGCTCATGACCGTCCTGACGTCGGCGAAATCGAGGTTGATGAGGCCTGGCAGGTTGATGAGGTCACAGATGCTCTGGACTCCCTGCCTCAGCACGTCGTCGGCGATGCGGAAAGCGTCGATCAGGGTCGTCTCGCGCTCGGCCACCTGCAGCAGGCGGTCGTTGGGCACGATGATGACGGTGTCGGCGGCCTCCCGCAGCCGGCGGATTCCCTCTTCCGCCTGGATGTTGCGACGGGTGCCCTCGAAGCTGAACGGACGTGTGACGATGCCGATGGTCAACGACCCGTTCTCCCGGGCCAGCTCGGCGATTATGGGCGCGCCACCGGTGCCGGTGCCGCCGCCCTCGCCCGCCGTCACAAACACCAGGTCGGCGCCCCTGAGCACCCGCTTCACCTCATCGCGGCTGCGCTCCATGGCCTCGGTGCCGACAGTCGGGTCCGCGCCGCCGCCCAGGCCCCGCGTCAGATCGCCGCCGACGTGGATCTTCACATCGGCGTCACTGCTGTTGAGCGCCTGGGCGTCGGTGTTGATGGCGATGAACTCGACGCCCTTGATGCCCGCTTCGATCATGCGATTGATGGCGTTGGTGCCACCGCCGCCCACTCCGACCACCTTGATCGAAGCGATGTACGCCGACTCCGAGCGCGGGATGATGTTCTCCCGGGGCGCCGGCCTCTTCTCTTCTATGGTCGTATCTTCAGATATGTGTTCCGTAGGCTGGAACAGGCTCGAGAGAGCCTCTCCCTTCATGCTCGCTCGACTCACCATTGAGCAACTCCTTTGCCAGATTACGGTAGGTTTCCGCGGCTGCGCCCTCCGGCTCGTAGGCTATCACCGAACAGCCTTTGACCGGAGCTTCCGCAAACTTTATGGTTTTCCTCACCACGGTGCTGAAGACCCGCTCGCCAAAGCTCTCCTTCAGGATCTCTATCGCTTCGCGTCCGTGGATCGTCCGGGCGTCGAACATCGTCGGCAGGATGCCCATGATCCTGACTCCCGGGTTGAGGTTCTCCCTGATCATCTCGAGGGTCCGCTCCAGCTGCGCCAGCCCCCGGAGCGAGAGGTACTCACACTGCACCGGCACCACCACGCCGTCCGCCGCCGTCAGGGCGTTGATCGTCAGAAGCCCCAGAGAGGGAGGCGTGTCGATCAGGATGAAGTCGTAGTCCCCCCTGACGGTCATCAGGGCCTTCTCCAGGGCCCGCTCCCTGCCGATGGCTGATGACAGCGCCAGCTCGGCGCCGGCCAGGTCGATGCTGGCGGGAGCGATATCGACCTCGCGCCGCTGGATGACGTTCTCGATGGGCATGCGGTGCACCAGGACGTCGAACACGCTCTTTGTGAGGTTGTCCGGGTTGATGCCCTGGCACATGGAGAGGTTCCCCTGGGGGTCCATGTCGACCACGAGGACGCGCCGGTGCAGCTCTCTCAAAGCTACACCGATGTTCAGCGTCGAGGTCGTTTTGGCGACCCCGCCTTTCTGGTTGGCAAAGGCAAGTACTTTCGTCACGTGACCGGCTCCCGTCTCGGGATATCTTGTGTATCTTTCTTCCCCCGGGCGATAATTCCTTTTTTGGCGAGAAAAGCGTCGCCTGTTTTGGATACCGGCCTCCTGTTCGGCTGCAGAGTTTTTCCACAGCCTTTTCACACCTGTGGAAAAAGCTTTGATCCCCTTGATTTGCTGGTGTTTCTCACCCGGCTGGGGGCACCCCGGCCCCGGCGGGCGCCGGGCGGTCACGCCCGGGTGTTGTCCCCCGTTTATCCACAGGCGCTGTGGATAACTCCAGGGCGCTTTCGCGGTTTTTCCATCTTGTTTTCATCCTGCCCCATAGATAGAATCTTCGCCACGCGCCAACCACGACTCTCATTCTGCGGCTGTTGCTGCCAGCCTCTCTACCAGCGGGGCCGATCGACTTCTCTGGTGGCGCCACAGTCTATAATCCGGAACCACGGGAGTCAGGAATGGAAGAACAGGTTGATACCATCTGGCAGCGCGCCAAGGAGACCATCAGGGAATCCCTCAGCACCACCACCTACAAGATCTGGTTCGAGAACACCGACGCCGCCGGCATCGACAACGACACCTTCCTGCTGTCCGTTCCCAACGATTTCACCAAGACAAGGATCGAGAAGCGCTTCCTGCCGCTGATAGAGGATTCCCTGCAGGAAGTGGTTGGCGACGAGCTCTCTGTCCGGCTGGTGGTCAAGCCGCTGCCCGGGGCTGTCGCTGATGCCATCCCGCCCGTGCTCCCCACGGCGCTGGACGCCAACCGGCAACAGACGCTCAAGACGCTCAACCCCAAGTACACCTTCGAAAGCTTCGTCTTCGGCAGCAGCAACCGCTTCGCCCATACGGCCGCCCTGGCGGTGGCAGAGAAACCGGCACTCGCCTACAACCCCCTGTTCATCTACGGGGGCGTAGGGCTGGGAAAGACGCACCTGCTGCAGGCGATCGGCCATTACGTGGCCACCAACAACCCCGAGATGACCGTGAAGTACATCACCCTGGAGGAGTTCACCAACGACTTCATCAACTCCCTGCGCGACAAGCGCATCGAGGGCTTCAAGCGCAGCTACCGCAACGTCGATGTGCTGCTGATCGACGACGTCCAGTTCCTGGAGAACAAGGAGCAGACCCAGGAGGAGTTCTTCCATACCTTCAACTCGCTCTATGAGGCCGGGAACCAGATCGCCATCGCCAGCGACCGGCCGCCCAAGGAGATCGCCACGCTGGAGGAGCGCCTGCGCAGCCGCTTCGAGTCAGGACTTATCACCGACATCCAGCCGCCCGACCTGGAGACACGCATCGCCATCCTCAAGAAGCGCATCGACGCCGACGGCATATCGATCCCTCCCGAGAGCGTGGATGAGGTTCTCGACTTCATCGCCAGCGGCATACCTACCAACATACGCGAGTTGGAGGGGGCGCTCATCCGCGTGGTCGCCCTCGCTTCCCTCAACGGGTCGGAGGTGAGCCTGCCCCTGGCCAAGGAGGCCCTCAAGAACCTGTTGCCGCGCCGCGTGGACATGATGATCTCCATCGATGCCATCCAGAACGAGGTCTGCAAGACCTTCAACATCTCCATGTCCGACCTCAAGGGCAACAAGCGCAGCCAGAACATCGTCTTCCCCCGCCAGATAGCCATGTACCTCTGCCGCGAGCTCACGGACGCGTCGCAGCCGCGCATCGGCGAGAAGTTCGGCGGCCGCGACCACACCACGGTCATCCATGCGATCAACAAGATCTCGAACCTGATCAAGGAAGAGCGCGAGGTCTACGACCTGGTGCAGCGCGTCACCCTGAAGATCAAGAACATCCGGGGCAGTGGAAAATGAGGTGGAAAAGGTCCGGAAAGACCGGGGAACATTCCACCGGGAACACCCTTTTCACACCTGAAGCCGCCCGACTTGCTCCTGACAGCGGTTTTTCCCGTCCGGCCTTTCTGTTATCCTCAACCCTGTCAACAGGGTTGTCCGGGGGCGGATGCCCTTCCCTTGCGGCCTCACGCCGGTTTTCCCCGGTTTCAGTCCGCTTACTAATACGACTGCTCTTTTTTTTAAAAAATAAATAAATTATTAATGGAGGCTCGTACATGCGGATCTCTTGTCCGAAAGACATACTTTTTGAGAAGCTGCAGATCGTACTCAAGACCGTGGCCACCAAGAGCACGATGCCGATACTGGCGGGCATACATATCAGGACCACGGGTCCGGGAGAGATCGAGCTGTCGAGCACTGACATGGAGATGTCTCTCAGGATAACGGCCGGGGCGACGGTCGAGGAGGAAGGGGCAGTGGTGGCGCCCGGAAAGCTGCTCACCGACGTCGTACGCAGTCTTCCTGCCGGCGAGATCAGCATCGCCAGCGAGGACGAGAACCAGATGGTCGACATCGTCTCCGGACAGGCGAGTTTCAAGCTGAACTGCCTGCCGGCCCAGGACTTCCCCCGCCTCCCCGAGATGCAGGACGAGGCCTCTTTCGAGATCGAGGCGGGGCCGCTGCTCAAGGTCGTGAACACGGTGGCGCGCGCGGCCTCAAGGGACGAGACCCGGCCTGTACTCACAGGCATCCTGGTGAAGTTCTCCAAGGACAGGCTGAAGATGGTGGCTACTGACAGCTACCGGCTGAGCGTCATGGAGTCCGCGGCAGGAAGTTCCCTGGCGGACAAGAAAGAGGTAATAGTGCCGCGCCACGCTCTGGAGGAGCTGCCCCGGCTGTTCGACCAGAAGGACGACGGCAAGATCACCATCGCCATCGCGGAGAGCCAGATCATGTTCAGGGACGAAGGGACGCTACTGACATCCCGGCTGATTGAGGGCCAGTTCCCCAACTACCAGCAGCTGTTGCCCGACGAGTTCAAGTCAGAGGTGAAGATCGACAAGGAAGAGCTGCTAGAGGTCGTGGGGCGCATCGGGCTGATGGCGCAGAAGAACGCGCCGCTCAAGCTGAGCTTCGACGACGGGCGGCTGACGGTATCTGCCCAGACTCCGCAGGTAGGTGAGGCGATGGAATCGCTGGCGGTCCCCTACAGCGACGAGGCGATGGAGATAGGCTTCAACCCCGAGTTTCTCCGCTCCGGGATCGAGAGCGTCGACGGCGATGATGTGGTTGTGAGGATCATCAGCGCGCTCAGGCCTGGCCTGATAAAAGGTGAGGATGACGACTTCCTCTACCTCATCATGCCGGTCCGCCTCACCAGCTGAGAAGGGTCAGGGATAGAGGTTTTGTACCTGGAGCATCTGGAAATCAAGGGCTTCAGAAACTACCGCCAGGGTTCGGTTTCGCTGGGACCCGGCGTCTCCATCATCGTCGGCCGCAACGGCGCCGGCAAGACGAGTCTTCTGGAAGCGGCCCAGTATTCCATCTGCGGCAAGTCCTTTCGCACCAGCCGGGACGCGGAGATGGTGAGGGAAGGAAGTGGGTTTTTACGGGTGAGCGCGGCGATCGAGACCGGCGGCGTGAAGCGCAGCCGCCTGGTGAGCCTGCAGCCGGGTCAGCCGGCCACGGTGGATCAGGGGGGCGGGCCACGCTGGGAACAGGCGGGCTCGGTGCTGTGCTTCTCCCCCGACGACCTGCAGCTCGTCAAGGGAGCGCCGGCGGAACGCAGGCGCTTCGTCGATGAAGCCGTCTCCCGCAGGCGCCCCGCCTACCAGAAGCTCGCCGGCGACTATCAGAAGGTGCTTTCCCAGAGGAACCGTTTCCTGCAGCGGGCCCGTGCCGGCATAGTCCGCCTGGCGGACATATCCCCCTGGGACCGGCAGCTGATGTCGCTGGCCTTCCAGATCCACGACGAGCGCGAAGAGTACTGCCGGACCCTTTCGCCGGCCTTCGCTGAGGCTTATGACAGGATCTCGGGAGGGTCGGGCTCAGCCGAGGCTGTGTACAGGAGCCAGCTGCAAGCCCACGCGGGCGAGGAGGACCGCGAAGCCGCCGCTGTCAGGGAGCTGGAGCAGCAGTGGGGCGGCGACCTCGAACGCGGCGCGACCAGCATCGGGACGCACAGGGACGACATCGAGTTCCGGGTCGGGGGCAAGAACATGAGGGTCTTCGGGTCGCAAGGTGAACAGCGCAGCACGGTGCTGGCGCTCCTGCTGGCAGAAGCGGTCACCGAATCCCCCGGCGGCGAGCGGCCCCTGCTGCTGCTGGATGACGTCCTCAGCGAACTGGACCCGGACCGGCGCGGCCGGCTGCTGGGGGCGCTCGGCAACGGCTTCAGGAGCCAGGTCATCATCACGGCTGCCGACTATAACCTCATCCCGGTGGGCGGCTGCGAGGCGGCAGTGGTCCTGGAGATCGGGCAGGACGGGCTTATACGGGCGGCGGAGGCGGGCGATGTCTGACCTCAGGCAGCTCCGGTTGATCGTCGGCAGGGAGCGGGACCGCATCTGGAAGCGGAGCCCCCAGCTCGAACTGCAGAGCCTCTGGGGCCAGGCAGCGGGAGAGCAGATAGCATCCCAGACAAGGGTGCGCTCGTTGAAGAACGGCGTGCTGACCGTGAGCTGTTCGTCAGGAGCCTGGGCCTGTGAGCTGGGGCTTTCGTCCGGCGAGCTCGCCGGACGGCTGAACCGTCTCTCACCACCGGAGGAGGTCCGGCGGATACGCTTCGTCCACCAGGCCCGCTCTCGGTAAAAAACCCGCAAATTGCGGGAAAGTTTACGCCCGCGCAACTTACTGTCAGACTTCCGTTTGTGATATACTCCGGAGAGTAATCCACTCGCTCTCACATACCCAGTCCGGAGGTCGGAGGTTGTCCAAGCGCGGCGCTTGCCGGGGCAAAGTATTAACCTTCAATCAACCGTCCCGTGAGGCGGCCGACCCCGACGCACTTTCGCTTTTTTGCTGATAGAACCAGAGGGATGATTAGTGCCAAAATCAAGCTATGATGCCAAAGACATCACCGTGCTCGAAGGCCTCGAGGCGGTGCGGAAGCGGCCGAGCATGTATATCGGCTCCACCAGTTCGCGCGGCCTCCACCACCTGGTATATGAGGTTGTGGACAACTCGGTGGACGAGGCTCTCGCCGGTGGCTTCTGTACCGAGATAGAGGTGATCATCAAGCCGGACAACTCGGTGACGGTGACGGACAACGGCCGCGGCATCCCCGTGGCCCCCATCAAGAAATACAACAAGCCGGCCGCCGAGGTAGTGCTCACCATGCTGCATGCCGGTGGCAAGTTCGGCGACGGCGGCTACAAGGTTTCCGGCGGCCTGCACGGCGTCGGCCTCTCCGTGGTCAATGCCCTCTCCGAATGGCTGACCGCGGAGATCCACCGCGACGGCTTCGTCTGGACCCAGGGCTTCGAGCGCGGCGCGCCCAAGGGGAAGCTGAAGAAGGGCAAGGCCACCAAGCGGACGGGCACGTCCATCTCCTTCCTGCCCGACCTGGAGATCTTCGAAGACCTGGACATGTCCTTCTCGACCCTCTCCCAGCGTCTCAGGGAGATGGCGTTCCTGACCAAGGGTCTCAAGATCTCCCTAACCGACGAGCGCGGCGACGGGGGGTCTGCTGTCTATCATTACGAAAGCGGCATCAAGGACTTCGTCAACCACATAAACTCGAACAAGGACCCCATCCACAAGAGCATCGTCTACCTCGAGAAGCAGGGGGAGCAGGGCGAGGTAGAAGTGGCCCTCCAGTGGAACTCCTCTTACGTCGAGAGCATCTTCTCGTTCGCCAACAGCATAAATACCCAGGAGGGCGGCACCCACCTGTCAGGTTTCCGCGCGGCGCTGACCCGCGTGATCAACGACTATGCCCGCAACAAGGGGCTGCTCAAGGAAAAGGAGCCGGCGCTGTCCGGCGACGACGTGCGCGAGGGCCTGGCGGCGGTTGTCTCGGTGCGGCTGAAGGAGCCGCAGTTCGAGGGCCAGACCAAGACCAAGCTGGGTAACTCCGAGATGCGCGGCTTCGTCGAGACGGCCACGGGCGCGCGCCTTGCAGAGTTCCTGGAAGAGCACCCGGGCGAGGCCAAGCAGGTCGTCAACAAGTGCATCTCCGCCTCCCGGGCGAGGGCAGCCGCGCGCAAGGCGCGCGACCTCACCCGGCGCAAGAGCGCCCTGGAGAGCGGCTCGCTGCCGGGCAAGCTGGCCGACTGCTCGGTCAAGGACCCGGCCAGCTGCGAGATCTACCTGGTGGAGGGCGACAGCGCCGGCGGCTCGGCCAAGCAGGCGCGCGACCGCAGCTTCCAGGCCATCCTGCCCCTGAGGGGCAAGATCATCAACGTGGAGAAGGCCCGGCTCAACAACATCCTCTCCAACAAGGAGATCCAGGCGATGATCACCGCGCTGGGCACCGGCATCGCCGATGACTTCGACGTGACAGCGCTGCGCTACCACAAGATCATCATCATGACCGACGCCGATGTCGACGGCGCCCACATCCGCACCCTGATCCTCACCTTCTTCTTCCGCTACATGAAGGAGACCATCGAGCGCGGCCATGTCTACATCGCCCAGCCGCCGCTCTTCCGCATCAAGCACGGCAGCCAGGAGATCTACGTGGACAGGGAGAGCCAGCTGGAGGAGCTGCTCCTGAAGGATCGGCTCGACCAAATCAGCGTGCTGGGCTCCGGCAACGGCAAGCTCTCGCTGACGGCGGCCAAGCACCAGAAGTTCGTCCGCTATTACAAGGAGTACGAGGGCTGGCTGTCCAAGCTGAGGTCGCTTTACGGCCCGGCCGTGGTGGAGTACATCCGCACCCAGAACCTGCTCACCAAGGACATAAAGACCTATGACGCCTTCGTTAAATTCCTCAAGACCAAGGAGGCGGCGGCGCGCTTCGAGAGCCTCAAGATCCAGGAGCAGGACAAGAAGGAAGGACGGGTGGTGCTGCGCTTCACCGAGAAGAAGACAGGAGCGGCCAGCACCGTGGAGATAAAGACAGAGCTGCTGGGCGGCCGCGAGCTGGCCAGCATGCGCGACCTTTACGCCAAGATGAGCAAGCTGATAGGGCAGCCCCCCTTCACCTTCGCCCTGGGCAAGAAGGAGCAGGATGCGTACAACTTCGAAGGGGTGCGGCCGGCGCTCATCTCCCTGGCCAAGGAGGGCATCAACCTGCAGCGCTTCAAGGGCCTCGGCGAGATGAACCCCGAGCAGCTCTGGGAGACTACCATGAACCCCGACACCCGCACGCTGCTGCAGGTGTCGCTGGAGGACGCCGCCGCCGCCGACGAGATCTTCACCACACTGATGGGCGACAAGGTGGAGCCCCGGCGCGAGTTCATCGAGGCCAACGCGCGCCAGGTGAGGTTCCTGGATATCTAAGGAGAACTTTTGGCAGTATCAGACCTTGACGGAAGAATAGAGCCCATCGAGCTGCAGGAGGAGATGCGCTCCTCCTATCTTGACTACGCCATGAGCGTCATCATCGGCCGGGCGCTCCCGGACGTGCGCGACGGCCTCAAGCCGGTGCACCGCCGGGTGCTCTATGCCATGCAGCAGCTGGGACTGGCCTACAACAAGCCCTACAAGAAGAGCGCCCGCATCGTCGGCGACGTCATCGGCAAATACCACCCGCATGGCGACGCCGCCGTCTACGACACGATGGTGCGGCTGGTGCAGGACTTCTCCATGCGCTACCCGCTCATCGACGGCCAGGGCAACTTCGGCTCAGTGGACGGCGACAGTCCGGCCGCCTACCGTTACACCGAGGCCAGGCTCTCGAAGCTGGCCATGGAGATGCTCCGGGACATCGACGAGGACACCGTGGACTTCGTCCCCAACTTCGACGAGAGCACTGTGGAGCCGGCGGTGCTCCCGGCGCGCTTCCCCAACCTGCTGGTTAACGGTTCCAGCGGCATCGCCGTGGGCATGGCCACCAACATCCCGCCCCACAACCTGGGGGAGACCATCGACGCCGCCGTAGCGATGATCGACAACCCGGACATCTCCGTGGGCGAGCTGATGGAGCACGTGCCGGGCCCGGACTTCCCCACCGGCGGCACCATCCTCGGCAGTCGGGGCATCCGTGACGCCTACGCCAGCGGCCGCGGCATCGTCAAGATGCGGGCCAAGGCACACACCGAGCCGCTCAAGGGCAACCGCATGGCCATCATCGTCACCGAGCTGCCTTACCAGGTGAACAAGGCGGGCCTCATCGAGAAGATCGCCGACCTGGTGCGTGACAAGAAGATCCAGGAGATCTCCGACCTCAGGGACGAGTCCGACCGCAGCGGCATGCGCGTCGTCATCGAGCTCAAGCGCGAGGCCATCCCCAAGGTCGTCCTCAACAAGCTTTACAAGCACACCGCCATGCAGAGCACCTTCGGCATCATCAACCTGGCCCTGGTGGACGGGGTGCCGCGGACGCTGTCGCTGAGGGAGATGCTGCGCTGCTACATCGCCCACCAGCGTGACGTCATCGTCCGGCGTACCCGCTTCGAGCTGTCCAAGGCCGAGGCCAGGGCCCACATCCTCGAGGGGCTCCTCAAGGCGCTCTCGAACCTGGATGCGGTGGTCAAGCTGATCCGCGCCGCCAAGGACGTGGAAACCGCCCGCAACGGCCTGATGAAGAAGTTCAAATTATCGCAGCTCCAGGCCCAGGCGATCCTCGACCTGAGGCTGCAGAAGCTCACCAGCCTCGAGCGCAAGAAGATCAAGGATGAGCACAAGGACCTGATGGAGCGCATCGCCTGGCTCAAGGACATCCTTGCCAATGAGGACAAAGTCTACCAGCTGATCAAGGAAGAGCTAATCGAGATCCGCGAGATGTACGATGACGACCGGCGCACGATCATCGCCCCCAGCGAGGAGGAGCTCGAAATCGAGGACCTCATCGCAGAGGAGGAGATGGTCATCTCCATCACCAAGTCGGGTTACATCAAGCGACTGCCGCTCAACACCTACCGGCAGCAGCAGCGTGGCGGCGTCGGAGTCATGGGCATGGGGCTCAAGGAGGGCGATTACATCGAGCACCTGTTCATCACCACCACCCACCACTACCTGCTGTTCTTCACCAGCGTCGGCAAGGTCTACCGCCTGAAGGTCCACACCATCCCCCTGGGCAGCCGCACCTCCAAGGGGCGCGCCGTGGTCAACCTGTTGCCTCTGAAGCAGGACGAGCGCATCAAGGCGGTAGTAGCCACCCGCGACTATACTGATGCCAAGTACCTGGTGATGGCCACCCAGAACGGCATGGTCAAGAAGACGCTCTTCCAGGAGTACAACACGGTGCTCAAGGCCGACGGCATCATCGCCATCAAGATCCGCGAGGGCGACAAGCTGATGGCGGTCAGGCTCTCCAACGGCGAGGACGACATCCTGCTCACCAGCGAGGGCGGCCAGGCGATCCGCTTCAGCGAAGCCAACGTCCGCCCCATGGGGCGGGCGACGAGCGGCGTCATAGGCATGAAGCTGGGCAAGGATGACCGGGTGCTCTCGATGAACGTGGCCCGGGATGACTCCGACCTCTTCGTGGTCACAGACGGCGGCTACGGCAAGCGCACTCCTGTAAGCGAGTACCCGCGGCACAACCGCGGCGGCAAGGGCGTGAGGACCATCAAGCAGACCGAGACGAAGGGCACGCTGGTGGCTGCGCGCGTCGTGAGGGACAACCACGACCTGGTATTGATCTCTGCCGACGGCGTCGTCATCCGCATCAACGCGGCGGGCGTCTCGCGCATGGGCCGTTCGACCCAGGGGGTCCGTATCATGAACCTGCGCGAGGGCGACAAGGTCAGCGCCGTGGCGAGGGTCGTCGCCAGCCAGTCGGGCGCCAGCGAAGACGAGATCGAGGCGGAATGACCACCATCATCCTGCTGGCTGTCGTCTTCATCGCCGGCGTCCTGCTGGGCCGCTGGGCGATACGGGCCATGAACAGGCGCTAGCGATGCTACACGGGCGAAAGCCCGCCGCAGTTCTCGCCCGCCGCTTCTTTGTCCAGCCAGCCGACGCTTGCCTCCGCCAGCGTCATGCACCGCGCCCGGTGTGGATCGGGCTGTCTCCGAAGCTTTGAGTAGCAGAGCCGGGACGCACCCCTCCTTTTTTCGTGGTTTAGCCCCGGCGGGAAAGGGGGTAGCTTGTTCCTGCCAGTGCAAGCTCAAGGAGGAGGGGATATGAAATGCGGCAAGATGATTTTCCTGCTGGGGGCGGCGGCGATGCTCGCGGTGGCCATGGCAGTGGGCGCCGGGGCCGGCGTCGGCCAGGACGCCTATCCTGTGGGCGATACCACAGTCTCCCCGGGAAGCTCTCTCTGCATCGGGCAATCCATGACCCTCAGTGGCGTGGGCGCGCCGGCAGGCGCTACCCTGGACGTCGCCATGACGAGCTCGGCTGGCAGCATGATGCGGGGCTCGCAGGGAGGCTATGCGGTCAGCCTGGGAACGGTCACCGCTGACGGCAGCGGCAACTGGAGCCTGACGACATCAGTGCCTTCGATGGCGACGGTGACCTACGGCGGCAATCCCGCTGAGCTGGCAGGCAGCAGCGTTCCCGTGAGAGTCGGCAGCACCTGGTGGATCGAGACCAACGACTACTCCTACGGCGGCAACTACATGTCGCTGGGAATGCTGGACATCGCCAGCTGCACCCTGCCGTCGACAGGCAGCGGCCTGGGAGCCAACGGGACCATGATCGTCCTCGCCCTGGCATCCGCCGCGGTGCTTGCGGGGTTAATTATCATGAGGACCAGGAGAGCATAGCTTAAAGGAAAACGGGTTCGCGGACACAGGCGCGACTCGACGGGGCGGCCCGCTGGCGGGCCGCCCCTTTTTTGTCGGGCGAGGTTCACAATGCCACGGATCGGGGAATGACCCGTCAGGCCGCAAGTCAGGTTTATTGGCGCAAGCGAGGAGGTTTGCTCATGAAAAGTCGAAAAAGATGGATAACATTGATGGGGGCGCTGCTGCTGGTTGTGTCCCTGGTGGTGTCGTTGGGAGCGTCAGCCGGAGTCGGCCAGGACGGCTATGGCATCGCCGGGATCACGATCGGGCCAAGCTCACGTGCCTGCATCGGCGGAACGATAACCCTGAGCGGTTCCGGCGCTCCGGCAAGTTCTCCGATTACCGTCGGAATGAACTACAAGGTACCCGGAATGTGGCCCAGCGCCCACCTGGGAGACACCATGTCGGACGGCGCGGGCAGCTGGTCGCTGACGGCTACTGTGCCGTATACGGCGATGAATGCGAATGAGACAACGACCGCCACCCCCGCGGGCGAGTGGGAAGTGGTGGGCCTCAGCACAGGCTATACAGCCGTGGGCGACCTCACCGTTGTCGACTGTTCGAAGGCGCTGCCTGCAACCGGGGCACCACAGGCACCCACGGTCCTGGCCCTGGCCCTCGCCGTGCTGGCCGCGGGCGGGTTCAGCATAAGCGTGTGGCGGCACAGGTCGCGCGCCTAGGAGGGCCTGTCGCCCCGGAACAGCATGGAAGATAAGGCCCGCGGCCGGCGGTGGCCGGCCGCGGGCAAATGAACCAAGGGGGAGAAAATGAAACCAGGAAGGTTGTCAGTCATGATCCCGGCGACCATCGCCCTCGCGCTGGTGCTGGCCATCGGCGTCGCGGGCGCCGGCGCTGGACAGGACGCCTATGACGTCGGCACCCTGAATGTGTCGCCGGGCCCCAGCGTCTGCATCGGCGGCGCGGTCACTGTCAGCGGGAGCGGGGCTCCCGCCAACACAACCGTGTCGGTCACTTTGAGGCAGTATACCGGCGGGCCCGGAGAGTCGCTCATCTACATAGCCGACCTCGGAACGGCCGCCACGGACGGCAGCGGCAACTGGTCGCTGGCGACGACGATCCCGGCTATAGTCAACGACCCCTACGTCTCCGGCAAGACATACGCTACCACTTCCGGAGCCTGGGGCATCTGGGCGACTTTCGCCAGCTCGCCCTACGCGACCGCCACGAGCGTCAACCTGATGAACTGCGCCCTGCCGGCGACGGGAGCTACCTCCGGTACCCTGGCGCTGGCGGCCGGGGGAGCAGTTCTGCTGGCCGCGGGAGCGGGGTCACGACTCGTCCGCACGAGGAGCCGCCGGTAGGCGGGGCTCCCAGAGACGGCAAACTGTACAACAGGCAGGCAGTCGGGGCGGCCCTTGAGGCCGCCCCGCACCATTCCCGCGCCAGAAAAGGGCGATTTATGATAATCTTTTGTGCGCCTGAATAACGGTCGGTAGCAGCCGCCAGGCAAGGAGAAAAGGTCAAGAGGAGGACGGGCCATGGCCCAGCTGACACGTGAGCAGATAATGGAGATCATCCCCCACCGCGACCCGTTCCTGCTGCTGGATGAGGTGGTCGAACTGGAGCCCGGCAGGCATGCGGTAGCGCTCAGGCGCGTCAGCGCCGAGGAGTATTACTTCCAGGGGCACTTTCCCGGCAATCCCATCATGCCCGGAGTCCTGCAGGTGGAGGCCCTGGCCCAGGCGGGAGCCGTAGCGGCCCTTTCCCTCCCGGAGAACAGTGGCAAACTCGTCCTTTTCGCCGGCATCGATGGCGTGCGCTTCAAGCGCATCGTCAGGCCGGGGGACACACTGCGCCTCGAGGTCGAGATGACCAGGATGCGCGGCGCCATCGGCAAGGGGGAGGCGAAGGCTACCGTCGACGGCGAGCTCGTCTGCAAGGCGACCCTGACCTTCGCCATCACCGACGCCGAAGCGTAAAAGCCACCCGCCGGCCATATCGGCGGCACGACCCGAAGGCTTCTGATAACCCATGCAAAACCGCAAGGTAGAAATAGCCGCCATAGGCACTTACGTGCCCGACCGGATCGTCACCAACGACGACCTGTCGCTGACCCTTGATACCTCCGATGAGTGGATCTCTACGCGCAGCGGCATCCGCGAGCGTCATATCGCCGAGAACGGTCACTGCACCTCGGACCTGGGTGCGGTGGCGGCCCGGCGGGCGCTGGAAGCGGCGGGCGTCAGGCCCGGGGAGCTCGACCTAATCATCACCGCCAGCCTGTCGCCGGACATGCTCTTCCCTTCCACAGCATCGTTCATCTCCGGCCTTATCGGGGCAGACGGCGCAGCCGCTTTCGACCTCTCCGCGGCCTGTACCGGCTTCATTTACGCTCTGGCGGCAGGCAGCTCGTTCATCGCATCGGGGCAGTCCGAAACGGTGCTGGTGGTAGGTGCCGACGTGGTGTCCAAAATGATAGACTGGTCTGACCGCAGCACAGCGGTGCTCTTCGGAGACGCGGCCGGAGCGGTGCTGCTGAGGCCCGCAGCCTCGGACGGGGCAGGCATCGTGGGGTTCGAGCTGGGCAATGACCCGTCGGGCACCGGAGAACTCAGCCTCCCCGCGGGCGGCTCCAGGCTGCCGGCGAGCGCCGAAACAGTGGCGGAGGGCTTGCATTACCTGAAGATGAACGGGCGCGAGGTGTTCAAGTTTGCCACCAGGATCATTGTTTCGTCAGCGAGGCAGGTGCTGGCCGAGAACGGCCTCGAGGTCGGCGATGTCGACCTGTTCATCCCGCACCAGGCCAACATCCGCATCATCGATTCCGCGGCCAGGAAGCTGGGCTTCCCCCCCGAACGGGTCTTTTCCAATCTCGACCGCTACGGCAACACCTCTTGTGCGTCGATACCGCTGTGCCTCGACGAGGCGGTGGCCGGGGGAAGGCTGCAAAACGGAGACCTGGCGCTCATGACAGGTTTCGGGGCCGGCCTTTCCTGGGGCTCGTGCCTTGTCCGCTGCGGTGAAATAAAGAGAGCTGGAGAGAGAGATGCCTAACAGAATCTGTGACCTGCTTGAGATCGAACACCCTATCCTGCAGGGTGGCATGACCTGGGTCAGCGACGCCGTGCTGGCCGCCGCCGTTTCCAACGGCGGCGGGCTGGGAATCATCGGCGCCGGCGCCATGCCTGCGGAGATGCTGCGGGAAGAGGTGCAGAGGGCGCGGGAACTGACGGACCGGCCTTTCGGCGTCAACATGATCATGATCAACCCGGAGTTCGAGAAACAGGCCGCGGTGCTGATGGAAGAGAAGCCGCCCGTGGTCACCCTGGGCGCTGTCACCAGCACCAGCATCATACCTGCTTTCAAGGAGCAGGGCGTGAAGGTACTGCCCGTTGTGGCCGCAGTGGCGATGGCGCGGCGAGCCGAGCAGCACGGCGCTGATGCGGTCATCGCTGAGGGCGAGGAGGCCGGCGGCCATATCGGCGGCACCTCCACCATGGTGCTGACCCCCCTGGTTTCCCGCGCCATCGGGTTGCCGGTCATCGCCGCGGGCGGGATCGCGGATGGCGCGGCTGTGGTAGCCGCCTTCGCCCTGGGCGCCGAGGGGGTGCAGATGGGAACGCGTTTCGTGGTCGCTGAGGAATCAACGGTGCACCAGGAAGTCAAAAACAAGTTCATCAAGGCCGGCGACCGGGCCACCGTGGTCACCGCGAGGACAGTGGGCTATCCGGTGCGCGCCCTCAAGAACAAGCTGGCCAACCTGTATGAGAAATGGGAGAAAGACTTTATCGCCGGCAAGTGCACCGTGGAAGACATCGAGAACCTGGGGCTCGGGAAGCTGCGCGAGGCGATGCGAGAGGGCAACGTCAGGGACGGCTCGATGATGGCGGGGCAGTGTGTCGCCCTGGTGGACAAGATCCAGCCGGCAGCCGAGATCATCGCTGAAGTGGTCGCCGAGGCGGAGGCGGTTGCCGCCGCTATCCCCGACAGAGTCGACCTGCACCGGTAAGGGCGACCGCTGATGGGCAGACTGGCATTCGTGTTTCCCGGGCAAGGCTCCCAGGCTGTAGGCATGGGGAGCGAGCTCTGCCGCGACCACGAAGAGGCGGCCGCCTTTTTTAGTGAGGCATCAGCACAGCTGGGCTGGGACGTCGCCGGGCTTTGTTTCGACGGGCCGGCGGAGCAACTCAACCAGACGGAGTTCGCCCAGCCTGCGCTGTATGTGAGCAGCGCGGCGGCGCTGGCGGTCCTTTCCCGAGAGGGCGTGGAAGCCGACGTAGTCCTGGGTCACAGCCTGGGCGAATACAGCGCCCTGGCAGCGTCGGGAGCCGTCAGCTTCAGCCAGGGTCTCAGGCTGGTAGCCGAGCGCGGAGCCGCCATGAGCGAGGCGGCGGCAGCGCGCCCGGGGGCGATGGCCGCGATCCTGGGCCTGGGTGACGAGGAGGTCGAGGAGATCTGCGCCGGCGCGGGGGAGGTCTGGCCGGTCAACTACAACAGCCCGGGCCAGCTGGTGGTGAGCGGCGCCGCCGGGGCGGTAACGTCGGTCATGTCACTGGCGGAGGCGGCCGGGGCGAAGAAGGCGGTCCTGCTGCCGGTCTCAGGCGCTTTCCACAGCCCCTTCATGCGCGAGGCGGCGGACCGCATGAAGGCGGTCCTGGCCGATACCGTCTTCCAGGAGCCGCAGCCGACTTTCTTTTCATCGACGAGCTGCGCTTATGAAGAGGCCGATGCCTTGGGGGAACTGATGGAGCGGCAGGTCGTGTCGCCGGTTCTCTGGCGCCAGACAGTCGAAAGACTTGTTGCCGAAGGGGTCGACCGGTTTGTCGAGGTCGGCAGCGGCAGGGTGCTCAGCGGCCTCATCCGCAGGATCGACACCGACGTGGCTACTGCCAACGTCTCCGATGCCGCCAGCCTGGAAAAGACCCTGGCATGCTTGCGGGGCGGGTGAGCAGGACAGAAGCGACGGTGGGCAAAGCCAACCAGAAAAGGACGAGAAATTGAACAACACAAGTGATGCTAACAAGGTGCTCGCGGGCGAGGTGGCCCTGGTTACAGGCTCCGCCCGGGGCATCGGCCGCGCCACGGTTGAAGCTCTGGCGGCAGCCGGTGCGGCGGTGGCCGTCAATGATCTTGGCGACATGACCCAGGCCGACGCCTTCGCCGGCGAGCTCAAGGCCGCGGGGGCCAGGGCCATCACTGTACAGGCGGACATCTCCGACCCGGGGCAGGTGACGGCCATGGTGCAGAAGGTGGAAGAGGGCCTGGGCCAGGTATCCATTTTGGTGAATAACGCCGGGATCACCCGGGACAGCCTGGTGATGCGCATGAGCGAGGCGGATTTCGACGCCGTCATCGCCACTCATCTGCGCGGCTCCTTCCTCTGCAGCAAGGCGGTGGCCCGGGGCATGATGAAGGCCCGCGGCGGCTCCATCATCAACCTTGCCAGCGTCGTCGGCCGGCGCGGCAATGCCGGTCAGGCCAACTACGCCGCGGCCAAGGCCGGGATCATCGGCCTGACGAAGTCCCTGGCCCGCGAGCTGGGGCCTCGCGGCGTGCGCGTGAACGCGGTCGCGCCCGGGTATGTCCAGACGGCCATGACCGAGGGCCTGGACGAAAGCATCAAGGAGAAGATACTCGCCGCCACCCCCCTGGGCAGGCTGGCAACACCGGACGAGATCGCTTCGGTGATCCTTTTCCTGGCCTCGCCCGCTTCCTCGTACATCACAGGGGCGACCATCCCGGTCGACGGAGGCATGGGCATATGAGCGAAAGGCGCGTGGCTGTGACAGGCCTGGGGATAGTCTCCGCGCTGGGTATCGGCCTGGAGCCCTACTGGCAAGCCCTGACTGCGGGAAAGTCAGGCATTGCCACCATCAGCCTGTTCGACTCCGAAGGCTTCAGGGTGAGGATCGCCGCCGAGGTCGCCGGCTTCGAACCCACCGACTTCATCGACCGGAAGGCTGCGCGGCGCATGGACCGCTTCGCACAGCTCTCAGTGTCAGCAGCGAAGCTGGCCACCGAGGATGCCGGGCTCGACATCAGCGCGGACCCGGAACGGATCGGCGTCGTCGTCGCCAGCGGCATCGGTGGCGTCAGGACTTTTGAGAAGGAAGTAGAGGTGCTGCTCAACAAGGGGCCGGACCGTATCAGCCCTCTGTTCATCCCCATGGAGATCGCCAACATGGCCTCAGCCCAGGTGTCGATCGAGCTGGGCGCCCAGGGGCCGGTGAGCACGATCTGCACTGCCTGCACAGCCGGCAGCAACGCCATTGGCGACGCTTTCGAGATTATCCGCCGGGGGGCGGCGGACGTGATGCTGGCCGGCGGCAGCGAGGCGGCGGTGACGCCCATAGGCATTGCTGCCTTCGCATCGATGAAAGCGCTGTCGGAGCGCAACGACGAGCCGGAGAAGGCCAGCCGCCCCTTCGACAGCGAGCGCGACGGATTTGTCATGGGGGAGGGCTCCGCCGTTCTGGTCCTCGAGGACCTGGACCGTGCCGAGGCCCGTGGCGCCAAGGTGTACGCGGAGATGATCGGGTACGGCATGAGCGCCGACGCCTACCACATCAGCGCTCCCGAACCCACCGGCAAGGCGGCTGCCCGGGCGATGACCAACGCCATCGCCTCTGCGGGCATAGAACCGTCAGAGGTGGACTATATCAATGCCCACGGCACCTCGACCCCCCTGGGCGACGAGATCGAGACCCGCGCCATCAGGATGGCGCTGGGAGACAGCGCTGACAGCGTTGCCGTCAGCTCCACCAAGTCGATGATGGGCCATTGCCTGGGCGCCTCGGGCGCACTGGAGGCAGCAGCATGCGTCCTGGCCATCGATCGCGGCGTCATCCCTCCGACGATCAACCTGGAGCACCCGGACCCGGCCTGCGACCTGGATTACGTGCCCAACCACGCCCGGGAGAGCGAGGTCAGGGTCGCCGCATCGAATTCCTTCGGTTTTGGTGGCCATAATGCTACGCTGGTCTTTCGCACTCACTGACGAGTACCAGACATGGCCAACAAGGTTTCAGTCGACATAAGCCATCGCGGGCCCAACGGCAGCATCAAGGGCGGTGAGAGCTGCCCGTCCTGCAAGGAGCTCCTGACCAGCGAAGAGCTGGAGAGCAACCTCAGGGTATGCCATCATTGCGGCCACCACCTGCGAGTCTCCGCCCGGCAGCGGGTGGCGCAGCTGGCCGACGAGGGCACCTGGAACGAGTTGGCGCCCCACCTGCGCTCCGCCGACCCCCTGGAATTCTTCGACGTGAGGCTTTACGGCGACCGCATCGACGAGGCCGAGAGCGAAACCGGGCTCAACGAGGCGATCGTGACCGGCACAGCCAGGATCCACAAGATGGACGTGGTGCTGGCAGTCATGGAGTTCGGTTTCATGGGTGGCAGCATGGGCAGCGTCGTGGGTGAGAAGTTCTGGCGCGCCGCTGAAGCTGCAATCGAGAACAGGTATCCGCTGCTTGTTTTCTCTGCTTCGGGAGGAGCCCGGATGCAGGAAGGGATCCTGTCGCTGCTGCAGATGGCCAAGACCACCTGTGCCGTGGAGCTGCTTGGCGAGGCCCGCATCCCCTTCGTCAGCGTGCTGACCCATCCGACCACCGGCGGCGTACTGGCCAGCTTTGCGACGCTGGCTGATGTGATCGTCGCCGAGCCCGGGTCCCTGCTCTGTTTTTCCGGGCCGCGGGTGATAGAACAGACCATCAAGGAAAAGCTCCCGGAGGACTTCGGCCGCGCCGAGTCCAACATGGCCCATGGCCAGGTCGATATCATTATCCCCCGCAACGAGCTCAAGGACCGCCTGGTCCAGATCCTGGGAATGCTGGAGGGAGGTGTAGCCTGTGCCCTCGAACCCCTTTGGGAAGAAAAAGCGCGCCCTGCAGGAAGAGGAGGGGCGTTTGCGGAAGCGCTTGACCGAGTTAAGGCGATTGCCAACGCTCCCTGGCGTGCATTTAAAGGACGAGATCGCGAAGATCAGTAACCGCCTGATGGAGCTCGGTCGCGGCCGGCAGCCGGACAAGGCGTCCTGGGAGAAGGTCGAGCTGGCGAGGCACCCCAAGCGTCCTTATACCCTTGATTACATCGAGCATATGTTCCCCGGCTTCATCGAGCTGAAGGGGGACAGGCTGTTCGCAGACGACCCCGCCATCGTGGGCGGGCTGGCGGCGTACCAGGGGAGGACCATCATGGTGATCGGCCATCAGAAAGGGCGGGACCTGCCCTCGCGCACCTACCGGAATTTCGGAATGCCCAAACCGGAAGGCTATCGCAAGGCACAGAGGCTGATGCGTCTGGCGGACAAGTTCCATATACCGGTCCTGACCCTGGTAGATACACCTGGCGCATTTCCCGGGGTGGCCGCCGAGGAGCGAGGCCAGGGCAGCGCCATCGCCACATCGCTGATGTGCATGGCAAAGCTGCAGGTCCCCACGGTTGCGGTCATCATCGGCGAGGGTGGCAGCGGCGGCGCGCTGGCCCTGGCGCTGGCTGACCGGGTCATGATGCTGGAGAACTCGATCTACTCCGTGATCACCCCGGAAGCCTGCGCTGCCATCCTCTGGCGTGACTCATCCGAAGCGCAGCAAGCCGCCACTTCACTGAAGCTGACTTCCGCCGACCTGGAAGAGCTGGAGGTCGTCGATGAAGTGCTGCCCGAGCCGCGCGGAGGGGCTCACAAGGATTACGCAGGGGCAGCCCGCATCCTCAAGGAGGCGCTGGAAGACAGCCTGCGGGAGCTGGAAACGGTATCGCCGCTGCAAAGAAAGAAAGAGCGTTTCGAGAAATACCGGCGGATGGGAGTCTGGCGGGAAGAAGGACTGACGCTGTTTTAAGGGCTAGACAGCCTCTGCCATCTCTTCGTCGTCATCGCCGAACTTGCTGAAGACGAAGAAGCCGGCGACTTCCCCCTCGACCATGGCGTCGCCGAGGCTGGTCAGCAGGGCAAAGCATTCCAGAAGGGCCTCGCCGTCAGAGTCGCCGGAGCAGTAATGGTTCAGGAGCGTCTGTTGCATCGCCTCGCGGAAGGCGGTGGCGGTCCTGATAATGTCCGGCAGGCCGAAACCGACTGCGGCGCGGCGGAAAGATGCGTCGCTGGCGCAGCTGCGTATTTCTCTCAGGATGCCGTCAGTCTCATATTCCTCGGCCTCCAGGTAGCGGAGCGCCAGCTTGTACATGGAGGCGCCGAAGCTATGGCCCATGGGGGTTCTTAGCAACTGCTCGAACTCCTCGGCTATGCGCCCTTCGCAGCCGTCCAACCAGCGGCTGATGACCTCTTCAAAATTCTCACGAAGCACAAGTAACAGTTTTGGTGCGACCACAGGCAGGTTCCCCCGGTGTTGTTGCATGTTGCGGCTGGTTACTGAGAATATCGGAGCCGGGAGAGGTGACTTGAGGCGCCAGAGCCTATCGCGGGGCGTTAACCGTGGCAGCGTTGTTGGCTATCAGCGCCGCGGTGGCCCCGGCGCCGACGCCGTTGTCGATGTTAACCGCCACGAGACCGGGACAGCAACTCTGCAACATGGACATGAGCGCGGCCACCCCGTCACCGCCGAAACCGTAGCCGGTGGATGTTGGCAGCCCTATCACGGGCACCGGCACCAGGCCGGCGACCACCGAAGGAAGCGCCCCCTCCATGCCCGCAGCAACCACCAGGGCCCCGGCCCTGGCTTCAACCATTTGCCTGAGCGGTTCGAGCAGCCGGTGAACACCGGCGACGCCGACGTCATAGGCCTTGATGACTTCGCAGCCCATCTCCTCGGCGATGACCCGTGCCTGTTCCGCCACCCGGATGTCCGCCGTGCCGGCTGAAAGGATGCCGATCCTGCCGCCGGTCGGCCCTGGATCGTGGCCTGGTTCTCGCAGCACCAGGCAGCCAGCCTCTTCCACAGCCACCGCGACCTTGTCGCCGAAGGCCTGATCCACCGCATGAAGCTGGCCGTTGTCGATGCCGCTCAAGATCGCCCGCCCTGAGTGTTCCAGCAGGGAACCGCAGATCCCCAGAAGCTGTTCTACCGACTTGCCTGGCGCATAGACGACTTCGGGAATGCCCTTGCGGCCGTGGCGGCCGATGTCGAGCCGGGCGAAATCATCCAGGGCGGCTATCCCTGACACGGCCAGCTGCGAGGCGGCCTCGTCCACGGTGATCTCCCCCCGGGAAAGCTGTTCAAGGACCTCTCGCAGGCTCACAGGGGCCCCTCTCCGAAAAGAGCAGCGGCGTTGCCGCCCATGAACGCATCCAGTTGATCGCAGGCGAGGCCTGCCGAGCGGACCTCCTCCAGGCAGCGGTCCATCCGCATCAGAGGGTAGTCGCTGGCGAACAGCAGCCGGTCCTCGCAGGGCAGGGAGAAAGCCAGCTTATAGACATCGGTGTCGTATAGATAAGGGCTCGCCGAGCAGTCATAGTAGACGTTGGATAGATCCTGGTGGACATCCGGCATCAGTTCGTAAAAGAGGAGACCGCCGCCCCAATGGGCGAAAATGAGCTTCAGGTCAGGGAAGAGTCTGGCAAAATGATAGCCTTTGCGGGGTGAAGTGCCACCCTTGCCGGGATAGTCCTTGCCGACAGGCTCGCTCAGGTGGATCAGCAGGGGCATCCCTTTGGCTGCCGCGAACTCCGCCAGGAACCTGAGCCTGTCGATGTCCTCGCTCAGGTCGAAGCCCTGCCCGAACGGCTTGAGCTCGCCGATCCCCTTCAACCCCAGGCTGTCGCAGCGCTCCAGTTCTTCCAGGGCTCCGGGATGCAGCGGTGGCACGTTGGCAAAACCGATGAGGCGTTCGGGGAAGCGGGACACCGCATCAGCGATATAGGAGTTGGTCTCTGCGTAGAGGCCGAAATCATTCCAGGCGAAGCCGCAGGCGACAGCCTTGTCCACGCCGCAGCGGTCCATCTCCTCGATCAGCCCTTCGGCGCTGGCCATGCGCGCCTTCTCGCTGCTATAGAGGCGCGCGAACCAGTCCTCTCGTTCGAGGAAACGCGAGCGGTTTGCTATTATCTCCGGCGGAAAAACGTGGGTATGGCAATCAAGGATCACGTAGCCCAGTATAAAGGGAAAACTCCTGTCACGCTACGTTCTCGGTGTGCTATACCGCCGCCTTGAACTCAAGGCTCTTCTCGCCCTGGTAGATGGCGAAGGCGTCATCCACAGACATGCCTGCCAGGGTGATGGCCGAGATCGCATTGCACATGCGCACGGCTTCATCGTGGGGCTTCTGGTGGATGTTGCGGCCGGTGGCATTGCCCTGGGCGCCGCTGACGTGGATCTGGTCGTGCAGCTGCTGCAGGAACTTGCGGGAGTCCGTGGAGGAGCCGCCGGCGCAGACGACGCGGGTGCGGCCTGCCGCGATCACGGCCTCCTTGAAGATCTCCGCCGAGTCCTTGCCCTCTGCCTTGGGATAGTTGACCTTGACGAAGTCGGCCCCGAGGCAGAGAGCCACGCCGGTGGCGCCGGCGATCAGGTGCGGATCCTTCTCGTCAGGGATATCCTTGCCGCGGGGGTAGATCCAGAGAACCGCCAGCATGCCGTTCCTGTGGGCGTCGTTGATCAGGCGGGCAGCCTGGGTGAGCATGACATGCTCGTAGGTGCTGCCGACGTAGACGGTGTAACCCACCGCCGGGATCCTGAGGCCGGAATCGCTCTTCACGTCCACTACGTCCTGGACGCTGAGCCACTGGTCGCTGAAGGGATCCATGGTCTTGCCCTTGACTGCGTTGGTCTTGGAGTTCAGCTTGACCAGGTAGCTGACGTCGGAATAGTCGCGGCCATACATATTGATCATGCCCATCTGGGTGGCGTAGACGCCGATGGTCGACCCGGCGGCGACGCGGAACATGTGCTCGGGGTCGGCGTCGTCCTCGGGGATCCGGCCCAGCTCGTACTCTCCCACGAAGTCGCTGTTCAGGTGCTCTACTTTCTGGTCCCCGGCGAACAGCATCAGGCGCCCGGTGCCATGGGTCATGAGATTGAAATTGGCCACGTACTCATCGTGCATCGCTGGAGGGACGTCCAGCGGTATATTGATATCTGCGGCACTGACCATCGTGCTCTCCTTTCAGACGGTTAAAGGGTTCAATCGAACCTAATGATTGTATTGCATCGTCAGGCCCAGGACAAACTGCGGCACACATGCCCGGCTTTCCTATATAATATGCAGGCTCGTTAACTGCGGAGGGATCAGACAGGTGACAACGGTTACTGAACAGGCACGGGCGGCAAAAGAGGCAGCGCATGAACTGTCGGTGCTGCCCACCCGGATCAAGGACGCCTGCCTCATCGCCATGGCGGATGCCCTGGAGGACCGTCTCGGCGAGATCGAGGCGGCCAACAGGCTTGATATCGAAGCCGGTGAAGCCAAAGGTCTGACGCGGGCCATGCTGGATCGCCTCCTGCTGAATGAAGACAGGGTCCGCCTTATGGCCAGCAACCTGCGTGACGTGGCTCTGCTCGACGACCCTGTGGGTACGGTCATCCGGTCATGGAAGGCTGCCAACGGCATGGAGATGTCCCGGGTGCGGACGCCCATCGGCGTCATCGGCATCGTTTATGAAGCCCGCCCCAACGTGACCACTGATACCGCCGCGCTCTGCCTCAAGGCTGGCAACAGCATAATCCTGCGGGGCGGCTCCGAGGCCATCAACTCTAACAGCGTTCTCGCCCGCTGCATGGCGGAGGCGGGGACGGCCACCGGCATGCCCGCCGGTGCCATCCAGTTCGTAGAGACCACCGACCGCGAGGCGGTCGCTGAGCTCCTGGGCCTGGGCGGCGTGATCGATCTGGTGATCGCCCGGGGCAGCCATCGCCTGATCAGCGCCGTGATGGAGAGCTCGAAGATACCCGTGATGAAGCATTATCGGGGACTTTGCCATATCTACGCAGAGGCGAGCGCCGACCGGGAGATGGCGGTCAGGGTCATCAATAACGCCAAGACCAACCGCCCGAGCACCTGCAACTCCGTGGAAACGGTATTGGTGGACGAGGCGATAGCCGCCGAGCTGCTGCCCGCGTTGGCGGAAAACCTGGCCGCTGCCGGGGTGGAGGTGCGCGCCGATGACAGGGCGCGGGTGGTCGTGCCCGGATGGAGCCAGGCCAGCGATGCGGACTGGGACGCTGAGTACCTCGACCTGGTGCTGTCGCTCAGGGTGGTCTCCGGCTTCGACGAGGCCATCGAACACATACGCCGCCATCATTCCGGCCTGGCCGACGCCATCATAACCGAGGACGCCGCCCAGGCCGAGCGTTTCCTCGCGCTCATCGACAGCGCCGCCACCTACTGGAATGCATCGACCCGCCTCACCGACGGCCTGCCCTTCGGCATCGGACCCGCCAGCGGCATCAACACCGACAAGGTCTATCCCCGCGGCCCCATGGGGATCGAGGAGATGACCGGGTCGAAATACGTCATCCGGGGAGCGGGACAGCTCAGGGAGTGACCCGCTGCTTGCCCTGCCCGTCCTCGACGCGGGCACGATTACCCTCATTTCCTGCCACTTTCCGCCGATAGGGGATTAACAGCAGCGTATCCATGCAGGGGTGGGCGGGAGCAGTGAAAGGGCAATCCGAAGAAAGATCGAATGTGGCGGCAGCATGTCCAAAAAGTCCGGCTGCCTTCTGATGCCATGCGTAACTATCATTCATTCCTGAACAGGGTCAGGACCAGCCTGACGTTGAGGGTGGCGACGCCGGCGCTTATCGCTGCTGTCATCGCCGCCGGTTTATCTCTCACGGCATTCCTGCAGGCACAGAATAACGTCAACAGCCTCGCGCGCGAGGCGCGCCTGCACGACGAGTCGATGATCGCCCTCGGGAGCATGAAGGAAGCGACGCTTCGGATGAGGTACTCGATCCGCCACATGATCGAGAGTGGCACCCCCTCGTCGTTCCTGGGGTTCGAGAGCGCCTGGGCCGAGGCGCAATCTGAACATGACTGGTCCCGGGACACCCATGTTTCCGCCGAGTCGGGCACCCCGGAAGAGGACAGCGCTACCTTCCGGGAGCAGGAACGGCTTTATGCGGAAAGTGAAGAAATACTCATGGCGCTTGGGGAGCGGGTGCAGGGCCTGGTGGACCAGGGGGTGATCATGCCCGGCAGAGGCGCTGTCGGCGTCGATCTGGATTTGTTCATGGACGAAGTCGAGTCCGAGATAGGACGGATGCAGGCTATAGATGACCGCATCGAATCGCTGCTGGAAGTAGACAGGGAAAAGACCCTGCGAGACCAGGAAGTGGCCGCCCGCAATGCCAACCTGATTGCCCTGGGAGCGACGGGCGCTGCGATGCTGGCCGGCCTGGGCGCCGCTTTCTTCTTTGCCCGGAGGCTGGTCTCGCCGGTGCGGCAGATGGCAGCGGCGGCGCGCAGGATGGCCGATGGCGACCTTGCGCAGCAGGTGGACGCCAGCGGCTCGAGTGAGCTCTCCCGACTCGGCAGGACCTTTAACACGATGGCCAGGGCGCTGGATGAGCGGACCAGGCAGCTCGAGCGCGAGAAAGCCAACATCCGCTCGATCCACCAGAGCATCGGCGACGGCATCATAGTCCTGGATAACGCCGGCGTGATCGCTTCCCTCAACCCGGCCGCAGAAAAAGCCCTGGGCAGGACGGCAATCGAGCTCGAGGGCGGTAAGGAGGTCGGAGTGCCTGCGCTGCAGGAGCTCATCAGCCTGCCGTCCATCACGCCGCCGGAGATGCGCAAATGCTGGGAAGTGAAACAGTGCACCCACCCCGAATGCCCCTCTTACGAGAGCGACGACCTGCGTTGCTGGCTGCAGTGCGGCACGTATTGCCACAACCAGATCCAGGGGACCTTCCGTCAGAAGCGTGACGCCTGCGAGCGCTGTGACGTCTTCCAGGCGAACGCAGTGCGCCAGGCCGAGCTCACCCTGGAAGGCCGACGGTTCAGCTGCGGGATCATCCCGGTGCTGGACGACGAGGGGCAGCAGGTAGGCCGCTCGGTGGTCCTGCATGACATCACAGAGATCCACGACACCAAGAAGAAGCTTGAAAAGCACAGCGCCGAACTGGAGGAGCTGCAGGGCCTGACCTCGGCTGTGACCGGCACCCTGGACCTGGAGGACACCCTGAAGGCCGGGGTCGGGAAGATATACAAGGGCGGACGCTTTGACGCCGTCGCCGTCTTCCTTCTGGATGAGGAGGGGGAGGGCCGGCTGAGGCTGTCCGCAGTCGAGGGCTTTGACTCCGACGCGCCGGAAGACCTGATGTTCCTTGACCGCAGAACAGCCCCGATCGGGGTCCTGGAGTCTGGTGAGGCGATCGTCTTCAGCGACCTGCGGCGCTTGCGGCGCTGCCCTGCATCGCTCGTCGGCACCGGCATGCGCTCGGCCGCGATCGTACCGCTCAAGGCCGAAGCCGGGAGCGTCCTGGGAGTCCTCTGCCTGGCGAAGAAACAGTTCGACGCCTTCAGCGAGGATGACCTGCGCCTGCTCCGGCTCATGGCAGCGCAGATGTCGATCGCAGCGCGCAACGCGATGCTCTACGAGGAAAGGGTGCGCTATTCCGAGCAGATGCTGGCTCGCAACCGCATCGTCTCCACCCTGACGTCGAGCCTGATGTTCGAGGACGTGTTCGACACCTTCGCCCAAGAGGTGCGCAAGCTGGCAGATTACGACCGCTTGAGCGTTACCCTGCTGGATGAGAACTATGCCCGCATCGAAGCCATAGTTGCCGAGAAAGGCGCCCCCCTGGAAAGGGGCGACCGTTTCCCCCTCCCCGGCTCTGTCCTGGAGTGGATAGTGGAGCACAAGGAGCCAGTCCTGCGGGACGATCTGCTCGACGAAATGCGCTTCAGCTGGGACGAGATGCTTGCCGGGACCGGGGTGCGCTCATGCGCCAACCTGCCACTTATCGTCAAGAACAGGGTGATCGGCACCCTCAATCTCTGCAGCCTGGAGAAGGGTCACATCGATGACGGGGTGGTCCGGGAACTCCGGCCGATAGTCGATCAGCTGGCCCTGACCCTTGCCAACCAGGAGCTTTTCCGCCACGTTGCGGCAGCAAAGGCGGAGTGGGAGACGACTTTCGATGCCGTGGCAGAGGGCATCGTGGTCGTCGACAGCGAGCACCGGATCGTCAGGCTCAACCGCTCAGCGGCGAGGATGCTGGGCGGCAGCGTCAAGGATTTCACCGGGGAGCCCTGCCGTGCGCGCTTCCACGGCATCATCTGCCAGGACGACGCCTGCGCCCTGGCCCATTCCTCCCCGGGGATGGAAACCGTCAAGTTCGAATCGGGCCCGGCGAACGGGCGCATCTTCGAGGTGGCGATAGACCCCATTTTCGATAACCAGGGATCCTTCACCGGTGGCGTTCACTTCTTGCGTGACATCACCGAGTCCAAGCAGATGCGCCAGCGGATGATGACCTCGGAGAAGATGGTGGCCGTGGGGCAGCTCGTCTCCGGGGTGGCCCACGAGATAAACAACCCTCTGACAGGGATAACGGGCTACGCCCAGCTCCTGATGATGCGTGACGATATCGATGAAAAGACCAAGAAGGACGCCGAGGCGATAGCCCACGAGGCTGACCGCGCCACCCGCATCGTGCGCCAGCTCCTTTCTTTCGCCCGCAAACACCAGCCGGAGCGGCAGCCGGTGAACATCAACGAAGTGATCAGGGATTGCGTCGGGCTTAAGGGGTACGACCTCAAGGTAAACAATGTCACCTTGCGCACGGACCTGGACAGCGACCTGCCGGAGATCGCCGCCGACCGCTACCAGCTGCAGCAGGTCTTCCTCAACCTGATCACCAATGCCGAGCAGGCCATCCATGAGCAGGGTAAGGCCGGCACTCTCGAGATCTCCTCATCGGCGGACTCAGGCATCGTGCGCATCGCTTTCACTGACAGCGGCCCCGGTATTCCCGCGGAGATAAGGAACAGACTCTTTGACCCGTTCTTCACGACCAAGGATGTCGGCAAGGGGACCGGCCTGGGCCTGAGCGTCTGCTACGGCATCGTGGAGGAGCACCAGGGGAGCATCTGGGCCGAGGGGGCTCCCTCGGGCGCTGGAGCGCGCTTCGTCGTCGAGCTGCCGGTGGGGACGGTGGAAAGCGGCATGCTCGGCCCGGCAGAAGGCGTGGCGGCGCCCGTTTCCGGCAGGGTGCTGCTGGTGGATGACGAGCAGTCGGTGAGGGAGGTCCTTGCCGAGACGCTGCGGCGCGTCGGCCACGAAGTGGATGTGGCCGGCAACGGAGATGATGCACTGAAGCTCATCGGAACCAATGATTACGATTGCGTCATAAGCGACATCAAGATGCCGGTGATGAACGGCGCCGACCTGCACCTGGCGGTCAAGAGCGTCAACCCCGACGTCGCCGCCTGCTTCATCTTCATCTCGGGAGATACGGTTAACGAGGAAACGCGCAAGTACCTCGAGGAGATCGGCAACCCATCTTTGGTCAAGCCCTTCAGTCTTCAGGCCCTGGAAGAAGAGCTCCAGAAGATGCTGCGCGGCCGCCGCAAGGCCGCCTAGGAGCGACTGCCCCGGCTGCTGCCGGAGGCAGAAAGATCCCAACCCCATAGCGGCGAAGCCGTGTCTCGCGATAGACTGAAAGGGTCCCTGATCTGCTGGAGCCGGTAAGGAGGAAGGCGGTGCCGGAACCCTTGCGCGTACTCGCCCTGGAGCCCTATTTCGGCGGCTCCCATCGCTTCTTCCTTGAAGGGCTCAAGCGTCACAGCCGCCACCGGCTGACCATCCTCAGCCTGCCCGCGCGCTACTGGAAGTGGCGCATGCACGGGGGCGCCGTAACGTTGGCACGCCAGGCGCTCGAGCTGGAGGGGGGGTTCGACCTCATCCTGGCCACGGACATGCTCAACCTGCCCGTGTTCCTCTCCCTCGCGCGCTCCCGCTTCAGCCGCACCCCCGCCGTCATCTACTTCCACGAGAACCAGGCCACCTACCCCATGCCGCCCTACCAGAAGCGCGACCTGACCTATGCCTGCATCAACTGGTCCAGCATGGTCGCGGCAGACGAGTCCTGGTTCAACTCTGAATATCACCGGGATGAGTTCTTCGATGAGCTGCCCCGCCTGTTGAAGCACTTCCCGGACTACCAGGATCTCGAGGGTGTCCCCGCGGCTTTTGAGAACAGTCGGGTGCTCGAACCGGGCGTGGACCTGAACGCCCTTGACGGGCACCGTGCCCAGCGGGGAACGGTACCGCGCGTGCTCTGGAACCATCGCTGGGAGTATGACAAGAATCCGGCAGGCTTTTTCCGGGCCCTGGCGGCGGTCAGGCGGCGGGGGGTCCGGTTCGAGCTGGCGCTGGCGGGGATGAACACCAGGCAGGAGCCGGAGGAGTTCCTGGCCGCCCGGGATGAGTTCGCTGAGCAGTTGGTGCACTATGGCTACGCGCCTGGCTTCGGTGATTACGCACGCCTGCTGTGGACGAGCCACATCGTGGTCTCCACCGCCCTGCACGAGTTCTTCGGCATGTCCTGTGTCGAGGCGATGCACTGCGGCTGCCATCCCCTGCTGCCGGACCGGCTCAACTATCCAGCCCTGGCGGGGCCGCAGTTCCTCTACGGCAGCGAGAAGGAGCTTGTAGAGCGGTTGTCCCGGCTGCTGGCTGAGCCGGACACGCTGCGCCCGGAAGCAGCAGCGAAGATGGCGGCCCGGCATGACTGGCTGATACGGGCGCCGGAGTTCGACGCGGCCATGGAGCGGGCGGCCGGCAGGGGCAAAGCGGGGCCAAAGAAGGAGTGAGGCCCTATGGCTCCACGTCGATGCGGCCGGTGTCGTCCTCGGCTTCCATCACCCCGATCCGGGCATGGACGAGGGCGCCGGCGTCCGCGAGCGACGCTTCCAGCTCGTCGGCTTTCTCCGCCGGGCAGGAGATCAGCAGGCCGCCGGATGTCTGGGCATCCGCCAGAACCAGTCTTTCAGCCGCGGTCAGGCCGGGGTCGAAATTGACGAACCGCTCGACATATCTGAGATTGTTCCGGGAGCCGCCGGGGACGATATCGATGTCTGTGTCAATCAGGTCCCTGGCTGCCTGGATCACAGGCACCGCCCGGGAATGGATGCGGGCGCCGACACCGCTGGCGCGGGTCATCTCCCCCAGGTGCCCCAGCAGTCCATAACCGGTGACGTCGGTGCAGGCGTTGACGCCGACAGCGACCATGACCTCGGCAGTTGCCTTGTTGAGCGTACCCATTACCTCGGTGGCGCGGGCGATGGCAGCCTCGCCGGCCAGCCCCCGTTTTATCGCCGTGGTTATGATGCCGCTGCCCAGCGGCTTGGTCAGGATGAGCACGTCGCCGGCCCGGGCGCCGGAGTTCGTGATCACCTTCGCCGGGTCGATGATGCCTGTCACCGCCAGTCCGTACTTCGGTTCCTTGTCGTCGATCGTGTGGCCGCCGATTATCTGGATGCCTGCCTCGGCCGCCTTGTCGGCGCCCCCCTTAAGGATCTGCACCAGGATGTCCAGCGACAGTTCGCGGGTGTGGAAACCAGCGACGTTGAGAGCGAACGAGGGCTCGGCCCCCATGGCGTAGATGTCGCTGAGGGAGTTGGCCGCGGCGATGGCGCCGAAATCGTAGGGGTCATCCACCACCGGGGTGAAATAATCCACGGTCTGGATGATGGCCAGGTTGTCATCGATGCGGTAGACAGCGCAGTCGTCACCGGTGTTGGTCCCGACGAGCACATGCGGGTCGGTCACCGGAGGCAGCTGCTCCAGCACTGTTTGCAAGTCCGACGGACTCACCTTGCAGGCTCAGCCGGCTCCATGGGCCAGCCGGGTCAGGCGGATCTCCTCTCCTCCGTTCATGGCGCTCACCTCCTCCGGTTTACAACTCAGACGATTCTATCATCACCCGGCATGGGGGCAAGGCGCGGCGTCAGTCCCCTGTGTGCATGACCAGGTCAGCGACCATGCGCAAGGCCGAGGCGAGTATCAGCAGGGCGAGTACCAGGCGCAGCATCCCCTTGGCGGTGCGCCGGGAAAGGTAGCCGCCCGCCTGGGCGCCGGCGAGGGCGCCGGCGACGCAGAAGAGCGCCATCGAGTAGTCCACCTGACCCGCCATTATCTTGCCGGCGGTCCCGGTCATGGCTGCCAGCAGGACTATGCCCAGGGAGCTGCCCAGGGCCACCCTCAGCGGCAGCCGCAGCACGTAGAGCAGGAAAGGGATGATGATGAAGGCGCCCGACTGGCCGACGAGGCCGCCCGTGAACCCCAGGGCGAGGGCAAAGCCGGCAGCCAGGCCGCGGTTGAAATCGATCTCGTCGGCAGCGGCATCCCTGGGGCCTTCCTTCAAGGGGATGAACATGCTGGCGGCAGCGATTGCTGCCAGGGCCGCGAATATGCCCAACAGGAGGTCGGCGGACACGTTGCGTGACAGGAGCGCTCCGGCGAAGGAAGTGACCGCGATGCAGCCGCCCATCCAGGCGACGAGGGGTTTGCTGACGAACCTGAACCGATGGTGGACGATCACGCCCGAGCCGGTGGCAAAGAGGCTCTGCACCATGGTCAGGCCTGCCACTGTCTTCATGTCCAGTGCCCCGGCGCCCAGCCAGGAGGGGACGTAGAGCAGGAGTGGCGCCATGATGATGCCGCCGCCGATGCCCAGCCAGCCGGAGAAGAAGCCTCCGGCAAGACCCAGCGCCAGCAGGATGATCGCCAGTTCAGCAGTCATAGCAGTGATGGTCGTTGACAATGCGCCAGCCGGTGGAAGCACGGCCGGGCGCATGCTGCATCATACCGTTTTTACCAGTTACTGTCCCATCTCTTGATGAAGGGACCGGTGGAGGCAGGCAACCTCGCAGGTGAATCCGAGCGCCGAGGTGTATGCCAGAGCTTCCGTCAGCGTCCGCCCGACCACGTAGCTGCCGTGGCCGCGGACGATGATCCCGGTGTGGGTCTGCAGCAGCTGGGGCGCTTGTTCCATCACCTCTTCCGGAAGGACCACGGGAATCTCCCGCAGGAATACCGCGCCCTCAAGATCCCTGGGGGCGATGACATCGCTGTCCAGGGAAAGGGCTACCGCGTGGGCCGGGTGGGCGTGTATCACGGCGCCGGCAGGGGTGAACCGGTAGAACTGCTGGTGCAGGTCCGTGTCTTTGGACGCTTCGCTGAGCAGGCGGTCGGGCGCTTCCCGCAGGGGCATCTCGGCGAGGTCGTCGGGCTGCAGCCTTCCGAGCATGGCGAAATGGGTGGTGATGATGATGCGCCCCTGATGGCGGATGCTCATGTTGCCGCCGTGGGAGCTGGTCAGGCGCAGCCGGACAAGGTCCTCGCCGACCTGCCTGAACTCATCGAAGATGTAATCCTGCATTGGTCCCTCCAGCTTGATGACACGCAAGTACTCACGGCTCAACCAGGCCGGCTACCAGCTCGGCTGTATGGACGACCCGTGCATCCGAGCCGGCGCGCCGCAGGACGTCTGTCAGGTGTGTGCGGCAGCCGGGGCACCCGGTGGCGACGAAGTCCACGCCGGCGGCGGCTATCTCTTCGGCCCGCGGCCGGCCTATCTTGAGCGCCAGGTCGTAGTGCAGGAAGCTGAAAGCGCCTGCCCCGCCGCAGCATCCGGCTCCGGTCTCGATGTATTCTATTCCCCCCAGGCCGGCGAGTATATCCCGGGGCGCCGCGGACATGCCCAGGCCGTGGCGCATGTGGCAGGGGTCGTGCCAGGTCACCCTGGCGGCTGGCTGCGGGCCGGCGGCCCCCAGTTCCCCGCCGGCAAGCAGTTCGTGGATATCCCTGACCGACGCCGCGAGGGCGGCGGCGTCTTCACGCTCCTCTCCCAACAGCCTGGGCAGCAGTGCCTTGAGCATGAGGGCGCAGGAGGAGCAGACTGTGACGATGGTGTCGGCGCCCAGCCCGGTGAGGAGGGAGAGGTTTTCCTCGGCCGCGGCACGGGCTGACTCGCGATCTCCCAGGGAGAGGAACGGCAAGCCGCAGCACTGGAGGGTCCGCGGGTGCGCGACCTCTATGCCGGCTTCTGCCAGCAGCTTGACCGCAGCCAGTCCCGTCCCGGGGTAGACGAGGTTCGTAGCGCAGCCGGGGAAGAGGGCGACCCGGCGCCGGGCGCCGGACAAGCTTGTCTCGTCGCCGGCGATGTCGGTAAACGTCTTGCGGCCAAGCGGCGGCAGCGATCTCTTGCGGCCGTCTCGCCACCATGGGGCCAGGCGGCTGCCGGGCAGGATGTTATAGACTGCTTCGCCTACGATCCCGGCGGTACGGATTACGCTCGACGGGCTTGCCGACCCCCTGGCGGCGCTCCTGACAGCCTGTCGCGTCAGTCTGTGGCTGTCGCGGGCGGCGGTCATGCCGGAGCGAGCGGCAAGGAAGATGTCATGAATCTGTAAGCCGCTGGGGCAGATTCGTTCGCAGGCCATGCAGCCGAGGCATTTCGAGATGCGTTCGTCGAGGCCCCTGGTGATCCCCAGCCGGCCGTCCAGGACCGCCTCCAGCAGGCTGAGCCGCCCGCGGGCCACCTGGGCCTCGTCGCCGGTGGCCTGATATGTCGGGCAGACTGCCTGGCAGGCGCCGCACTTGACGCACCTGAATACTGCTTCGCGGTGCTCGTGCAGGAAGGATTTGTCGTCGCCGCTGTCCATCGTTGTCTGCCCCCAAGTATAGCAACTGCCGCAGGCGGTACGGGTTCGGGCCAGGTCTGTCTCGGAACCGGACGGTATACCTGTGGTATCATTTACAGGCATGGACGATGACGATACAGGCACACCCAGGGCCTGGTCCGGCCGCGGCTGGCTGACCCGAAACGCAGACCTCATACTGCTGACGTGCGTGGCGGCCGCCCTGCGCTTCTTCACCCTGGGCCGGGAAAGCCTCTGGTACGACGAGCTTTACGTGGTGTGGGCAAGGAAGTTCCCGCTAGGGGAGCTGCTGCCCGAGATCTTCGCCTCTGAGCACCCTCCAGCGTTCAACGTGATCGGTTACTTCTGGGATTATATCGGCCACGGCGAGTTCCAGGTGCGTGCCCTTTCCGCCCTCGTGGGGACTGCCACCGTGCTCCTGGCATACCAGGCGGCAAAGGAGTTGTTCGCGCGCCGGGCGGGCATGTGGGCGGCGGCGTTCACGGCTGTCTCCCCTCTCCTTGTCTGGTATTCACGCGACGCCACTTCCTACTCCTGGGTCATCGTTGTCTCCCTGGCATCCCTTTGGCTGCTGGCCCGCGCCAGCCTGCGCGGCGGCTGGGGCAACTGGGGCGCCTACACAGCCGTCACTGCCATAGCTGTATTCTCCCACCTGACATCCGGAGTGCTGCTCGTGGCGGAAGCGGTTTTCTTCTTGTTGATCAGAGGCAAGCGGGGCAGCGGCCTTAAGCCCTGGCTCGCCTGCCAGGCGCTGCTGCTACCGGCGCTTGTGCTGATGCTGTCGACGGGCAAGAGCCTTGGCCGGCCGCTGGATACCGCCGACCCGTTCTCGCTTCAAACCGCGGGCAAATTCCTCAGGGGCACGGGCAACGCGGTATACATACTGCTGATCGGCTACACCGACCAGCCCCTGGACTCCCCCGCCGCGGTCCCTTTCCTGTCCACGAACAAGCTCACGCTCCTGGTCTTCACGTTTATCTTATTGGCGATCCCCTTTGCGAGCTCGCGGGTGCGTCAGGCAATACTCACGCGAAGGATCACCGCGCTCGCCCTCTTCACCACTGTCCTGCTAACCGGCCCGATCGCGTTTCTGCTGCTCAGGGACGCCGCCGCCACCGGACGCTATTACGCCTGGGCCGCCCCGCCCCTTCTCATCCTGCTGGCAGCCGTTGTGGCTGCAGCGCCCCGAAAAGTGGGGGCAGCAGCAGGCAGCGTAGCCGTAGCCGGGTTGCTCTTCGCAACCATCTACGACCTCTCCATCAGCCACAATGAGGATTGGCGCAGCCTGATGCATACGCTGGAGGCCGAGAGCCAGCCAGGTGACATGGTCCTCTGCTTCCCGGAGCACAACTGCGTCGTGGCCGCCGACTTCTACCTGGACAGCGATCGCTACATCTACGGGGGCTTCATCAATCTTGTCACGCCGGAGATCGTCTATTTCGGGCCGCCGGGAGTGACCTGGCACGGCTACCGGGCCAGCTACCTGTTCAACGGGGAGCTCTACGGCCTCGAGGGCGACGAGATCCGGCAGCGCCTGGACGAGGAGCTGGAGGGAAGGGACCGTTTCTGGTACATCTCCGGCACCGGGGCGGTGAACCATTATCCAGAGGTCCCGCTGGTGGAGCAGGCGCTAATGGAGGCCGGCTGGCGACCGGTGGAAGTTTTCGCTGACCCCTTGCTAGTCATGAAACGTTACCAGCGTGACGCCTGAGTGCCGAAGCAGCGGGGCCATGTCACGCAGGCTGTGGTAGAATCCCGGCTTGTGGAGGCTGATTCAGGGAAAACCCACGGGAAGCGGGCGCCCGGCCCCTTGTCCTCGTACCCCTTCCTGCTGGCCGTCGTCATCATGTCAGGAGCCGCACTGCGCCTGCTGTCGCTCTTATGGGGCGAACCGGTCTACGACGAGCTCTACACGTTATGGGCTGCCCGGCTCCCCCTTGATGTCCTCCCCCAGGAGGTCTATGCCTCGGGGCACCCTCCCCTCTATTACCTGATCGGACACTACTGGTTCTATCCGGGGGCGGGCTATGCCTGGGCCGGGCTGGTATCCTGGGCTGCGGGCGTCCTGTCGGTTCCCCTCGCCTATCTGCTGGGGAAGGAGCTCTTCTCGCGACGGGCGGGGCTGTGCGCTGCCCTGTTCGTGGCCTGCTCCCCCCTGCTCATCCTCTACTCGGCCAACGTGACCGATTATTCCTTCTTCGGGGCGGCGGCCCTGGCGTCTTTCTACTTTCTGGCCCGGGGCATCCGGCGGGGTGGAAGGCGGGACTGGGTCGGCTATACCTTGTTCATTGCGGCGGCCGTTTTCTCTCACAACCTGGGTCTGTTATTGCTGGCGGCAGAGGGGGTCTTCTTCCTGCTGGCGCGGCGGGCGGGGAGCCCGCGGCTCGCAGTCTGGCTGGTCAGCCTGGTCCCGGTGGCACTGCTTCAGGCCGGCTGGCTGCTGGTTAACCGGGGAACGCCGGTCGCCACAATGGGGCCCCACAACCCCAGACTTGCCGAGCTTGCTGAAGAGGCGGCGCGGGCGATTCTGTTGATGCTGTTCTCCGATACCGGCATCGATGATTCAGGTCTCTGGTGGAAGACGGCTGCCCTGCTGGCGGTCCTGGCCGGGTTGGCCGCCGCCGGGGGCGTCCGGCGCGTCCTGGCCGGGCGCGCGTGGCTTGCCCTGTCGGCCGCGTTCCTGATAGTCACTGTTGGGACGGTGGTCCTGGCGCTGACCTTGTCCGAACCCGGCATCGACTCGGTGTCAGAGCGGTATTTGGTGGTCGCCGCGCCGTTGCTCGCCCTGCTCCTGGCGGCCTTGCTGGCAGCAGCCCCGCCGCCGCTCAGGTTTGCAGGCGTGGCCGCTGTCGTTGCTTTCTCGCTCATTCTGTTCGAGGCGCGCACAGCCGAGCGCGGGGACGGGTTTGCCCCTGCCATGGCGACGGTATCGAGGGAAATGCAGCCCGGCGACAAGCTGCTCTGCTTTCCTGTCAACCATTGTTATGTCGCGGTTGCCTACTATTTGGAGGAAGCGCCCCCTGTCTCGGGTGGGTACATCATCGTCGAAGAGCCGGGTTCGGTCATGTTCGACGGCTCGACGCGCGGGACCTGGGAAGGCTACCGGGACGTTCTATCCAGCGAGAGGAAGCTGTATGCGGGCGCCGGGCTGGAAGACAAGCTGTCAGCAGAGGCAGCTGGGGCAAAGCGACTCTGGCTGCTCGAGGGAAGCGAGAGCGGGAGGGGGGTGATCGACAGCAGCATGATCTACGCGGCGCTCGGGAAGCGCTGGCGCGTGTCCGGCAGCTGGGATTTCGACGCTTCCTACGCGCTGACCCTTTATGTGCCAAAAAACGACTGATTGACAAATGGCCACGGCGGCCCGGCGGACTAAATGGCCAGGGGCTGATAAAAATGCGATAATCGTGCCAGGAAGCCATCAGGGGGACAGACTCCTTGGGAACCAGCCACCGATCGGGCGCCGCGCGGCCGAACGACCGCGCGGCTTTTTTCTTCCTGTCAGCGATCATGGCCGCAGCGGCGGCCATAAGGCTGGTGCGTGCCGTCAATAACAGCCTCTGGTACGATGAGCTTTACACCGTCTGGGCCAGCCGCCTCTCGCTGGGTGAGCTGATGGCGGAAGTCCCTCCCTCCGGCCACCCTCCCCTCTATTACCTGCTGGGGCATTTCTGGTTCACCCCCGGGGCGGGGGAGCTGCGCCTGAGATCCATATCCCTTGTGGCGGGACTGGCGACGGTCTGGCTGGTCTACCGCCTGGGACGCGAGCTCTACTCGCGGCGGACGGGGCTCTGGGCGGCGGCGCTCGCCGCGCTCTCACCGCCCCTGGTGCGATACGCCAGCGAAGGCACGGACATGGCGCTGATGATAGCTGCAGCCACCGCCTCGCTGTATTTCCTCGTTCTGGGGGTCAGGCGCGGCAGGGCGCTCTGGTGGGGGGTGTTCGTGGCGGCCAGCGTGGTCGCCATCACGAGCCATCATCTGGCGCTGACCTTCATTGTGGCGGAAGCGGTCTTCTACCTGCTCTTCGACCGCGGGCCGCGCCGGCGGCTCAGGCAATGGCTTATCAGTCAGAGCTTCCTGGCGCTGCTGGCGGCTGTCTGGTTGCTGTATATCCGCGGGGCGCAGCAGCAGGTGGACCCCATCGGGCATTCGTGGGTCTCCGATATCGCCGCCGCATTGGGCCGCGCGCCGCTGTTGATGCTGACGGACTCCAACCATATCCCGACAGGCGAACTCTGGGCGCCCTTCCTGGTCCTGTGTGTGGTCGCGGTGGGGCTGATACTGGCATCAGCCAGGACGAGGGAGCTGCTGGCGGCGAGGCAGTCGGCAGCGCTCGCCGCCTGCGTGCTGACCGCTGTCCTTTTGAACACGGTGGTCGTCCTTGCCACCCAGCCGGTCTACGTGGCCGATCTCTCCAGCCGTTATTATCTGGTGGCCGCCCCGGAGCTCCTGCTGTTGCTGGCCGCCCCGATAGCCCTGCTTGGCCGGCGGATCGCGCTCATGGCCAGTGTGGCGCTGCTGATCGTCAGCGGCTGGCTGACCTACCCTGTGGTGACGACCAGGGTCTGGGACTACCGTGCCGTGGTCGAGACTGTGAGTGAGAACTACCGGGAGGGCGACATCCTCATGGCCTTCCCGGCGCATCACTTCGTGGTGGCCATGGCCAACTACAGCCCTGAGCCGGTGGAGGTCCTGGGTGGATGGATAGTGGACGAGGAGGCCGGCGAGGTGATGTTCCCCGGGCCTCCTGGCGACAAGTGGGAAGGCTACCTGGAGGACGAGATCAACGATCCATTGTCGGGAGAGGAATTGCGGCGGTTTCTGGACAGGCAGCTGCCGGGAGCCAGCCGCCTGTGGATAATCGCCGGCAACGGTGAGGAGAGGTATTTCCCCCGCAGCGACGTCGTGGATGAGGCCCTCGGGGAGGAATGGGAGAATATCAGCAGCTGGGAGTTCGAGGGGCCGCTGGTGTTGAAGCTGTTCCAGCGACATCCGGGATAGGGCGCCAGGCCCTGCCCGGCCGCGAGCCGCCCCCCGGTCTAGGCGCCCAGCCTGGCCGCCGCCTCTTCCGGTGCGACTATGTTTACCCAGACGTCGGCGCCCAGCTCCAGCCCGCCCGGGACGGTGAGGCGCGGCAGGATCTCCAGGTGCCAGTGATAGGGGCGCGTCTCGCCGCGGAGGGGATAGGTATGGATCCAGTAGTTGAACGGGGGGTTGTCCAGCCCATCTTTGAGGCCGCGCATCACCTGGATGATGATACCGGCGAACGACTCCAGCTCGGCGCAGTCCTCGAAGCGGACCTGGTGCCGGCGGGGCACTATCCAGGTCTCGTAAGGCAGGCGCGAGGCGAAGGGACAGAAGGCGATGAACCCGTCGTTGGCAGCCACCACACGCTCAGTAGCCTCTTCCTCCCGCTCCACCATGTCGCACATGACGCAGCCGGGCAAGCCCAGGCTCGCCCTGGCGAAGCCGTCCAGCTCGGCGTCGACCGTCGGCGGGATGAACGGCAGGCCGAACAGCTGTGAGTGGGGGTGTTCCAGAGATGAGGCTGCCCCGGCAAGGTGGTTGCGGATGATATGGACGTAGGTCGTCCGTTTCTCCTCCCTGAGCGCCACGATCCGCTCCTGGTACATCTTCAGCATCTCGACCGTCTGGTCGAGCCCAACTTCCCAGGGCGGCTTGTCGTGCACTGGCGTGTCGATGATGACCTCGCTGGCCCCCAGGGCCGGCTGGCGATCAGGGGAGTAAGCGGCGCCGGCCCCGGCGCCGGGAGCGTCGCTCACGAGGATGGGGAAGCGGTTGGGAATGGTGCGCGCGCTCCAGCCGGGGCAGTCGGACTCGTCGGAGTCGCGGAAAGCGCAGACCTCAGGGGGGGTCTGGTCCTCCCGGCCGGGACAGAAGGGGCACTCATGGTCCGGCTGGTCCTTTTGCGGCATCCGGTCAGGCGCGTGGGGACGCCTGCCCCTGCCGGCGGCGATGATGACCCACTCACCGGTTATCGGGTTTCGCCTGAGTTCCGGCTGTGGCCCCTGCTCAGCCACGGCCGCTGGCGAAAGGCTCCAGGGTCCACTCGCCGGTGTTCTCGTCCCGGGCGATGTCGTGGCTGCGACCCTCGTGGGTGTGTACCCGGAAGAACACCTTGCCGCGCCGCCCCTCGTCAGATTCTTCCTTCCACTGTTTCCTGATGGAAAGGACGGTGAAACGTTTGCCGTCGAGCTCGAAAGCCCGCGGTTGCTCACCCTGCTTGTAGCCGGCCTGCACCTGGACGGCGATAGGGCGGGCCTCTTCTCCGGCCTGACCCTGTTTGCTGTTTTCAGCGGTCATGACAAGCGCTCCCATGGTTCGGGTTCAGCCATTAATATAACCGTATTGTCCCGCCATGCAAAACGCGCGGGGCCTGCGACCCGCTCCAGTGGGGCTGGCGCCCCGTGCGAGGGGCAGCCATGGAGGCGCTGCTATGGGCGAGGGAAGTCCCCGCCGGGCATGGTATCATCGTTTCTGAAATGGACAGCAGCGCCACCAGAAGCGGAAGCGGGAAGCTTCAGCAGAAGCACCTCACCTGGCTCATCCTCGCCCTGATCCTGGGGTGGGCGGCGCTGCTGCGCCTCGCCTGGCTGAGCTACGAGGGGCTCTGGTACGACGAACTCTACGTCGTCTGGGCGCGCAAGCTGCCCCTCGACAGGCTTATACCCGAAATACTGGCGTCGGAGCACCCGCCGCTGTTCAACATAGCCGGCGTCTTCTGGGGCAGCATCGACCAGAACGAGTTCTGGGCACGCCTGCCTTCCGCCCTGATCGGCGTCGTCACCGTACTGCTCACATTCCTGACGGCGCGGGAATTCTTCACCAGGCGGACGGGGCTCTGGGCGGCGGCCTTTGCCGCCTGCTCCCCGCTGCTGGTATGGTACTCGCGTGACGCCACCTCCTACTCCTGGGTGATCGCCCTGTCGCTGGCATCCCTCTACCTGCTGGGCCGGAGCTGCCTGCGGGGCGGCTGGAAGAACTGGGCGGCGTACACCGCCGTGACCCTTGTGGCCGTCTACTCGCACTTCTCTTCGGAGATCCTGCTCGCCGCCGAGGCCGTCCTGTTCGTCGTCCTTGCCAGAAAGGCAGGCGACAGCCGGCGGCCGATGCTCTACAGCCAGGCCTTCCTCTGGGGGGCGCTGGCCGCGCTTATCCTCGCAAGCAGCCGTTACTTCGGCGACATGCAGCCCGCCAACCCCCTGTCCTTCGCGACGCTGGAGCGGCTGTATTTCGGCATGGTGCGGGCTCCCCTGGTGCTCCTGATGGGTTATGCCGATCACCGGATGGGCTCCCAGGCGGCAGTGCCGCTGCTGGGCAAGCTGAAGGCGGTCCTGCTGGCCCTCTGGGCCCTGGCCCTGGCCGCCACCTTCTTCAGCGGCCGCGTCCGAAGGCTCTTTGCTGACAGGCGCATGGTGGCCCTGGCGCTCTTCGGACTGATCATGGTGGCGGGCCCGGTGGCGCTACTCATGCTCAGGAGCCTCGAAACTACCGGGAGATACTATGCCTGGGCGGCGCCGGCGGTCTTCATCGTCATGGCTGTGGTGGTAGCGAGGGCTCCCCGCCGCGTGGGGGCCATCGCCGGAGCCTGCATCATCGCCGGATTGACCCTGACCACGGTCTACGAGACAGGCATCCGGCACAACGAGGATTTCCGCGGCATCATGGCGGTAGTGGACGCTGGCCGGCGGGAAGGGGACGTGCTGATGTGCTTTCCCGAGCACATCGGCGTCGTGGCCGCCGACTTCTACCTGATGGACAACATCGATGTCGTCGGCGGCTTCATGGACCCGAAGCGGCTCGACGTCGCTTTCTTCCCCGGGGGCGGTGACCGCTGGAGTGGCTACCTCGACGGCTACATCGAGGGCTACCACGAACGCAAGGTGATGGAAGCGCTCAAGGGGGAGGAGCTGCGCGAGCGGCTGGAGCGCGACCTCTCCCGCTATCAGCGCGTCTGGCTGCTGCAGGGCAAGGACGTCCCGGGCCAGTTCTCTTCGGCGAAAGTGGTGGAGGAGGCGCTCGCGCCGGGGTGGGAGGCGGTGGAGGCCCATGACTTCCCGCTCATGATGCTGAAGCTCTACCGCCGGCGCTAGGGAGCGCGGCGCACCTTCTTTCAGAGCGGCGGCGCTTGCGCGTGTTCGAGGATGAAGGCCAGCTGGCGGGCGGCTTCCTGGTCGATGGGCATCCCCAACACGCGGCTGACGGCCCGTTCCACGTCGTAGTCGATCCGCCTGAGCTCCACCTGCCCGTCCTCGATGACGGCGTAGCTTGCCCGGGGGATGCCGTCCCGCGGCTGCCCCACGCTGCCGACGTTCACCACCAGCCTGCCACTCACCTCGCGGGCAAAGGGTTTGTGGGTATGCCCTGTGAGGATGATGTCGGCGCTGGTGGCCTCGGCTTCCCGGGCCAGCTCGTCGTCGGGTGTGTCCGGGGTCAGGTATTTGAAGAGGTTGTCCGTGGGTGCGGCGTGCGTGGCGTAGATGCTCTTGCCCCCCTGCAGCAGCTCGAGGCTGGTGGCTGGGCGTCCGACCCATTCCAGCTGCGCCGGTCCCAGGACCTGCCACATGAACTCCCGGGTGATTACGGAAAGATGTTTGAAGGCCTCGCCGCAGGCGCAGTCCACCCGGAAGGCCACGGCGTTGTCGTGGTTGCCGCGCACCCTGAGGGCGTTGTTTTCTGCCAGGTACTCTATGCAGGCGGCGGGCTCCGGCCCGTAGTCCACCACGTCGCCCAGGAAGAGGATGCGGTCACAGGGCTCGTCGATGGCCTCGAGGGCGTCGATGTTGCCGTGGATGTCTGAGAGGACGAGTACCTTCATCAGTTTGGGGGCAGGCCTTTCAGGCGGCGGTTCACGAATGGCTTCAGGATCGACGGAGTCACGCCTGGCACTTGATGACCGTGGCGTCACTCATGGTGATGATGCCCTTCTCGACGACACTGCAGAGCTCCGGCAGGATGGCCTCGATCTTCTCCCTGGCGTCGACGACCTCTATCTTCACCGGCAGGTCGGTGGAGAGCTCGAGGATCTTGGCGGAGTGGACCACGCCGTCGGCGCCGAAGCCCCCCACTCCCCGGAAGACGCTCGCCCCGGCGACCTTGTGCTCCCGAAGAATGTCGAGCACGGCCTCGTACACGGGTTTATGATGGTGCTTGTCCTGCTCGTCCACGTAGATATTCAGTTTGCTGACTGTCTCGCCGACATGCATCTGCTGCTCCCTCCCCTGCCGCGCTACAGCGCCTTCGCCAGAAATTCGCCCAGCTTCAGGGCGGCGAAGCCGAGGGTGACGCTGAAGATGATGTTCAGTCCCGCCCAGAGGAGCTCGCCGTCCCGGATGAGCCCGCCTGTCTCGTACTCGAAAGTCGAGAAGGTGGTATAAGCCCCGAGGAACCCGACTACCAGGAACGAGCGCCACTCCGGGCTAACCATATATTTTTCCGCCAGCAATGTCATGAGGAGGCCGATGAGGAAACAGCCGCTGACGTTCACCGCCAGGGTGCCCAGGGGGAAGCTCCGGCCCCAGCGCCCGCCTACCCAGAGGGCCACGGCGTAGCGGCTGACGGCGCCGGCGGCGCCGCCGATGCCGATGACGAGGATGTTGGTCATGGAATCACCTGCAAACAGCCATAAAAAAAGGCATCCACAGATTTTCGTCTGTAGAAGCCATCAGCCCCCGCGGGGGCGGTTGAAGGCGAGCCTCATCGCCTGTTCGGTCGAGGGGATGATAGCAGAGGAGTGGGGCCGGGGCAAACCCGCCGGGCACTTGTCATCTGCACGACTGGACGTTGTCCTCTATTCCAGTCAGCTATCCCTGACGCCGTGAATGCCGGACAGGGTGCATTTTCCTCCGGCAGGCTCCGGAAAATCACCCTGCCTGCCCGGTTGCGGTCCCGCTGGATTTGCCTGATTCCAATCCCCGACGCCGTGAATGCCGGACAGGGTGCATTTTCCTCCGGCAGGCTCCGGAAAATCACCCTGCCTGCCTATGTTCGAGTCATTCCCTGTCATCCCGGGAGCGAAGCGACGAAGGATCTATGGTTTTCGCGCAAAGTGTCGCGCCCAGGGGCATTGCAGGCCTGAGACAGCAAGGCGAGCGTTCGCCGCGGGAACACCGCGCTACGCCTGGAGCGAAGCCTGATCGAGGTCCCCTACTCCCCTGTGGCGTAGTTGATGATCATCTGGTCGGTGAGCCACTCCACCGGCGCCTTGTCGTCGGTGAGGATGGCGCCGCCGGGCTCCACCTCGCGGAAGCGCGGGGCGGCGTCCTCAGCCAGCCCGGCAACCTCAGCCGGCATCAGCCCGATCCGCCCCCGGAAATCCGCCACTGTCGACGGCTCCCTGGTGGCGATGATCAGCTCGTTGAAGCTGCCGGCGGAGATGGTGAAGACCGAGGGGAAGACGTCGCGCATGGTGGCGGCGATGGCGTCGGCCACGGCGCTGTCCCCCGGCGTCTTGCCCACGTTGATCATGACCACACCCTGCCCGGTCAGGTGGTCGAAGGCCTCCGTGAAGAACTCCTTTGTCGTGAGGTAGAAGGGGATGTAGGGCTGGCGGTAGGCGTCCACGGCGATGAAGTCCCATTCCTTCGGGCTGGTCTTCAGGAAGGGGCGGCCGTCCTGGACGTGGATGGTCAGCTCCTCCTCGTTCATGTCGAAGTACTCCCGGCCCGTCGCCACGATGTCCGGGTCGAGCTCGACCCCGTCCACGTGGACGCCGGGATAGAAATGGATCAGCTGCTTGGGCACGGTGCCGGCGGCGCTGCCGATGTTGAGCGCCTCCTCCGGCGGCCTGTCGCCGGCGAACCAGGGAGCCAGCAGGAAATAGTCCCAGTAATTGCCGTAGAAGGTGCGGTCGGGGTTGTAGGCCGAATGCACCGCCCAGCCCTCGTTGAGCTTGAGGTAGCGGGTGCCGCCCCGCTCCACCACCTGGATGTAATGGTAGGGCGACTCGGTCTCGAAGATGCTGCCGTCCGCCGGCTTGATGGCTCCCTGGGGGATGAACAGGGCCGCGGCGATCATGAGCGGCGCGCCGCCGTAGGCGATCCTGCCGAGCCCTATGGCGGATACCAGCGCCAGCACCCCGGCGAAGAGGAGCATCGTGTTGCGGGTGCCGATCCAGGGGATCAGCAGGAGGACCGGCGTGAAAGTGCCGATGATGCTGCCCAGGGTCGAGAGGGCGTAGAGCCCGCCGGAGACGTTGCCCGCCGTCTCGACGCCGGTCACGCGCAGGCGGATGGCGAAGGGCGGCACCATGCCGAGGATCGTCACCGGAATGGCGAAGAGCAGCACGGTGACGCTGAAAGAGCCGAGGAAGGCCCCGGCGGAGATCTCGTCGATGCCCTTGATGGCCAGCTGCATCACCGGCCGGGCGATGAAGGGCAGCAGGGCGATGGTGGCGGCCGCCGCCAGGGTCAGTGAATAGAGCAGGCGCGGCTCGGGGCGGCGGTCGGCCAGCCGGCCGCCCAGGTAATAACCCACGGTCAGGTAGATGAGGATAAGCCCGATGAGGTTGGCCCAGATGAACAGTGAATTGCCGAAGTAGGGCGCCAGCAGGCGCGACCCCGACATCTCCGTGGCCATGGTGGTCATGCCGGCGGCAAAGACCAGAAAGTTGATGTTGAGGCTGCGCAGGCGGCTCATGGCCTCATTCCCCCAGCTCCCGGCGGCGCTGGTCGGGCTCCCGGCTGCCGGGAGTGCCGGCGGAGGTCCAGACGGTGAACCGGCCCTGGGCCAGCCCCCGCCTCAGGCGTCTTCTCAGGTAAGCGAGCGCCGCCTTGCGCGTGGGCGGCAGCAGCATCAATAATCCCAGGGCGTCGGTGATGAAGCCCGGCGTCAGCAGGAGAACCGCGCCGGCGAGGATGACGGCGCCCTCGATGAGGGAATCGCCGGGCATGCGCCCCCGCCCAAGCTCCTCCTGGATGCGCCGGACGGTGTTGTAGCCCTCGCGCCTGGCCAGGGCGGCGCCGGCGGCGCTGATGACCACCAGCGCCACGATGGTCTCCAGCAGCCCGATGCGTGAGCTCACCTGGATGATGACGTAGAGCTCCAGCAGGGGTACGATGATGAATATTAAAAGGAGTCGCGGGAACACGGTTCAATTATAGATGGAAAACGGATCGGGCGGGTCAATCGGCGCCCGAAGGCTGTCCTGCCATGTTAGCATTATTCCACCGTGAGGTTTGTCCGTCCGGTGCGATTGGTATGATGTTGTCAGTACAGGCGACAGCAGGGCATCAGCCAGGGCACCGCTACGCGTATCGGTGGCGGAAGCGCCGCCGCAGCGGGCTGTGACGGAGCGGGAAGCCGTCGGCAGGGCATCAGGCCGATAGGTTCTGGCAGCACGAATTTGCACAGGCGGGGGACAGAAGATGGAAGCAGCTAAGCTCAGACAGGTTCTCGAGCAGATAGATGGCGCCGGCTACAAAGCCTACCTCAGGATCAAGGGGGTCTACGAGTTCCCTGGGTACATGCTGGCTATCGATCATGTACAGGGTGACCCGTACGCAGCGCCTTCGCGCCTGCGTGTGAGGGTGAGCCAGAGCGAGGCGGATTACAGCGCCTCCCTGTTCGAAGGGCGGGTAAGGCGCGTGGCGCTGGAGGACTTCATCGCCCGGGCCTTCGCCCGGGCGGTGAAGAAACATGTCCGCGGCGGGGGCGGTACTGGCAAATCGGGGTACGTCGGGGTCGACAGTGGCGGGCAGGAGATACTCGAGCGGACCGCGGCGGTGGTAAACGGGGATTGGGTCGAAGTCCGGTTCATGGTCGGCCTCCCGGCGGACGGCCGCCGCTGCCGTGCCCGGGACGCCATCAGGATCTTCTTCGATGAACTGCCGCGCGTGGTGGCGGCGTCCGTGATGTCCGGGGCGCACGACCCGGACTCCGTCCGCCAGCACGTGGAGTGCGCCGAGGATCAGGAGTGGCTGCGCGGGCGGCTGGAATCCCTGGGGCTCGTGGCCTTCCTGGCCGACGGGTCTGTCCTGCCCCGCCTGAGCGGCGTCAGCGACCAGCCCCTGGACAGCGGCAGGGCCGTCAGGTTCACGGCGCCGCCCGAACTCAGGGTCAGTGTCGAGCTCCCCAACCAGGGGCTGGTCGAGGGCTTGGGCATACCACCGGGCGTGACCCTGGTGGTGGGCGGCGGCTACCACGGCAAGTCGACCCTGCTCAAAGGCATCGAGCGGGGGGTCTACAACCATATCCCTGGCGACGGACGCGAAAGGGTGGTCACCCGTGATGACGCGGTCAAGATCCGCGCCGAGGACGGCCGCAGGGTCGAGCAGGTGGACATCAGTCCCTTCATCGACAACCTGCCCTTCGGCGTGGACACCAGGGCTTTCTCCACTGACAATGCCAGCGGCAGCACCTCCCAGGCAGCCAACATCATCGAGGCGCTGGAGGCCGGCTGCCGCCTGCTGGTGCTCGACGAGGATACCTCGGCGACCAATTTCATGATACGTGACGAGCTGATGCAGCGCCTGGTCCCCAGCGAACGCGAGCCGATCACGCCCTTCATCGACCAGGTTCGCGCCCTTTACGAGGAGATGGGCGTCTCGACCATACTCGTGATGGGGGGCTCGGGGGACTACTTCGAGGTAGCCGATACTGTCATCGCCATGGAGGAGTACCACCCCCGCGAAGTCACCGCCGAGGCCCGCCGGATAGCATCCCGACGCAGGGACAGGCGGTTGCCGGAGGGCAAAGGTTCCTTCCACGCCTCTTTAAGCCGCATCCCGCTGCCGGCCAGCATCGATCCCCGGCGCGGCCGCAGGGAGAAGGTTTCCGCCCGCGGTACCGACCAGCTGGTTTTCGGCCGGGAGACCATCGATCTCACTGCCGTGGAGCAGCTGGTGGATACCAGCCAGACCAGGGCCATCGGGGAGTTGATCAGGCATGGGCTCAGGCGGGGCTGCTTCGACGGGGCCAGCTCTCTGGCAAAATCCCTGGACTGCCTGCTGGGGGATGTGGCAGAATGGGGTTTGGACATCATCTCACCCTTCTCCGGCCCCGAATTTGATCCCGAAAAGGAAACAGCTGGCGCTGGCGCCGGGCGTTCCGGGGACGGTGCGGGCGAGGCCGGCACCCCCCACCCGGGGGACTACGCGCTGCCCCGCCGGCATGAGATCGCCGCGGCGCTCAATCGCTTGCGCAGCCTCAGGGTGAGGCCGGGATAAGAGGGAGAAGCATATGGAATGCCCGAAGGAAAAGACCAACCTGGCGAACTGCAACTGTACCTATGAGCCCTGCGTGCGCAAGGGCAAGTGCTGCGACTGTGTCACCTACCACCGCCAGAAGGGCCAGTTGCCCGCCTGCTACTTCCCGTCGGAGGCCGAAAAGACCTATAACCGGTCCATCAGTTATTTCCTGGAACTGAACCGGTAAAGTTTTTCACCGCAGGGCACGATTAAGTTACGAAATCGCCGGAAAAAGCGCTGCCGTTCAGCTACAATATTCACTAAGGAAAGCAGGATTCCAGCCGGAACCGGCCCCGGAAAAAGCCGTACTACCACTAGGGGAAGACAATGAGTGAGCAACCGACAATCAAGGACACGCAGGACTGGACCCTCGAGCAGAAAGAGGAGAAGAGCCTCGAGATCATCAGGGAGGCTCTGGCCAAGTGGGGCGATGGCAAGTTGGCGACCACCTTCACCGGCGGCAAGGACTCACTGGTCATGCTGCACCTGTTCAAGCGCGCAGGCGAGGGGAAGGTGCCGGTCCCGGTCCTCAACCTCGACACCACAGTCAAGTTCAAGACCGTACTCGAGTTCCGTGACCGCATCGCCAGGGAGTGGGACCTCGACCTGATCATCACGACCAATACCGAGGGCGCCAGGGAGATCAGGATCGCCGAAGACAAGGACAAGTGCTGCCATGTGATGAAAACGACCGCTATCAACATGGCGGTGGAGGAGCACGGCTGGCAGGCGCTGGCCACGGGCGTTCGCTGGGACGAGCAGCCGGCGCGCATCAACGACGTGTACTTCTCGGAGGTCCCCGGACACACCCGCGTACAGCCGATCCTGCACTTCTCCGAACTGGATATCTGGGCCTACATCGATAAATATGACCTTCCCTACTGCGAACTCTACGACCAGGGCTACCGCAGTCTCGGTTGCGAACCCTGCACCCAGAAGAGCACCAAACCGCGGGGCGAGGGCTTCGAGCGCGAGGGCCGCGACCAGGAGAAGGAAGAGATCATGGACCAGCTGCGCGAGCTGGGCTACTTCTAGAGCCAGCGTCGCCGCCGGCCAGCCGTTCATGCAACCCAAACTGTTCTACTATCTGATCGCAGTCTGGTCGGTCGCCTGCGCCTCAGGGCTCGGCATCTTCCTTTTCGAGATGTATGGGCCCGGCAGCGAGGTCAGTGCGACCGTCAACCTCGAGAATCCCCTGGTGACAGTCGGTTTCTGGCTGGTGGTCTGGGCGCTGCCTGCGGCGGTCCTGGCTCTGGCGGCCCGCCGCCGGAAGAGAGGCGGCGATTAACCCCCTGGAACGACACCCGGTAGCGGCTACGGCCGGGGCTGTGGTCTTAGCCGCCGCCGTGCTCGTCCTGCTTTTCGCGCTGTCGTCCGCGGGCGATGACAAGCAGCAGGGTGGCGCGGCGACGAGCGGCACTACAGCCCAGCCTGCCGCCGCCGCCGGGGAAGCCTATGGAGCCGGCGGGGGCGCCGCCCTCGCAGCGGACGCCCCGGAACTGGCGGGCATCGTAGACCTCAGCGAGGGCAGGGCGCCGGAGGGATTCCTTGAATTCGATGCCGATGGTGACGGAGACCTGGAGATACTGGTGATGGTGCGCGGCGCGGGCAAGGACCGGCTGCTCGACTGGTACCTGCTGGATGTGAGCGGCGGGGAGCCGCGGCTGCTTTTCACGCAGAAAGACGTGCCCCAGGGCGAGCTCAGGACTGACGGGCCGCGGCTGGTTGAGACCGGGGGTGTCTATGCCCCGGGGGATGACCCCTGCTGCCCTTCCAGCTTCAAGCGGACCTACTTCGTCTGGAAGGACGGGGCGTTGTCTGAGTCCGGCGTCGAGGCGCGCCCCCCGGGGGCGCCGTCACCCTGATTGCCCGCCCGGCGGCTATGCCTCAGGACTGGTCGCCCCTGATCAGCTTCAGTGTCGCCAGGCGCTCCTTGAGGATCCGCTCGTGTTCCTGCTCCCAACCGACCAGTTGCTCGAAGAAAGTACGGGTCTCCGGGTCTTCGGCCAGCTCGGCCCCCTGTTTGTAGGTCCTCACCGCTTCCCGCTCGGCTTCGATGGCGTCCTCGATCAGCTTGATAACATCCAAAGTCGTCCTCCTTGAGTCTTCATGTGTTCATTACTGAGAGCGTCACGAGGCCCGCAAGCGACATGACGATCAGGGCAGCCGCCAGCCAAACGCCCCCGTTGGCTTTTTTCTGCCGGATGGCTGCGGCCAGCGAGTGGGTGCCGATAGTGGCGCCGGCAGCTACCCCGGCGACCACCAGCAGGCGCAGCAGCGACGGCACGTGGTCGAAGATCCCGTGGCCGACAACGCCCTCCCAGGACTTGAGCGTATAGTAGAAGACCAGCACGAACTCGATGAAGCCGGCGGCCACCTGCAGTGCCAGACGCTCCTCCTGGAGCAGCAGGCTGCGGTCGAGTATCTCCTTGGTCTGGGCCTGCAGCGCCGCCTCTTCGCCGGCGCGCAGCAGGTCGACCTGGGTCCGCACCACCTCGATGGCGGCCTGGGCATTGCCGCGGGAGAAATCGAGGTTCACGCCCTCGGCCCGCGCGCTGGCCAGCTCGGAGTCGTACCTGGTAGTGAAATACTCGGTAGCCTCATCCCGGGCGCCGCCGCTGGCGCGGACCGGGGAGAGGGCGAAGTCGAGGCGGTGCCGGTCTTTCTCGATCTGTTCAGCCGCGCGGCGTACGAGCTGGGAGTCAGTCGCCAGCACTCCGAACATGCGTGAAAGAACAGCGATGTCCCGCTCGAGGCGGTCGGGGTCATAGGTGTCGCCGCCAGCCACGACCCGTTCGTGCAGGATGGCTGATACCTCTTTGTCTACCTGGAGCCGCTCCTTGACGATGGTCTGGCGCTGGTGCGCGAAGTATTTGGCGGTCTTGCCGAGCTTCTTCAGTACCGAATCGACCTCCGGAAGCAGCGATTCCACCAGCGTGTCCGGCGTGCTGGCGGCCAGCACGAAAAAGTCGCGCTGCCCCTTCCGCCGCTCGAGGACATAGGCCCAGAGCGGCCTCGAGCCGCCGCCGACGGAAGGGTCGATGTCGGTGATCAGCAGGTTGCTGTCGGGGAAGACCCCGGCGGCAGCGGAGATGAGCTCATCGTCGCCCAGTTCGCCGGCGACCAGCAGGGTAGTCTCACCGAGGATGGTGGCCTCGTCGGTTCCTGCCCTGCCCCGGTCCGCCTCGATCGACTCCAGGACCCCTCGCCACTGGGATTGTGGCGTTGTCTCCTCCCGGCCGCGGTAGCGCAGCTCGATCACGGCCAGCTCGGCCAGCATGCCCAGGCAGACCTCGCGGCCGTCGTCGCCCGACCTGCTGACGATGGAACAGCCGTGTCCGTGGTGCCGGCCATGCCCGGGGGCGAGCCCCAGGGAAAACGGCTCCGACGGCGCGAGCTCGGCGCCGGCGGTGATGGCAGACCATAGCTGCGGCAAGGCTTCATCGTCCTTGAGCAGGTATATGTAATGGGCGGCTATGGTTCCACCGGTGTCTGCGGCCAATTTTCCTCCCGGTCGCGGGGCTTTCGAGAGATATTACATCATAACATCAGTGCTGCGGCGCCCTTGCCCTGTTGGCAACCCGCAGGGCGCTGAGTTAGGATTTCCGGGCGGTGCGACCATCGATCAGGACATCGGGCCGGGCGGTATTCCGGTATCGCCGCGCCTTCATAATCTTCTGGGCCGGAGCGCTTATTGTCAGCGTCCTCTTCGCCCCGCGGCTCGCCGGTGTGACCACCGGCGGGGGCTTCGATACTCCCGGCAGCGAATCAGCCAGGGCCGCGGACCTGCTCCAGGAGGAATTCGGCCTGGGCTACCGGCGCATCGTCCAGATCCTCTACCATGAACCCGGTGGAGATGTCGCCGAGGGCGCCTTTCGCATCGGCGTGACCGCCTCGGCCGAGCGGGTCAGGCAGATCCCCGGGGTCGAGAGCGTGTCCACCTGGTATGCTACCGGCAACGACCTGCTGGTGAGCCCGGACCGGTCCGCCACCTACGCCATCGTCAACTTCGAAGGCGGTGAGGATGAGATCAAGGCCCTGGTGCCCGAGATCCGCAGCCGGGCCCGGCAGGGCAGCGCGCTGGAAGTGCACGTGCTGGGCGGCCCCGCTTTCGACTACGACCTGGTGGAGACCAGCGAGCGGGACCTCTGGCAGGCGGAGAAGTACGCGCTGCCGGCGATAGTCGTTATCCTCATCGCTGTCTTCGGCAGCCTCCTGGCCGCCGGGCTTCCGGCACTTCTCGGCGGCGCGAGCGTCACTGTCTCCCTGGCGATCCTCTACTTCATCGGTCTCAGGCAGGAGTTGTCGGTCTTTGTGCTCAACATGGTGACGATGATCGGCATGGGGCTGGGCGTCGATTACTCGCTGTTCTTCGTCAGCCGCTTCCGGGAGGAGCTGCGCCTTCACGCTTCGGCGCCCGCCGCCGTGGAGAACACGATGGCGACTGCCGGCCGGGCCGTCGTCTTCTCGGGCGCGGCGGTTATCGTCGGCATGGCGATGCTGGTGCCGTTCGATTTCATCTTCATGCGGTCCCTGGGAGTCGGCGGCATGGTCGTGGCGGCCGTCTCCGTGGTCATCGCCGTGAGCCTGCTGCCGGCGGCGCTGGGAGTCCTGGGGAGGCGCATCGACACTGCCAGGGTGGCGCCGGCCAGGCTGACGGAGGGCGGCGGCGGGCGTTTCTGGCAAAACTGGAGCCGCATGGTGATGGGACGCCCGGTGCTTTTCCTGGGAGCCTCAGTCGCGCTGCTGCTGGCCCTCGCCCTGCCGGTTGCCGGGATGAGGGCGGGTTCACCTGGCGGCCAGGATCTCTCACCACGCACCGATTCCCGCCAGGGGCTCGATCTGCTTGCTGAAAAGTGGGGTGTGGGAGAGGCATCGCCGATTTACATCGTCATCGACACCGGCGAGCCTTTCGGAGCCCTGAGCCGGGAGACGCGCGACGGCCTGGCGCGGCTGGAGGCTGTCCTCGCCGCGGACGGGCGCGTCACCCGGGTCGAATCGTTGGCCGACCTGGAGCTGCCCTCCGAGCCCGTCGCGGTCCGCGATCATCTGCTGGAAAACCCCGCAGATGCCGTGGCAGCGGCTACCAGGGTGAACATCGCCGGCGAGAGCGACATCGCCGTGGCGAGGGTCGTAACCAGCATAGAGCCTACCAGGGAGGAGACGAGGCGGCTGGTGGAGGATATCCGCAAGGAGATGATCCCCGGCATCGCCAGCTTTGGGCAGGCAGAAGCAGTCGTCGGTGGCAGCGCCGCCGAGACCCTCGATTTCACGGCGCGGCTGCGCCAGGCCTTCCCGTACCTGGTGGCGGCGGTGATGGTGATCACCTTTTTCGTGCTGATGCTGTTGTTCCGTTCGCTGATCCTGCCGGTCAAGGCGATCTTCATGAACCTGTTGTCGGTCTCGGCAGCTTACGGCGTGCTGGTGCTGGTCTTCCAGAAAGGGTACGGCGCCGGGCTCCTGGGCTTCACGCCGACTGAGGGGATCATCCCGTTCGTGCCGGTCATACTGTTCTCCATACTGTTCGGACTGAGCATGGACTACGAGGTCTTCCTGCTGTCGCGAGTCAAGGAAGAATACGACCGGGGCGCGCCCAATGAAGAGGCTGTCACCGTCGGCCTGCAAAAGACCGGGCGCATCATCACGACGGCGGCGCTGATCATGATCGCCGTCTTCGCCTCCTTCGCCCTGGCTGAATCGATCATCATCAAGGAGTTCGGCGTCGGGCTGGCGGTGTCGATCTTCCTCGACGCCACTGTCGTGCGTGTGGTGCTGGTGCCAGCAACGATGAAGCTGCTGGGCAGGTGGAACTGGTGGCTGCCCGGGTGGCTGGATCGCCTGCTCCCCGATCTCAGCCTGAGGGACGGAAGGCTTTGAAAATGGAGGACGTGGATGAGGATAACGATAGTGCCGTACTTCCCCTTGGCGGCGCCGGCGGGGGCCAGGCTGGCAGAGGGGCTGGCCGGCCTTTTTGACTGCGCTGCCGATCTTGCAGCTTTCGCGCCGCCGCCCGCCAGGCAGCCGCCGAGCGGACAGTGCGCGGCAAGGGTCTTCCTTGACGACCTGCGGGACCGGCGGTCCCAGCGGTCTGCTGCCGGGGCGGTGCTGCTCGGCGTCACCGACGCAGACCTGGGGGCCAAGCGGATGAACTTCGTGTTCGGCGAAGCGGACCGTGATGCCCGCGTGGCGGTGGTATCCCTGCACCGCCTGGGGTCTGCCGGGGGCACGGAAGCGGAACCCGGACGGATCATTCAGGACAGGCTGCTCAAGGAAGCGGTCCACGAATGCGGGCATGTGGCGGATCTCGACCACTGCGAAGATCCCCGTTGCGTCATGCACTTTTCCAGCGCGGTGGCGGATACCGATTACAAAGGGCCGGGCTTCTGCGCCGCCTGCCAGAAGAAGCTGGCGCAGTACGGCCATGGGACAGGCTGAAAATCAAACTTTGGTACGATGCCAGCGATCGCGCTCCGGTGCTAATATGAAACTAGGGGGTCCCCCAGGGGCCAGTTTCTGAGTGCCCACCCGATAACAAGAGCTTGCGGCGGCAGCGCCCGGCGGCGCGGGTTAATAGAACCTGTCAACCTCGGCCACGGCGGCATCGAAATCGAACTCCTGCCTCACCAGGGGCTCCCGGCCGGCGATCACCGGCTGCAGCTTCTCCAATGGCGCGCGACTGTTCTTGTAGATCACGCCCAGCGGTATCTTCTCCCCGTCTGACATCGCCAGGCGGAAAGCCGCCTCCCGGTCTGCCGGGTCGTGCCCCTCGGGCAGATGATAGGTGTGTTCCTTGTACCAGGCTGCCGTGTTGACCTTGTTGAAGACGACGCAGGGCTGGAAGATGTCCAGCAGGGCGAAGCCGTCATGGGCCAGGGCCGCCTGCATCATCTGGCCAAGGTGCTCCCGGTCACCCGAAAAGCTGCGGGCGACAAAACCGGCGTCCAGGGCCACCGCGAGCGCCATCGGGTTGAGCGCCTCCAGGAGCACACCGAACGGCTGGGTCTTGGTGACAACGCCTTCGCCGGTGGTGGGTGAAGCCTGGCCCTTGGTCAGGCCGTAGATCTGGTTGTTGTGCACGAAGACCTTGATGCCGATGTTTCGCCGCATGGCGTGTATCAGGTGGTTGCCGCCCTCGCCGTAGCAGTCGCCGTCGCCCGCGACGGCCACCACGTTCAGGTCATGGTTGACCAGCTTGACGGCTGTGGCGACAGGGATCGTCCTGCCGTGCAGCCCGTTGAAGACGTTGGCGCGGGTGTAGTGAGGGAACTTGCCCGCCTGACCGATCCCCGAAACCAGCACCAGCTCATGGGGCTCGAGCCCCGTTCCTGCCATGGTGTCCCTGAAGACCTTGAGTATCTGGAAATTGCCGCAGCCGGGGCACCAGGCCGGCTTCTGTCCGGTATAGTCCTGGGGTTCAGCCATGGATCGCCTCCAGCAGTTCATCCAGCAGGAACGGGCGCCCGTCGAAACGGGTAACGTGGTCGTCACACTGGTAGCCGGTCTCGGCCCGCATCAGGCGGGCGAACTGGGAGGTGGCGTTGTTCTCGACGCAAACCGTCCGCCCGGCCCGCTGCAGCAGGTCGATGAAATCGAAGTGTTCCCGCGTGGGGAAGGGGAACACCTGGCTGAAGTGGAGCATGGCGACGCTCTCGCTGCTGCCAAGCTCGTCGACGGCGTCCTTCATGACTCCGAAGGTCGAGCCCCAGCCGACGATGACGAGCTCCGGCTGCTTGTCGCCGTAGAGCAGCGGCGGCTCGATCTCCTCCCGGATCAGCGGCAGCTTCTTCAGCAGGCGCTTGTCCACCATGAGGTTGCGGGTCTCGGCGTCCTCGATCAGGTGTCCATCCTCGTCATGCTCATCGCTGTCGGTCACCACCAGGTGCCGCGACAGCCCCGGCGCTGCCAGGGGCGACACGCCGGTGTCGGTCAGGGCGTGGCGCCGGTAACTGTCCAGGCCTTCCAGTTCCGCCGCCCCGAGGCGCCAGCTGTCTTGCGAAAGGCGCCCGGGATCAAGCCCGTCCAGGGTCCACTCGGAATCGACCAGGTACTGGTCGGAGAGGATGAACGCCGGGACCTGGTACTTGTCAGCCAGGTCGAATGCCCTGTTAGTCAGGTAAAAGGCCTGTTCGGGAGTGCCCGGCGCGAAGACGACCCGGGGGAATTCCCCGTGGGCTGCGTGGATGACGAACAGCAGGTCTGCCTGCTCGGTGCGCGTGGGCAGACCGGTGGCCGGCGCGGGGCGCTGGCCCACGTAGATCACCACCGGGGTCTCGGTCATGCCTGCCAGCGACAGGCCTTCGACCATCAGGGCGAAGCCGCCGCCGGCGGTGCCGGTCATGGAGCGGACGCCGGCGTAGGAAGCGCCGATGGCCATGTTGATGGCGGCGATCTCATCCTCGGCCTGCTCCACCACGATGCCGTGGCTCTTGCTCTGAGAGGCCATGAAGTTGAGGACACCGGTGGAGGGGGTCATGGGGTAGGCCGCGTAGAATCGGCAGCCACTCACCAGCGCCCCGAGGCCGGCCCCGGTGCTGCCGTCCAGCAGTATCCTGGGCTGGCCACCGGTCTCGGGCACCTGGAAGGCGCACTCGGGGCAGTTGTCCCGGGCGAAGGCAGCGCCTTCCCGGGCAACAGCGATGTTCTGGTCGACGACCTCCCGCCCTTTTTTCTCGAAGGTCTCACCCAGGAGCCGCTCCAGGGGGCCCAGGTCCAGACCGAGGATGCCCATGACTGCACCCACCGCGGCAGTGTTCTCCATCAGCCTCACGCCCGTAAGGTCCATGGAAATCCGGCGCAGCGGCACATCGAGGAAATCCGGACCGTCAAAAGACCGCCTCACCGCAGCGGAGTCATAGATAACGATGCCGCGGGGGTTGAGGTCTGCCTGGTGCATCAGGACGGTATCGCCGTCAAGCGCCAGGAGGATGTCCACGCCGCGGCGGGACGAGTGCACCGGGCGGCTGGCGAAGCGCAACTGATAGAAATTGTGGCCGCCCCTCACGCGCGACATGTAATCCTGGTGCGTGAAGACGTGCAGCCCCTGGCGCGCGAACAGCTTCGCCAGGACGGCGCCGATGGTCTGCAGGCCCTGCCCGGCCTGTCCGCCTATCCTGATGGTGTAATCGATGGTGTAATCCATAATGGCAGGTTACCCGTGGCCCGCCGGCGCCCAAACATCATCCGGGGCCGCGGTCACCTGAACAGTTCGCTGTAGCGGTAGAGCGGCTCGAAGGGGATATTGCCCTCGCGCTCGATGTTCTCGGCCCCGCCTTCTTCCCTGTCGACGATGGCTATGGCCACCACTGGCTCCAGGCCTTCCAGCCTGGCGCAATTGACCGCGGTTATGATGGAGCCGCCACTGGTGACGACGTCGTCCACGATGGCGACGCGCCCGCCTTTCTCCACCGGGCCCTCGATCCAGTTGCGGGTCCCGTGCTTCTTGGGCTCCTTGCGGACGATGAAACCCCGCACCGGGAAACCGTAGCGCCAGCTGGCGCTCACCACTCCGCCCACTATCGGGTCGGCCCCGATGGCGAGCCCGCCGATGGCCGGCACGCTCAGGTCGTGGAGCTTCTCCGCCAGGAGCTCGGAGACCACCGCCAGCCCTTCCGGGTGCAGGGTCACCTGCTTGCAGTCGAAGTAGTGGTCGCTATGCTTGCCGGAGGTCAGGACGAAGTCCCCCTCCATGTAGGCCTCGCTGAGCAGCAGCTCCTTGAGTCTTTCCATCAGGCTTGCGGTATCGATCAAGTTTCCCTCCACTTACGGATTTCCTGGCCGGCGTCGAGTCAAGACGCACGGTCCCTCCAGTGTGTTGTTATCATTTCATATCTTGCTCTGATATGTTGAATCGCAAACAGCGATGCGGTGTAGCGCCCCGTGCAGGAGTCGGACCGGCAGCAACGAACAATTCGTGCAGGACAAAGGTGGAGGTCAGCCATGAAAGAGAGCGGCAAGAGGCGCAGCAAGAAGCGCGATTTCAGTTCCATTATGGCCGGGGTCCAGGTAGTCTTCGGCATCACCATCTTCACCAGTGCCTGGTGGGTCGGAGACACGAATAATTCGGCGCTCTACATATTCGGTTTCGTAACAGTCCTGCTGGGGATAGCGACGTATCTGACGTTGACCGGCAAGGGTGGGTAGGTTGCTGTCCGGGCGTTCGCCGGACGAGGCACACTGGGACTGGGCGCCGCGCGTCTTGACAGCCTAAAAAACACCGTGTGATAATACTGAATACCCTTAGGGGTAATCGATTCTTCAAGGCTGCCCGCCAGGCAGCGGAGGCGGGGAGCGTCATCCTGTCTCTTCAGAAAAACCGACGGATATCTGATGGTGGCAAAAACCGACATAGAGAAGGTACTGAACAGGCTTCGTCGCATCGAGGGCCAGGTGCGCGGCCTGCAGCGCATGATCTCTGAAGATAAACGATGCGAGGACGTCCTGACCCAGCTGGCGGCCACCAGGGCCGCGCTGGACCGGGTGGGCGTCTACCTCATCAGTCACAGGATGAAGGAGTGCCTCAAGCACAGCTCCGACGAGATGGAGTTGAACGACGTCGCCGTGGAAGAAGCTTTCGAGATCTTCATGAAGTATATCCAGCACGTGAAGTAGCCATACCCGCTGCTTCGCCCCGGCCGGCCACCCGCCAGAGCGCCCTTGCCTGACGCTGCCGGGTACTCCCACATGCTGGCACCCGCAAGCGCCGCACATACGGCCGCTGGTTGCAGGACGCGGGCGGCCAGGGGCCAATACTATGGTAGAATCTCTCAAGCAGTTCCAAGGCAATTTGCACGCACGCGGCGGCCGCTTCAGGCCGCGCCGGCAATAACCAACAGGGTTGGCGATACCCGATGCCTCGTCGTCGCAGGAGAAACAAGCGAAAAACAAACCGGTTCTACTTCCTTGGCATACTGGGCTTTCTGGGCCTGGTGGCTCTCATGGCGGCGGCGTTCGGCATACACAGGGTGCTCGCCATCGTCGACGACCTGCCTTCCATCGATGAGCATGACCTGTCTTCCCTGGGCCAGACTTCCAAGATCTACGCCGCGGACGGGACCCTGCTGGCGGAGGTCTTCGGCACCGAGAATCGCACCGTCGTCCCCCTCTCCTCAATCCCGCAGGACCTGGTAGACGCCACCATCGCCATCGAGGACGAGAGGTTCTACGAGCATAGTGGCGTGGACCTGGAAGCGATCGGCCGCGCCGCCATGCGCGACATCACCCATGGCGAGCTGGCGGAAGGCGGCAGTACCATAACCCAGCAGCTGGTCAAAAACGTCTACGTCACCGACGAGCTCAGTTTCAGCCGCAAGATAGCAGAGGCTTACCTGGCGACGGAGCTGGAGAAGAAGATCTCGAAGGAGACGATCCTGGAGCGGTACCTCAACACGATCTATTACGGTGAGAATGCCTACGGGGTCGAGGCGGCGGCGCAGACTTATTTCGGCAAGAGCGTGTCCGAGCTGGGCCTGGCGGAATGCGCCACCCTGGCCGGCCTGCCCAACGCGCCCTCGGCCAGCTCGCCGGTCCAGTATCCCCAGGAAGCGCTCGCGCGGCGCAACGTGGTGCTGCAGAAGATGGCTGACCTCGGTTACATCACCCAGGAGGAAGCCGACCGGATCAAGCCGGCGGCGATAGAGCTGAGTCCCACCGGCAGCGGCGTGGTGGAGCCTTACTTCGTGGAGTATGTGAAGCAGGAGCTGGTGGACAAGTACGGTCCCGAGGTGCTTTACGAGGGCGGCCTCAGGGTCTATACGACCATCGAGCCACAGTTGCAGCAGGCGGGTCTCGATGCGATCCAGGCAACGCTTTACGACCCCGCTGACCCGGCGGCCGCCATCGTGGCTATCGACCCGTCCAACGGGCACATCCGGGCTATGGTCAGCAGCCAGGATTTCGCCAGCTACAAGTTCAACCTGGCGGCGCAGGGGAAGCGCCAGCCGGGGTCGACCTTCAAGCCCTTCGTGCTTACCGCCGCTGTCGAGAAGGGGGCGAACCCCAAGCGGACCTACTACATGTCCAAGCAGATCGATATCCCCATGGGGGGCGGCGAATCATCGGTCTGGAGCGTCCACACTTACGATTACAAGTACTTCGGCGTTTCCAGCCTCGAGGAGGCCATGCTGCGCTCGGACAACACCGTCTACGCCCAGCTGGTCATGGATGTAGGCCCCGACAAGACCCGTGACATCGCCAAGCGTCTGGGGATCCAGAGCGAGATGTCGGCCAATCCCTCCATCGCCCTGGGTGGTCTGGGGCAGGGGGTATCCCCCCTGGAGATGGCCTCGGCCTACGCCACCCTGGCGGCGGGCGGCATGTACAACAAGCCCACCGCGGTCACCAGGGTGGAGCTGCCCAACGGTGAAGTCGATTATATCGCCGACCCCACCCCCACCAAGGCGGTTTCGGATGGCGTAGCCTTTGTGGTCACAGACGTACTGAAGGCGGATATCGAGAAGGGCACATCGTCCCGGGCCAACATCGGCAGGCCCGCGGCGGGCAAGACCGGCTCCACCGAGAACCTGCAGGACGCCTGGTTCGTGGGTTACACCCCCAACCTTTCCACCTCGGTCTGGATCGGCTATCCGGACGAGCAGATCCCCATGACCAACGTCCACGGCGGCAGCGTCTGGGGCGGCGGCTTCCCCGCGACCATCTGGAAGGACTTCATGCTCTCGGCATTGAAGGATGTACCGGCGAGCGATTTCCCCGCTCCCAAGGAGCAGGTGGACTTCAAGCGGCTGCAGGGCAGGTATGTGCTTTTCTCGGGTGGCGACAAGCCCGAGACGACACCGCGGGACGACGTTTATGGCCGTGAGGGCGAGGAAGATGAGGCAGGCCAGGAGCCGTCCGGCGAGTAGGGCGCTCCAGGTGTTGACTTTTTGGGACAGGCCTGTCAGCCGCTGAAGCGGCAGATGTTTTTTATTAGTAATTGTGCTGGTATAATAGACTTCACTTGGGGCCGGGGGAGAGGCGCGGTCTGCGCGAGCGGGCTGTGTATGGAGAAAGGTTCTGACCTTTATGGCTGGAAGTCACGTTAAGAACCCCGGGCGCCTGGGAGTCTTCCTGTTGCTGCTGTCATTGCTGGCAGCCATGCTCCTCGTTTTCTTCATCGTCTTTTCCTGTGATCCTGGGCAATCGGCCGACGGCGACGGGACCATCGTCTCCGAGGCGGCAGCCGTCCAGGAAGATACCCTGCCTGGCGCAGCGCTGGGCCCGGGGCCAGGGACGCCTCCCGGGGCGCCCAGCGGGCCGGCGCCAGCCACAGGCTTTGGAGGGAGCGCCTTCCTGACCGATCAGTCTGGCGAGTCCGGGGGAGCAGGGCAGCCGACTCCGGCGCCACCCCTTCCGGGAACTGTCTGGGGCGCCGCCTGGAGCGACAAGTCCTTCCCGCTGGAGGGCATCAGGGTGACGTTCTTCCTGCCTGACGGATCGCCCGCGGGCTTCAGCGCGACCGTGATCGGGGGCGCGTTCAGCGCCCAGGTGAGCCCGGGCCGGTACAAGGTGTTCTTCTCCGACCCGGCCGGGGTCTACGAACCGGCCTGGTATGGCGGATACAGCCCCGGCTCGGCGGCCGTGGTGACGGTGGGCGAGGGCCAGGCGGTCTACATCGCGCAGGTGATGAACAAGGCTGTCTCCGGCGGTTCCCTGGCGGGGACAGCGCGCGATGAGAACGGCGCCGGCGTCTCCGGCGTCAACGTCTTCGCCTTCCTGTTCATCGAGGTCAACTGCCTGGCCGGCCCCTGCGACGCTATCGAGCTGAAGGGCGTGGGCGTCACCGGCAAGGACGGCGTCTACCAGATCGCCGGTCTGGAGGCTGGTGATTACAAGGTGATGTTCAGTCCTTACGGCACGGAGTTCGCTCTCCAGTGGTTCCGCGAGCAGTCCACCCATGCCACTGCCAAGACGGTAGCGGTGGCGGAAGGAAAGACGGCGTCGGACATCGATGCCAGCCTTTACAGGGGTGGGACCATAGGTGGCAGCATCACCCGGCAGGGCGGCCAGCCCGCCGCCTATGCCCTGGTTGATGTCTACGATGCCACGGGCATCATCGTCAGCTCCGTGGTGGCCGGCGCCGATGGCAGCTACCGAACAAAGAGCCTTCCCGATGGCAGCTATCGGGTCCGGGCTTCAGCCAACCTTCCGGACGGATGGGCTGAGGAATGGTACGGTGGCGCCCATGACCTCGGATCGGCCGACCCCGTGGCGGTCACCCGTGGCGGCGAGACGGGAGGAATCGACATCGACATCGGTGAGCCCGCAGTCGCACCGGAAGCCCCCGGCGATGAAAGACTGATCGTCTTTGATGATGGGGATGGCGTCACCTCCAGCTGCGAGGCGTCCGGGGAAACCGAATGCGGCGGCGGTGAGACCGGTGGTTCGGGTGAAGGTCCTTCAGGGGTGGCGGCCTTCGGCCAGGGTGCGGATGGCATGGTCCTGCCCGACGATGATCAGCAGGATGTCGTCGGTGACGGGGGCGATGATCAGCCCGCGCCCGGCGACTCCGAGAGTGACGGTCCGGCGCTGTCCTGAGTCCAGCTGCGCGGAGAGTTCATCCGCAGCCGAGATGGTGGTAGCGGCATAAGCAGCGATCGCTTCCAGATTGAGCCCACCGCCCCCCATGGCCGCCACCAGGAGACCGTCGTTTGATGCCAGCAGCGCCGCCTCCACCCCGTCTATCTCCAGGTAGGGCGCGATTGTCGCTTCGAGGTTTCTCATGAGCATGACCCCGGCATGTCTTTCAGGTGTTGTCCAGCACCTGGATCAGCCGCAGCAGGTGGTCTTCGGTAAGGAACTCGATCTCGACCCTGCCGCTGTCGCCCCTCCACTTGACCTTGGCCGGCAGGCGGAAGGCGGAATAGAGCGCGTCAGTGGCCTCGTCCATGAGCTCCTGGCTCACCGGCGCCGGCTTCGCCTCTCTGGCTGAGCCGGATGAGCCGGACTCCTTCTTCACCAGCGCCTCGGTTTGCCTGACCGACAGTTGCCGCCCAGAGATCTTTTTCGCCAGGCGCTTCATTTTCTGGCGGTCCTGCAACGAGAGCAGCGCCCGTCCGTGGCCTTCGGCAAGCTTGCCCGATTCCAGCAGAGCCTGGATCTCGTCCGGCAGTTCCAGCAGCCTGAGGGTGTTGGCAACTGCCGAGCGGCTGCGGCCGAGCTTCTTCGCCAGCTTCTCCTGGGTGATGCCGAAATCATCCTGCAGCATCGCATAGGCCCGTGCGGTGTCGATGGGGTTGAGGTCCTCGCGGTTGATGTTCTCCACCAGCGCCATCTCCAGCGACTCGGCATCGCCGGTCTCGCGGACGATGACCGGGACGGTCTCCACGCCGGCGCGGCGGGCCGCACGCCAGCGCCGCTCCCCGGCAATCAGCTCATAGGCATCGCCGTGACGCCGGACGATGAGCGGCTGCACCAGGCCGACGCTGCTGATCGACTCCGCGAGCTCGGCGATGGTGTCTTCGTTGAAGCGCGTGCGCGGCTGTTGCGGGTTGCTGCTAATTTGACTGATAGGCAATTCCTGGTAGGGCAAATCGGCCGCGGGCGCGAAGCTGACAGCTTGACCTTCTGGTACATCGCTGTTGGTATCCCTGATGAGCGCCGAAAGGCCCCTTCCCAGCCCTCTGTTCTTGTTACTCACGATCAACCACCTCCGAAGCAAGATCGAAATACGCGTCAGAACCAGCGCAGGTGGGGTCATAGCGGGAGATCGCCATACCAAAACTCGGCGCTTCGCTCAACCGGATGTTGCGCGGGATCACTGTGTTGTAGGTCAGGTCGGGAAAATGAGAGCGCACTTCCTGAACCACCTGGCTTGACAGCCGGGTGCGCGCGTCGTACATGGTCATCAGCAGGCCGCTGATGGCAAGGGTGGGGTTGAGGCCCTGCCTGACTGCTTCGACGGTTTGCAGCAGGTGGCCCAGCCCCTCAAGGGCGTAATACTCGCACTGTACCGGAACGATGAGTTTATCTGCGGCGACCAGGGCGTTGAGAGTCAGCAGGTCGAGGGACGGCGGGCAGTCGATGAAGATGAAGTCATATGAATCCACGACTTCCCGGAGTGCGTCGGAGAGGATGAACTCACGGCGGTCGCGGTCAGGAAGCTCCACCGACGCGCCCGCCAGATCAGGTGATGCCGGGACGACAGTGAGCTGGGGATAGAGGGTGGGCATCATCGCCGTGGTTATTGAGGCGCCTCCGCAGATAACGTCGTAGGAAGTGTTCGAAGTGACTTCATGCAGGCCGAGGCCGTTGGTGGCGTTGCACTGGGCGTCGATGTCGATGAGAAGGACGCTGGCGCCTGCCTCAGCCAGACAGACCGAGGTGTTTATACAGGTCGTGGTCTTCCCCACTCCGCCTTTCTGGTTGGCGACGACATAGATTGTGCCCAAGTCAGACCTGCCTGGAATGATTGCCTGTTGGCTGGGATTCTATCAGATAAAGCGGACAGATAGAACAGAATCGGGCGCATTAACCGCCCAGGGGGCGTTTTCTGGCCATACCGGGCTTGCGAGGGAACCTGGAAGGGGTTGCAGATACTTTCTTAAAGACCCAGACGTGCAGGTTTCTGGCTGAGGCATAAGGTTTTACCGGCTCGACCCTGGCCAGTTTCAGCGCCAGGGCAGAGCCGGCAGATTCAGCGGCATCGCGCTCGCCTGCAAGGACCTCGCCCCGCTGTAACAGGACGGAACCTCCCTCTCTAACCAGGGGAGAGGCGTATTCCATGGTGGTGGGAAGTGGGCCTACGGCCCGGGCCAGGGCAAGGTCGTAATGGTCGCGGCAGGAACCGCTGCCGGCAGACTCAGCCCTCAGCGGTATCACACTGGCGTTTGCCAGTCCGGATAGGTCGATAAAAATTTGGATGAAGTCGCTTTTTTGACGGTTCGATTCAAGCAGGGAGACGTTCAGGCCGGGCATGCAGATTGCCAGGGGAAGGCCGGGGAACCCGGCGCCGCTGCCCACATCCACCGCGTTCGACGCGCCTGTCAACTCAGGGAATGAAAGCAGGGAGAGGCTGTCGCGGAAATGGAAGTCGACTATCTTTAAAGGGGAAGTGACGGCTGTGAGGTTGCGGTCTGAGCGCTCGACGAGAAGGCGCAGGAGCAGCTCGAAGAGCTCGATTCCGCGGGAATCGACGCCGAAATCATTGCGAAGGTTTTCCTGCCAATCCAAATTATCGCCTTAAATAGATGGAAATGATGGAAACATCCGCAGGGGTGACGCCGGCGATGCGCGAGGCCTGTCCCAGGGTGCGCGGCTGCAGGCGGGTGAGCTTTTCCCGCGCTTCGATGGTTAATCCGGGAACATCCGCATACCGGAATCCCGTTGGGATGGATGCTTCCTCCAGGGCGGAAGCGCGCTCTACCTGTTTGAGTTGCCGCCTGATATAACCATCGTATTTCACCTGGATCTCTGCGCTGTTGAGGGTGTCCGGGCTCTCGGAGCGCTCAGGCAGGAACTCATGGAGTAGATCGGCCAGGCGTATCTCCGGACGTTTCAGCAACTGCAGCAAAGTCTGGGTTTCCTTTATGGGAGAGCTCGTGTGCGCTAAGAAGAATTCATCTGATGAAGGGGATGGGGCGACGCGCGTCGTTGACAGCAGTTCAATCAGGCGATGCACGGATTTTTCTGTGGATTCGGTCAGGCACAGGATTTCCCTGGGGACAAGCCCCAGGCGGTGGCCTATGGGAGAGAGCCTGGTGTGGGCGTTGTCGTGGCGCAGCAACAGGCGGTACTCTGCCCTGGAGGTGAACATGCGGTACGGCTCATCGACCCCCTTGGTCACAAGGTCATCGATGAGGACACCGATATATGCCTCACTTCTTTTCAATACAAGGGGGTCACGGCCTAGGATGCTGCAGCCGGCGTTGATGCCCGCCACCAGCCCCTGGGCAGCCGCTTCCTCGTAACCGCTCGTGCCATTGATCTGGCCGGCGAGGAAAAGGTTCTTCAGGATGCGAGACTGGAGGGTCGGTTCCAGCTGGCTGGGAACGGCATAGTCGTATTCCACCGCATAGCCAGGCCGCATCAGGCGGGCATGTTCAAGGCCTGGCGTTGAGTTGATGATTTTTTCCTGGACCCAAACGGGCATGCTGGTGGTGAGGCCCTGGAGGTACATCTCGCTGGTATGCAGGCCTTCAGGCTCGACGAAGACCGGATGCCGGTCGCGGTCCGGGAAGTTCATCACCTTCCGGTCTATGGATGGGCAGTAGCGCGGCCCCTTGCCACTGATGGAACCCGTTTTGATGGGCGAGTGGTGCAGGTGATCGCGGACGACCTCGTGTGTCTTCTCTGTCGTGTAGGTGAGATAGCAGGGCAGTTGCTCAAGCTCATGGCCCTTTGAGAGGAGAGAGAAAGTCTGCGGGTCGGCGTCGCCGGACTCAAGGGTCATGCGGGAGGTGTCGATCGTGCGGGCGTCCACGCGAGGGGGCGTCGCCGACTGGAACCGCGCCAGCTCGATCCCGAAGCCGGTCAGGTTGGCGGACAGCTCGGTCGCCGGCAGCTCTCCCATGCGCCCGGCCGGAAACCTCTGGTCGCCAACGACAATCTTGCCGTTCAGGAAGGTGCCACAAGCCAGCACGACTGCCGAGGCCGTGATGCTGCTCCCATCGGACAGGACGACGCCACCGATTGTTTCACGTGAAACAATCAGGCTGGCGACCCTGCCCTCCAGCACCTTGAGGTCTTGCTGCGCCGCCAGGGCGCGCTTCATGTTGTCCTCATACAGTTTCTTGTCAGCCTGGGCGCGCAGGGCCTGGACGGCGGGCCCCTTGCTGGTATTGAGCATCTTCATCTGGATACAGGAACGGTCGGTGTTGCGGCCCTGCTCGCCGCCCAGGGCATCGATCTCCCGGGTGAGCTGACCCTTGCCCACTCCTCCTACGGCGGGATTGCAGGGCATCAGTGATATCTTCTCGAGACTGAGGGTGACGAGTAGCGTGGAGCAGCCCATCCTGGCGGAGGCCAGGGCCGCTTCGCAGCCGGCGTGGCCGCCACCTACCACAACCACGTCGAAACCCTCCATCGCGATGTTGCTGCGGCCGGCGTCAGTCATTTGATATATTGTATATTTGTGGTATCATGAATCTTGCTGTCAGCAGCCGGGGCCCTCGATCCTCACGGTCACCGGCCGGTCTTCCTGCCGCGCGATCCGCTCGCAAAGCTCGCTGATATGATTATGATCGCTGGTCAACAAGGGCCTGCGCCCCCTGCTGGCCGCGGAATCAGCCGCCCCGGCTCCAGCCACCCGCCCGGAAGCTGCCGCCTCTGAATAGTTGCATGTGCCCGCAGCGCGGCCGGCGAAGAACAGCCCCGGCAGGGCCGCGGCCTCCAGCCGTTGGTCGACCTGTCCGGCGGCCAGGGTAAGGCAGGTCATGCTCCACGACGGACGGGTCACCCAGGCGCCGGGCTGGCCGGTGATCTTGCGGATGTCCGCCAGCTGGCTGGAAAAGGAGCCCTGGATGAAGGGGCCGAACATGTACTGCTCGGCCAGCTGGCTGCCGTCAGGCACGAACAGGTAGTCGCCCGACCGGGGCGAGCCGTCCTCGACGGCAAGGCTGTTGCGGTCCAGGCGGGGCATGTTCACCGCGCTCACCGAGACCAGCTTATGGCCCAACGACATCAGGGACCTTGCCAGGGAGTCGGCTGGTATCTCTCCCAGACGTCCCCCACCTTTCCCGTCCTCCACCCGCCCCATTAAAAAGGTGCCTGCCGCCACCACCACAGCCGGCGCGTGAAAAACCTCTCCCAGGCGCGTGGCGACACGCCAGGCGCCGCCAGCCGTTTCCAGGTCCGTGACCAGCGCCTGCCTCGGCTCGAGGCCGTCCGTCGTCTCCAGCAGTTCCTTGTACGCCAGCCCCAGGTTGCGGCGGTCGGCGACTAGCATCCCCCCAGGCAGTTCCCGGGCGATGATCTCGCGCGAAAGCAGCTTCGGCAGCGACCCTCCCAGGGAGCGCAGTTCCGCGAGGAGGGCGAGGCGCCTGTCCTCCGGGCCCTCGGCTATTATTGGATTGGCCGGCGGAAAGCCCACGTTGTCGAGGCTGATGGCCAGGCACAGGGTGCACGCGCCTTCCCCGGCCGCCGCCAGCGCCGACTCGCAGCCGGCGGGGCCGGCGCCGATGACGATGACATCGTAGTCATGTGTCAGGTTTGCGGGAGAGGTTTCCATATCGATGCAGCCTGCGCTCCGGCTACTTGCCGATGCAGAATTCCTGGAAGACGATGTCGAGCAGGTCTTCGACGATCTCGTCCCCGGTGATCTCCCCCAGCGAGGAAAGGGCGGCGCGCAACTCTTCCGCCACCAGTTCCACCCCCAGGCCCACCCGCAGGCCCTGCTGCGCCGTGGCCAGCGCCCCGGCGGTGGCTTCAAGGAGCTGCCGGTGCCGCTCCCGGGTTATTATCGCCCCCTCCAGGGGGGGCAGGGCCCCGCCCAGGACGAAGTCGGCGATCCGTTCCTTGAGGTCCCTGAGGCCCAGCCTGGTCATGGCGGAGATGATGACGGGCGCAGCCGGGAGCTGGCCCGCGTTGAAACGCGGCCGCTGGCCGCGGAACAGGTCCGACTTGTTGATCACGTAGAGGGTCCGGTCCCTGGGCAGCGAGGTGATGAGGCCCCTGTCGCGGTCATCCTCCGGCTGGCTGCCATCGAAGAGGCAGAGGACCAGGTCGGCTTCTGCTATGGCCTTGCGGCTGCGCTCGATGCCCATCTGTTCAACGGCGTCGCCCCCGGCGCGCAGGCCAGCTGTGTCTATCAGCTGCAGGGGGATGCCCCTGATGTTGATGATCTCCTCGATGGTATCCCGCGTGGTGCCCGGCACTTCTGTCACGATGGCGCGTTCCCGCATGAGCAGGGCGTTCAACAGGCTCGATTTGCCCACATTGGGCTTGCCCACGATGGCGGTGCGGATGCCCTCGCTGAGCACCCGGCCGACCAGGGCGGTCTCCACCAGTTCGCGGACGCGGGACTCGATTTCCGCCAGCCGCCTGCCTGCATCCTCCCGGTCCAGCTCCCCCACGTCCTCGTCAGAGAAGTCTATGTCCGCCTCCACCGCGGCAAGGACGCGCAGGATATCCTCGCGTATGCCGCCGATCTCCCTTGAGACCGACCCCTCCAGCTGGGCCATGGCGACCCGCAGGCCCGCCTCGGTCTTGGCGGCGATGATGCCGGCCACGCTCTCGGCCTGGGCCAGGTCGATGCGGCCGTTCAAAAATGCGCGGCGGGTGAATTCCCCCGGGGTGGCCAGCTCGGCCCCCAGCCTGAGGAACAGGGAGAGGATCCGCTGCTGGGCCACGGCGCCGCCATGACAGTTCACCTCGACGATATCCTCCCGCGTGTAGGTGTCCGGCCCCCGCATGACCCCCACCAGCACCTCATCCACATGCGCGCCGTCGTCGGGGTCGACGATGGTGCCGTAGTTGAGCGTATGGGAATCGGCCTCCGTGAGCGGTCCGCCCCTCACGGGGGTGAAGAGTCCGTCGCAGATGGTGATCGCCCGCGGCCCGGTAAGGCGCACGATGCCGATGGCGCCGGCGCCCATGGGGGTCGAGATGGCGGCGATTGTAGGTACCTCACGCATCGGGCGTATTATATCAGCGCTGCCGGGGCATATGGCGACGGTTCTTGCGCCCTCTCCGCACCCGCCCCGCGCGCAAAGGCGCATCAGGCGGCATAAATGGTTAGAATATACGGGTTCCGGGCAGGTCAACCACAAAGTCGAATCAAAAGGACAGATATGACTCCTGGTAGTGACAATGACAATGGCAGCAGCTTCAGCTTCTCGCCACGCCCCAACCGCGCCGCGGAGATCGGCTGGCACGAGTGGGGCGAGGAGGCGTTCCGGCTCTCCGCCGAGCAGGGCAAGCCGGTGCTGCTCTCGATATCGGCGGTCTGGTGCCACTGGTGCCACGTGATGGACGAGACCAGCCTCTCGGACGAGGAGGTCATCGCGGCCGTCAACGACGACTTCATCCCCGTCAGGGTGGACAGCGACCGGCGGCCTGACGTCAACTCCCGTTATAACCAGGGCGGCTGGCCGACCCTGGCCTTCCTGACGTCTGAGGGAGAGATCATCGCCGGCATGACCTATGTCCCCCCCGACCAGCTCCGGCGCCTTCTCGGCGACATGGGCGACCTCTACTCCAACAATGCGGAGGCGATAAAGGCTGCCGTGGCCCACATCCGCGAGCGGCGCATGGAGCAGGCAGAACCGTCCCGGGCTGAAGTCGACCGGTCAGTCGTTGACTATATCGCCGGCCTGGCCGGCCAGGCCTTCGATGCCGAGAACGGCGGCTTCGGCCAGCAGCCGAAATTCCCTTACGCCAGCGTCCTGCAGCTGCTGCTCACCCGCCTGGCCACGGACGCGCCGGGCCGGGAGGGGGAAGTCCTAAGGACCACCCTGGAAGCCATGGCGTCCGGCGGGCTCTACGACCCGGTGGAGGGAGGCTTCTTCCGCTACGCCACCGCGGCGGACTGGACCGCCCCCCACTACGAGAAGATGCTGGAGGACAACGCTCAGCTACTGTCCGTATACGCAGATGCTTATAACATGAGCTCGGAGGAATCATACGGCAAGGTGTCATACGGCGTCATCGATCACATGAAGCAGGTCCTGCTCGATCCCGGGACCGGCGCCTTTGCCGGCAGCCAGGATGCAGACGAGGAGTACTACCGCCTCGATGGGCCGGGCCGGGCCCAGGCGGAGGCTCCCCATGTAGACCGGACGGTCTACAGCGGCTGGAACGCCCTGGCGGCCTCGGCCCTCCTGCGGGCATTCCAGGTGTTCGGCGACGAGAGCCTCAGGGAGATGGCCGTGGGGGCGCTCACGTTCGTCCGTGACGGGATGTGGGATGACCAGGACGGACTGGCGCGCTATCACGACGGTGAGGCCAGGGTCCGCGGTCTGCTGGCCGATACGTCCCGCTTCATCCACGCCTGCCTCGACGCCTACGAGAGCGGCGCCGGCGACAGCTGGCTGGCAACCGCCACGCGGGCTTCGTCATGGCTGCTGGACAACCTCGAGGACGCGCCGGACGGCGGTTTCTACGATTGCGCCGCCGCGCCTGGCAGCGTCGGCTATCCGGCGGAGAGGACCAGGCCCCCGGTGGACAACGCCATCGCCGCCGCGGCCCTCGTGCGCCTGGCGCAGAACAGCGGACAGACCCGTTTCGGGGATTCGGCGCGCCGGGCCCTCGATTACTTCAGCGGTTCTTTCCAGGAGATCGGTTTGTTCGCCGCCGATTACGCCCTGGCGGTGATGCGCCTGCTGGAGCCGCCCGTGCGGGTGACCATTTCCGGACCGGTGGACGATGAGCGCACCACCGGGATGATCAGGGCGGCGCACAGGGCCCTGGTGCCCTTCCGCTCCATCGAGATCCTCGACCCGGAGGAGCACGGCGAGGAGCTGGAGGCGGTGGGGTACGGCTACCCCGGGCATCCGGTCGCTTATGTCTGCGTGGGGGCGAGCTGTCAGCCGCCGGTGGAGGACCCGGCGCAGCTGCCCATGAGGCTGGAGAGCGGCTGGTCGGCTGTCAGCGCCACCTGGGGCGGGCCGCCGGGTTCATGATGCCGGCGTCCTCAAACCACGCAAGGGCCTGACCGGGCCCGCAAGCCACCTGCCAGCGCCCGGGGCCTGCGGCACCTCAGAGGCCGCGGTCCAGCAGGGCTGTCTCCAGCTGGATGTGGTCCGACTCGATCTCGGAAAGGGTGTTGAAGACCTTTTTGACCCGCTCCTCGACGGCCTCACCGGCAGCCTGGGCGTAGAAGGAGCTGGCGAAGATCTCCCGCTCGCGCGCCGCTTCGAGGTTGTCGTGGATGCTGTCGCTGGCGCTCTTGCGGTCGTCCTCGGGGGCCGGCGGTTCCACCTTGAGCATCTTCCTGATGGTGGAAGCATGCTCGCCCTCGATCTTTGACAGGTTCTTGAAGATGCCCTGCAGCTCCACGAGGTCAGCCCTGGCCGAGGCGTCCGCGTAGAAGGCCTTGTTGTTCACCTCCAGCTGCAGCGCTTTCTCCAGGTTGGACCGGGAGATGTCGCTGAGTTCTCCCATGGACTCGTTCTCATCGACCCAGTCGGCGGCAGATACCATGTGCTGCTGGTGGGCGCCGCAGAACGGGCAATGGCTCGGCTTCTCCGACCCCATGTAAGGGTCGCCGCAGATCAGGCAGCGGTAGAATCTCATATACTCCCCTTTCGTTCGCGGTCAGAGGCGGCGGTGTCGCCTGGGATGATTCTATCTCAAGTGGCGGAGTCTGTCGCGGCGGCGTCTGGCCTGGCCGCGGCGCAGGGAGTCCGGGCCGTGCCCTGACCGGGGAGGCAGGCAGGGGCCCGGCTGGCGCCTGGCTGGACCCTTGCGGGAGACGTGGGAGGAGAGCTCCAACTGCGTCGTGCCAGGAAGCAGGGAGAGGGTTGTCTTTGACAAATTGTATATATTCTTGTCAACCTGCTGCCGGACATGGCGCGGACCAACAATTCTAAGGGTATACTTAAGGCTTAGATATATCCCGGGAAAATCTATGCAAATTGCGCAATAAACTTTTTTGGGCACCCCTTTACCGCCGGCCGTGGCTGGCGTAGCATAGCACCTACCGGTTGTAACGGTGTAATTTCAGGAAAAGGGATTCACCACAAAATGTAGTATAGTTACGATTAGCAACACCAATACCTTGTGTTGTTGATGGAATTGCCTGTGAAGTGCCCTTTTTGCGAATCGAATGAGATAAAGGTAGTGGACTCCCGTGATACGGAGTCCCGGGACGCGATCCGGCGCCGGCGCGAGTGCATCAGCTGCCAGCGCCGTTTCACGACCTACGAGCGCATCGAGGAACAACCGCTGACCGTCATCAAGCGCGGTGGCGAAAGGGAGGTTTTTTCCCGGGCGAAGCTGCTGGAAGGGCTGCTGCGCGCTTGTGAGAAGAGGAGGATCGAGACGGCGACCCTCGAGGGCCTGATCGACGAGATCCTGGCAGGGCTGCGCAACGAGTTCAAGACGGAGGTCCCTTCAGCGGAGATAGGCGAGAGGGTCCTGATCAAGCTCAAGGACCTGGACAAGGTAGCATACGTGCGTTTTGCGTCGGTATACCGCAAGTTCGAGGATGTAGAGGAGTTCCAGCGGGAGCTGTCAAGGCTCCAGAAGAGGTAGCGGGCAAAGGCTCGATGAGCGGTCGGGGGTCCAGCCATCGGCGGCGTAGTCCGTCTGGTGGGTAGTCTAGAATGGTTAACCCGGATCACAGAAAGAGAGGGGAGAGTCAATGTTAGTAGAAGAATCACGCCAGGCTGCCGACAGGGGATCCCGGATAACGGCCCACCCCCTGCAACCGCAACTCTCCCCCAACGCCATGAAGGTGCTGGAGAAGCGCTACCTGAAGCGGGACGAGGAAGGCAACCCGCTGGAGACGCCGGTGGAGATGTTCCGCCGCGTCGCTCGCACCATCGCCGAAGCCGACGCCCTCTATGACCCCGAAGCGGATATCGACTCCACCGAAGAGGAGTTCTACCGCATGATGGCCCGGCTGGAGTTCCTGCCCAACTCACCGACCCTGATGAACGCCGGGCGGGAGCTGGGCCAGCTCTCGGCCTGCTTCGTCATCCCTGTGGGCGACTCCATGGACAGCATCTTCGACGCCATCAAGAGCACGGCCCTCATCCACAAGAGCGGCGGCGGCACCGGCTTCTCCTTCTCGCGCATCCGGCCCGGCAACGACGTGGTGCTTTCCACCAAGGGCGTCTCCAGCGGGCCGATCTCGTTCATGACCGTCTTCGACGCCGCCACCGAGACCATCAAGCAGGGCGGTACCAGGCGCGGGGCCAACATGGGCCTGCTGCGCGTCGACCACCCGGACATCCTTGATTTCATCGTCTGCAAGCAGAACAACGAGAAGCTGAACAACTTCAACATCTCGGTGGCGCTCACCGAGGAGTTCATGCAGGCGGTGGAGGACGGCAACGAGTACGACCTGGTCAACCCCAGGACGGGAGAGGTCAGCCGCAGCCTCGATGCCCGCCGCGTCTTCGATACCATCGTCAACATGGCCTGGAAGAACGGCGATCCGGGGATCGTCTTCATCGACCGCATCAACCGGGACAACCCGACCCCCCACGTCGGCGACATCGAGAGCACCAATCCCTGCGGTGAGCAGCCGCTTCTCCCTTACGAGTCCTGCAACCTGGGCTCCATCAACCTTTCCAGGGTCGTCGGCGCTGATGGCGGCGTCGATTACGATCGCCTCGGACGCGTCGTCGACAG
>QZKG01000067.1 GCA_003599855.1 Gaiellales bacterium | reverse complement strand
GAGAAGAGCACCCTGCCGGTGAAAACCGCACTCGCCATGGAGCGGATCCTGAATTGCCGCGAGGAGGGCGTCTGCTTCGACGTCCTGTCCAACCCGGAATTCCTGGCGGAAGGATCGGCGCTCAGCGACCTGGAAGAGCCGGATCGTATCCTGATCGGCTCGCGGGAAACGGACCGCGGCCTGCGGGCGCGCGCGGCGCTGGCCGACATCTACGCGCACTGGGTACCCCGGGAGCGAATCATCACTTCCAACATCTGGAGCAGCGAACTCTCCAAGCTCGTCTCCAATGCCTTTCTCGCCCAGAGGATTTCCTCGATCAATGCCATCTCCGCCCTCTGTGAAAAGGCAGAGGCCGACATAACCGAGGTGGCGCGCGCCGTCGGTATGGACAGCAGGATCGGCCCGAAATTCCTGAACGCCAGCGTCGGATTCGGCGGCTCCTGTTTCAAGAAGGATATCCTGAACCTCGTCTATCTCTGCCGCCATTACGGACTCGACGAGGTGGCCGCATACTGGGAAAGCGTCGTCACGATCAACCGCTACCAGCAGGAGCGCTTCATCGAAACCATGCTGGGAGCGATGTTCAACACCTTGGCGGGAAAGAAGATCTGTCTGTGGGGGTTCGCGTTCAAGGCGAACACGGGAGACACACGCGAGAGTCCGGCCATCTTCATCGCCCGGCGGCTGACCCGCCCCATCCACGATATGGCCGCCGTGACCGAGTGGATAGCCCAGGGGCATTATGACCAGCGCGCTGAGGTGAAGCCCGGCGACGAGCTCGGCGACCTCGCCGAGAGCCTCAACCGCATGGCGGCCAGCCTGGGCGATACCGAACGCATGAAGCGCGAGCTGATGGGCAATATCGCCCACGAGCTGCGCACGCCGCTCACCACCATCTCCGGCTACATGGAGGGGCTGGCAGACGGCGTCCTGCCGGCGGAGCCGGAGACCTACGGGCTGATCAAGGGAGAGGCCGACCGGCTCAGCCGCCTCGTGGACGATCTCCAGCGCCTGTCGCGGGCGGAGTCCGGGCGCGAGACGCTCGACATAATCCCGCTGGAGTTCGCGCCGTTCATCGAGCGCACCGCCGCCCGCCTCCGGCCGCAGTTCGACCGCAAGGGCGTGGAGCTCATGGTCGAGGTCCAGGCCGGCGCCGGGGTGCTGGCCGACGAGGACAAGCTGGAGCAGGTGATGGTCAACCTGCTGGACAACGCCCTGCTGTACACCGACAGCGGCGGTGCGGTCACGGTGAGCGCGGCCGCCTCGGACGGCGGCACGAGGGTCACGGTGAGCGACACCGGGCGGGGGATACCCGCCGCCGACCTCCCTTACGTCTTCGAGCGTTTCTACCGTTCCGACAAGTCGCGTTCCCGGGAGAGCGGCGGCAGCGGCATCGGGCTGACGATAGTCAAGAGTTACGTTGAAGCGCTGGGGGGCAGCATCGCCGCCGAGAGCGTCGAGGGCCAGGGGACGACCATGGCGTTCACCCTGCCGGCGGCTCCCGCTGGCAGCGAGTCTTCATGAAATCTTCATGATTGCTTAATGGCGGCTTCATCGCCGCTGGCGATAATCATTGCAACGAATGAAGGAGGTGTAACATGATGTCAAGGTTTACGGCGATCACGATACTGGCGATCGTCACTTTTCTCACCATAGGCGCCGCGGTGGCGCTGGCCGAAGTCGTGACCCCCGACGGCACGGGCGCCACTACTGAGGAAGGCACCTGGACCTGTCCGACAGGCAACATGGGCGACGTCGAGGCCATGAGGGAGCGCCACGAGTCGGTCCACGGCGAGGGTTCCTGGGGCAATATGGAAGAGATGCACAACCAGATGCAGAACGGGGACTTCAGCGGCATGAAGGAGCACCACGAGTCGATCCACGGCGAGGGCAGCTGGGAAAACATGCCCGGCCCCGGAGCCAGCACCGAGGAGATGCGTCAGCACCACGAGTCGATCCACGGCGAGGGCAGCTGGGATGACATGCCCGGCAATACCGGGACCGGTTACGGCCCGATGATGGGCGGCAGCACCGGCCAGTCCACCGGCGCCGGCCCCATGATGGGCGGCAACTGGTAAGAACTACCTGATTCAGTCGACCAAGGCGCGAAAGCGGCCCTGATGGGCCGCTTTCGCTTTTTAATCGGACACGGCCAGGCTCACCCGGTCATGGGCCTGAACACCTTGAGGCCCAGGGACATGATCATCTGCGACTGGTCGTCGGTCTGGTAGAGATCGCCCAGGGAGTCGTGGCCGGCCATGCCTGCCAGTCCCTCACAGATCCCCGCCGGCGCCGGCCCGGCCAGGATGGGCCGCACCATGATCCCGCCTGCCGCCACCAGGTCCGAGAGCGCTGCCGGCAGCTCCACGAGACCGCCCAGATCAGCCAGGACGAAGCGGCTGAGGCGCGCCAGGCGGATCGTCAGGACAGGCTCGCCGCCGCCTTCCAGGTCGAGGAGCAACGGGACGAATCCCGCCTTGCGCGCTTCTTCCCTGATGGCGTTCAAAAAGCCCTTGCGCTCGTGGGGATAAGCCCCCAGGAACAGGACGGCCGGCCCCTCCAGGGACTCCGTTTGACCGCTGCCCTCAGCCATCGCCGCCAGGGCCAGGGCGTTGTCCAGCCCGTCCACCGCTACCTCCGGCTCGCCCTCCGCGCTCAGAACGAGGTCTTTCTGGATGGCGCCCCCCAGTTTCACCCCCGCAGCGCTGACGCTCCTGACCCTGCAGTCGGAAAGGGTCGCGCCGGAGAGGTCGGCCCCGTCCAGGCGCGCCCCGGTCAGGTCGGCGCCGCTGAAGTCCGCCCCCCGGCAGTCGGCGCCGCTGAAGTCGGAGCCTCCCAGCAGCGATCCGAAGAAGTTCGATTTCGCCAGGCGCGCCCCGGTCAGATCGGCGTGGGTGAAGTCGGCGACGAAGAGGTTGGCGCCTTCCAGCAAGGTTCCCCTGAGCCGCGCGCCGGCCGCATGCGCCCCGCTGAGCCGCGCTCCGCTCAGGTCAGCCCCGCTCAGGTCAGCGGCGAAGAGGTTGGCTTGCCGCAAATCAGCCCCGTCCAGCCTGGCCTGGACCAGCAGGGCGTACATCAGGTTGGCGCTCGACAGGTCGGCCCCGTCCAGGCGCGCCCCGGTCAGGTCGGCGGCGAAGAGGTTGGCGTAAGACAGGTCGGCGCCCTCCAGCACGGCTCCGGCGAGGTCGGCGCGGGCAAGGTCGGGAGCCACGCCACCATCATCCCTCCGCCACCGGTTCCAGTCTGCGGCGCCCAGCCGTGCCAGTTCCTGATGTCGCTTGTCGGCCAACCCGGTCCGGGTCTAGTCGCCGTAGGGTTCCAGCTGCGAGAGTTCGGACATCACCTGGTCCTTGCCCTTGCTCTTGGCATCGAGCATGAAGGAGTCAGCCCGGCCGATCAGCTTGTCCATGTCGGCGTCGACATCTATCCCCAGCTTGGCGCCGGCGACACCGATGCTGATAGTCACAGGTATGTCCCCGGCTGTCTCCTTCCTGACGGCTTCGCGGATCTTCTCCGCCAGGCGGATGACGGAGCTCTTGCCGATGGTGGAGAAGCAGATGATGAACTCCTCGCCCCCGTAACGACCGACGACATCCGACGCCCTGACGCTCTGCTCCAGGACAGTCGCCACCCGTCTGAGGACGCGGTCACCGGCCTGATGGCCGTGGCTGTCGTTGACCTTCTTGAAGTCGTCCAGGTCGCAGATCATGAAGCTGACATGGTTGCCGTTGCGCTGCGCCAGGTGCAACAGCGGCTTGACGGCCTGATAGAAGCCGCGCCGGTTCAGCAGGCCGGTCAGCTCGTCGGTGGAGCTCAGCACCGCGAGCTTGCGGTTCTCGCTCCACAGGCGGAAGAGCGTCTCTCCCAGCAGGTCCAGCTCCGGCGTCTGCTTGCCATATTTCTTCAGGTAATGGATGAACTTGGTCAGGTGGGATTCATACAGGTCTTCCGCCGCGTAACCTGCGTCGAGGGTCTCCATCAGGTTGAACAGCTGCTCGAAGACCGGGTGCATCAGGTAGAACTCCAGGCGGTAGGCCGTGGTGAACATGTTGGCGACGGTGGGATCCTCGATCACGGCGTCCTCGATGCCGGCTATCTTGGCGAAGATCTCATCCAGCTCTTTCTTCTCACTGACGGGGTCCCCGAATATCTCCGGCAGGATACCTTCCTCCGCGAAGGTGGCGATCCTGTCCCAGACGTCCATGTGGTCCTTCTCGTCATCGCGCATTGACACCCAGAACTGTCTGAGCTCTTCCCGGTCATCGTCTTCGCACAGGGTGGCAAGTTCTTCATAGACCCTGGCGGCCCGTTCATCGAGCTGATGGCAGAGAGTCGCGATATTGTAGAGATGGTTCTTTTCCGCCATGGCGGAGGCCCTCCAGGGTCTGCTCCCGCGGACTTCCCCGCCGGGAGCGTCGCGTCGCTATGTGACAGGAAATTAAAGGATACCAGATGCTGCGGGAAATATGCTCCCGGCTGGACCCGTCAGGGAAACGGCGGGAAAAACACGGGATCCGACCCAAAAAATGAAAACTCTCAAGGTTGGGTGTATTATTGTGAAGGCTGGCTGGGTCCTTGCGCCCGCAGCCGGTTCGTCAATTCCACCAGGGAATGTGAGCTCCATTGAGGTCAAGATCAACTCTGCTGCTAGCGGTGCTTCTGGTTGTTCTGCTGGCCGCAGCCGGTTGCGGCACCGAGCCCGACGCTGGAGGGGACAGCCTCGGCAGCCCCGACCTGATCGGCACCATCACCAGCGTCACCCCGGCCGCATCCGGCCCGGCGCTGGGCACCATCGGTTTCGATGTGAGGAAACCCGACGCGGGCTCGCAGGTGGACAAGTACGTCATCACCATCGATGCGGACACTCTCGTCTACCGCCAGGTGGGCGAGAAGCCCGGGAACCTGGGAGACGTCGGTTTCGAGGCGCTCGAGTCAGGCCAGCGGGCGGAAGTATGGCTGGCCGGTCCGGTAGCCGAATCCTTCCCAATGCAGGCGACAGCAGGCGTCATCGTCATCTCCGGCACGGCCACTCCCCGCTCCTGACAGAAAAAATAACGCAAATTGCAGGAATTTATCCGCCGAGAAGGTAATTGACTAAGGTGTGTCCGTTTGAAATCATTTGATTGGTGGCATGATATATAAACGGAATCACAGGTGCCCATGCAGTGAAAACCACGTGACAGCCAGTCAGATGAAGCTCCAGGGTGATCTCAAGGACAGGGTTTGACAGGCATCTGCGAGTAAAGAGGTTCCGCGGCAGCAAGCAGGGGAGGCAGGGCGATGGATTACTATCTTTGCAAACATTGCAAGAGCATCACCAACTTCGCCTGGACCGGGCCTTGCGACGAGTCTGATGACGGGAAACACGAGTGGGTCTCCGGCAAGAAGGCCGACACGTTCATCAACAGGCTCTGGCAGAATCCGGTAGAGGTTGGCGGTCCTACCCGCACCCACAGCGTCACCTGAAGCTGGCAGGAAGGCGGGAAAGGGAGCCGGGACGCGGATAAGCGCGTCCGGTCGAGTGAGCCTGAAGGGCTCTTTTTATTTTATTGACGCCCCGGTTTCCTCATTACGCAGAAAAGGGCTTTCGGGTAATGTTCCAGTGTGCCCTTGAAGACGGCATCCCTGATCGAGAGCACCTTGAGCACACCGGAAAAATAGCCGCCCAGCTCTTCCGGCGTGAACCGGTAAGGGCCCTCCCGTCGTTTCTCCCGGTGGCTGAAGCACTTCAGCAGCAGGTAACCCCCCGGTCTTAACAGCTGGTCCACGGCATCCACGTACATCCCGCGCTGCCCCGGCTCAAAGACGTGGAAGCAGCCCCGGTCGAGCAGCAGGTCGAACTCCCCGCCAAGGTCGTCCCTGAGGATGTCCGCCTGCCGGAACGATATCTCGAGCCCTTTCAGCTTCGCCTTTTGCGCAGCCAGGCGTACCGCTGTCTCCGAGATGTCGGTGGCGAAGACGTCGAAGCCGAGTTCGGCCAGGGCCATCGCCTGTGTCGCCGGACCGGTGCAGAGGTCAAGCGCCTTGCCTGGGCCGATGGAGTGGTTTTCCAGGGCTTCCTCGAAATCCGGGTCGAGACCGGGCAGGTACCAGGGCATCGTCTCCACATCATGGGCCTGGTACATCTCCTCCCAGCGGGAGTCATCCTTGTTCCTGCCCATGGCGTGCCTACATGAAGCGTTCGAAGCGGTCGCTGTCGGCGCCGCAGATGGGACAGTGCTCCGGGGGCTCGTCGCGGCCGCAGAGGTAGCCACAGACCCGGCAGCGCCAGACCGGTTTTGACAGGCTGCCGCCAGGGGCGCCGGCCGGCTCGCCGGAAGGCTCGGCGGGGACGCCGCCTTCCGGCCGCCGCTCGGGTATCGGACCGGTGCCGGCCTCGCCCTCTACCACCGCCTCTGAGACATACAGGGCACAATAGCACTGGCCGTACTCGGCCAGATCGGGGTCGCGGTAGTAACAGGGGCAGATGATGTCGAGGTCCCGGGCGCGCTCGCCGTCAGCCAGGCGGCAGGGACAGGCCATGTAGCCGAAGCGCTCCTGGTTCGCGGCGAGCCCTTCCACCAGCTCGCGGGTGAACTCACGGTCGGGGTTGAGGTGGTAGCCGCCCTCCCGCGCCTCGCGATCGAGTTTCTCGTACAGCTCGTCAATGGCGCCGGCGCTGCTCATGACAGCTTTTCCCTGATCTCTTCAGCCTCATAGCCGATGATGGCCTTTTGGTTGTCGATGACGATCGTGGGGAAAGTGGCGGCGCTGTTCCACTTCTTCACTTCCGCCACCACTTCGTCCTTGACCCCGCTGTCCAGGAGGTCGACATCGACACGGTAATACTCGACGCCCAGCTCCTCCAGGAGCTGCTTGGTCCGGCGGCACCAGCCGCAGGTGCTCAGGGCGAACAGACGCACGTCATGGTCGATCGGAGAGCCGGGTACGTGCTCCCAGGGAATGCACATGTAGTCATCTCACTTTCTCGCAATAGCGCTCAGGGACACATGCACTGCCACGCAGACTCGCGGCACGGACTGATAAAGAAGCCCGCTTATCATCAATCTGACACGTCCGGCCCTATTTTAAACAACTAGCCGCCGAGGGGTTCATCCGTCTCCGGCAGGCCCTCGATGTCGCGACGTGTGAGGTAGCGGCTGTAGTTGTCCTGCAGGGCCTCGAGCAGCCGCGGCATGAACTCATGGCTGACCATCACACGGGTGACTACTATCGCCGGTATGTTCCCAGCCGCGTCCTGGCCGGCAAAATCAGCGTTGGCGAAGTCGATGGAGAACTCGAACTCCGAGTGGTTGACCCGCGCCATGTTGGCATACACGCCGCGCTGGACTTCCGGCGGCACCTGGACCTTGACCTGGGGTCCCTGGGCACCGTGACCCTGCTCTTCGCCGCTCATATCTCCTCCTCTGGTAGGGCTGCAGCCGCTATTTTGCCTGCTGGCAGCGGGTAAAGAACCTGCCTGAAAAAGATTTATCTCAAAATTAAGTAAAAAACCAATATTTATTCTAAAGGATGGTTCCGGTGAGTCGATATATTCATTGAATACCACTACATTGGCAAGAGGCGAATGCCTCCGCCCTAAAAGGGAGCCCGTAGGTTGTGAGTTTAGCCTCCCCCCACCTACGGGCTCAACCTTTTCCTGAAACAGTCTGACCGCGCCCCATGCAAGCCGATTCTTCGGGTGTGCCAAATCAAACTTATACCCGGATGCTGGTTTTTTCACTCCTCGGCCTCATCTGGATAAATCGAACTTGTCCGGTTTTACCCCTGTCGCTATAATTAGACAAGCGCTAGTGGGTAGCAGAGGATTCCTTCCGATGATTACAATCCGTCGATTGCGGTCATTCCGGGCGACTCGGCCACCAGCGTCAGGGTGGTGGGCGCGATGGACCTTGCATTGATGTTGCTGTTTTCGCCACCCCAGGGAATAAATGGACTTATTCTGATTTGCGAGGACGCAGGAGCTTCACTTGCAGGGTAAAAGGACTGAGGTAGGAGTCATCGGGGCGGGACCAGCCGGCTTGAGCGCCGCGTACGTCCTGAGCCGCAACAACGTCGAGACGCTCGTGCTGGAGATGAGCGGTCAGGTGGGGGGCATCTCACGCACCGTCGTGCGCGACGGCTTCCGCTTCGATCTCGGCGGCCACCGCTTTTTCACCAAGGACGAGGAGATCGAGGATTTCTTTCGCGAGGTCCTGGGCGACGAGATCGTCTGGGTCAATCGCTCCAGCAAGATCTTCTACCTCGGCAAGTATTTCGACTACCCCCTCAAGCCTGCCAACGCTCTCCTGGGCATGGGCATTGGCACCACCGCCAGGTGCCTGGCCGACTACGGCGCCGTCAAGGTGCGTAATATCTTCAGAAAGCCCGAGATCGTCTCCCTGGAAGACTGGGTCAGCAACGAGTTCGGCCGCCAGCTCTTCAAGCTCTTCTTCAAGAACTACACCGAGAAAGTCTGGGGCATCGACTGCAACCAGATCTGCGCCGAATGGGCCGCCCAGCGGATCAAGGGGCTGTCGTTGAGAGTGGCTATCAAGGACGCGCTCATGGGTTCCAAGAACGGCAAGGTGGCGACGCTGATCGACAAGTTCATGTACCCGCGCCTGGGCATCGGCCGCCTGAGCGAACGCATGGCTGACGTGGTCACGGAGCTGGGCAACGAGGTCAGCATGCATTCCCGGGTGACGGCCGTCAACCATGAGGACGGCGTCATCAGATCGGTGGACGTCGAGGCTGAGGACGGCGGCTACCGGTTGGAAGTGGACCATCTCTGCTCCAGCATGCCGCTCACGGAGCTGGTCCTGGCCATGAGGCCCGAGGCGCCGGAAGAGGTAGCCGAGGCCGCGCGCAGGCTCCGTTACCGGGACCTGATCACGGTCAACATCATGGTGGACAAGCCCCAGGTGACCGATCAGACCTGGATCTACATCCACGACCCCGCGCTCAGGCTGGGGCGGATCCACGAGCCCAGGAACTGGAGCCCGGACATGGCCCCTCCAGGCAAGAGCTCCATCGTGGCCGAGTTCTTTTGCTTCAAGGAGGGCGACATCTGGAACATGGAAGACGCCGACATCATCGCCCTCGCGGTGAGAGAGCTGGACGAGAGCCTGGGCTTCCTCAAGGAGGAGGAGGTCATCGATGCTTTCGTCGTGCGCATCCCCAAGGCCTACCCCACCTACGAGCTGGGCTACGAGGAACCGCTGGACAGGATAAAGGACTACATCGGCTCCTTCGGCAATCTGCAGATCATCGGCCGCTACGGCACCTACAAGTACAACAACATGGACCATTCGATGAAGACCGGCATCCTCGCGGCGCGTAACATCCTCGGCGAGGAGCATGACCTGGACGCGGTAAACGCCGAGAAGGAATACCACGAGGAGAAGGCGCTGAATAAATAGCGCCCGCCTGGCCGGGGCCGCCCGGCGGCGAAAGAAGGCCTCCCTTCTGGTATCATCTACCTTGCTTTGTCATCAGAGACGACAAGGGATTTGCCGATGCTCAAGTCCGTTGCCAGTTCTTTTGCCGTCAGTCGCGCCTACATATTCCTTGCAGCGGCAGCCGGCTACCATTTCCTCCCTGCTGTCGAGCGGGGCAAGTCGGTGCCCCTGGACGGGTGGGCGCCCTGGTTCGCCAGTTACTGGTACCGGTGGGACGCCAACTGGTACATGTCAGTCATCCGCGAAGGTTACGAATGGGCTGACGGCATGCAGTCAAACGTGGCTTTCTTCCCGCTCTATCCCATGTTGGTCAGGGCCTCCGGCTGGCTGCTGGGCGGGAGCTATCTCCTGGCCGGGCTGCTGCTGTCGCTTTCCTGCCTGTTCGCCGCCATGGTCTACCTGTACCGGCTCGCGGAGATGGATCACGGCGCCGCCACCGCCGGTCGCGCGGTGTGGTTCATCGCCATCTTTCCCACAGCCTTCTTCTTCAACAGCTTCTATACCGAGTCGTTATTCCTGCTGGCGAGCATCGGCGCCTTCTATCACGCCCGCAAGGATGACTGGGCCCTGGCGGGCCTGTGGGGACTCGTGGCCGCCCTGACCCGCGTCACCGGGCTGCTGCTGGTGATACCGCTCGCCTGGGAGTACCTCTCGCAACGCTCCTTTTCGCCAGCGCGGGTACGTCCGGGGGTCCTTTGGCTCGGCCTGATACCATGCGGCACACTGGCATACTCGGTGTACCTGCAGCGGGAGTTCGACCGGCCGCTGGCTTTCATCGAGACCCAGATCGACGCCTGGTCCCACAAGTTCACACCGTTCTTCGGCAGCCTGCGGCACGACATCGATATCTTCTTCACCAGGACCCATGAGGCCTGGGTCGTCTATGACATCCTCACCATCATTTTCATGCTCGTCATGCTGGTGGTGGGTTTCAGGTACCTGCGTGGCTCTTACTCTCTATATGTCATCATCAGCCTGCTGTTCGTGCTGGTGGGCGGCTCGGTCAGGTCCATGAGCCGCTATACACTGATGGTCTTCCCGGTCTTCATCCTGCTGGGGCTGCTGACTGCCGGCCGGCCGGCGCGCTGGGCGCTGTCGGCCGTGTCGTTGGGCCTTCTGGGAGTCTCCACGGCCGTGTTCGTCTCGGGGAGGTGGATCGCCTGATGCCAGAGAGGCACGATGGACAGGGAAGCCCAACGGCGCTGGCGGGGAGAGGAGGGGTGGCGGTGGAGGGCGCCGCCGAGGCCCGTCTGCAGCCCGAGGGCGTGGCCGGGCGAAAGCGGCTTTGGCGCGGGTTGAGCGGCCCGGCCCGGTCGATGCTCGCCGCCTGGCTGGTATTGCTGGCCCTTGGCCTGACCTTCGCCCTCACCCAACCGGTGTGGAGCCGAGTCGATGAGGCACAGCATTTCCATTACGTCCAGTACCTGGTGGAGGAGAAGTCCCTGCCAGTGCAGGGTGAGACTTTCGTCTCGCCGGAAGTGATAGATGTGTCGCTCGAACGGGGACAGTGGGGCTGGCGTCCCGCGGGCAGCTCCTCGGACCCGGTGTACCTGGACCCGGACGCCTGGATAAAAGTGCCCGAGGGGCTCAGCGACCATGACCGCGAGGAATGGGTGCGCTGGAACCTCTGGCGGTTCAACTACGAGGCCATGCAGCCGCCGCTCTACTACGCGGTCAACGCCCCGGTGTACGCGGCGCTGCCCGACGATCCCATGATACGCCTGTATGCCATGAGGGTGCTGGCCGCGATCATCATGTCGTCGATGGTCCCGATCACCTACCTGCTGGCGAAGGAGACATTCCCTGACAGCCGCCTGGTGCTATACGGGGCGCCGGTGGCGGCGGTGTTGATCCAGGGTTATCCGCTCAACATGTCCCAGATGACCAACGACGTCCTGGCTATCCCCCTCGCCGGCGCGGCGATCCTTGTGCTGGCCCGTTCGCTGGCCCGGGGCCTGAGCCGCAAGCGCACAACGCTAGCCGGCCTGCTCATGGGGGCGGCCATGCTGGCCAAGCTGACCACGGTCTTCCTGGTGCCGGTGGCGCTCACCGCCTTCGCGCTGGCCTGTGCCTACCGCCGGGAGCGGCTGCGGCGGGCCGTTACGCACGCGGCGGCGGCCCTGGCTGTCTCCCTGGCCGTCATATCTCCCTGGTTCATCCACAATCTGGCGCGTTACGGCGACGCTACCGGGGTGAGCGCGGCGCGCCCCCTGATGTCGTCTTTCTTCATGTCGCCGCTGGTATCGATAGAGACCCTGCGCGTCAACGAGCTGTGGCCGACGTTCTGGTTCGGGGAGCCCGTCTGGCCGGGCCTGCCCTTCCCGCTCACCAGCTACACCGTCGTGGGGATCTTCGCCGCGGTGGGCGCCGGTGTCGCCGGCCTGCTCTACTACTTCAGCCGCGGGCGCGGCGAAGTCAGGGCCGTGCAGCCGCGCGTGCTGTTCCTGGCCTTCACATTTATCATAGGCTTCGCGGTCAACCTGCTGCTGCCCTTCGGTTCGGGGATCGGCGGGGTGCCCGGCCGCTACCTCTACCCGCTGATCCCGGTGATCGCTTTCCTGCTGGTCTTCGGCATCGACAGGCTGCTGAGGCGGGAGCGGGCCATCTTCTTCGCCCAGTTGTTGCTGGTGTGGCTGGTGTTGTTCGAATCCATCAGCCTGCTGGCCTGGTTCAAGACGCTTTGAGCGCCGGCGGACGTCAGCAACGGCTGATGCTCGGCATCGACGTCGGCGGCACGTTCACCGATTGCGTCCTTGTCCACGGCGGGGAGCTGTTCCGGGCCAAGGTCGCCACCACTCCGGACCAGTCCGAGGGCGTCCTGGCGGCGGCTTTCCGGGCGCTCGCTGCGGCGGGCGTGGAGGCCGGCCAGGTGGATTACTTCGCCCACGGTATGACTACGGCCACCAACGCCCTGCTGGAGCGTCAGGGCGCGCGCACGGCCGCGGTGGCCACGGAAGGCTTCAGGGACATCCTGGAGATCGGCCGCCAGAACCGCTCGCGCCTTTACGACCTCTGCCCGGAGCGGCCCGAGCCCCTGGTGCCCCGGGAGCTCAGGTACACCGTTGTGGAGCGGGTCACCCCGGCCGGCGCCGAGCGGGAGTTGACCGACCGCGAGGCTGAGCGCCTGGTCGCCCGGCTCAAGGATGCCCGGCCCGAGGCCATCGCTGTCTGCCTGCTCTTCTCCTTCTTAAACCCCGGTCACGAGGAACGGCTGGGGGAGCTGCTGAAGCGCGAACTGCCCGGCGTGCATGTGTCGCTCTCCTCGCGGGTGCTGCCCCAGTTCCGGGAGTACGAGCGCTTCAGCACCACCGCGGTGGACGCCTACCTGACGCCGGTGGTCCAGCGTTACCTTGCCTCGCTGGGGGAGGGGGTCAGGGCGGCCGGGTTGCCCGAGCCAGCGATCATGCAGTCCAACGGCGGAGTCATCCCGCTGCCGCTGGCGGCGGCTAGCGCCGCGCCCCTGCTGCTTTCGGGACCGGCGGCGGGCGTGGTCGGGGCGGCGTTCGCCGGCGGCCGCGGCGGCTGCGGGGATTTGATGGCCTTCGACATGGGCGGGACCAGCACCGATGTCACGCTTGTGCGCGGCGGCGCGGCTACGGTCACCGGCAGCAGTGAGATAGGCGGCTCACCGGTGGCGTTGCCCATGGTGGACATCCATACGATCGGCGCCGGCGGCGGCAGCATCGCCTGGATCGACGCCGGCGGCGCTCTGCGCGTGGGCCCGCGGAGCGCCGGGGCACTGCCAGGGCCGGCCTGCTACGGCAACGGCGGCAGCGAGCCCACCGTCACCGACGCTAACCTGGTGCTCGGCTACCTGGGGGGCGATCTGGGGGGAGCAGGCGGCATCAGGCTCGACGCCGACGCCGCGCGGGAGGTAGTGGGCGCCCTTGCAGCATCCCTGGGCCTGAGGCTTGAGGAAGCGGCCATGGGTATCCGCCGCGTGGCCAACGCGGGGATGGTGAAGGCGCTCAGGGTGATCAGCGTCGAGCGCGGCCACGACCCCCGCGGTTTCGTGCTGGTAGCTTTCGGCGGCGCCGGACCGATGCACGGGGCGGACCTGGCGGGCGAGCTGGAAGTGAGCCGGGTGCTGGTACCGGACAGTTGCGGGGTGCTGTCGGCGCTGGGCATGGTGGTTGGAGACCAGCGGCGAGACTGGGTCAGGACCGTCAGCGCGCCGCCAGACTGGGATACGGAGTTCGTCGCCTCCGCCTTTGCAAGGCTGGAGGAGGAGACAGGCGCAGGCCCGGCGGGTGCGCGCGTGGTGCGCCAGGCGGACCTGCGCTACCGCGGCCAGTCCCATGAGTTGACCGTCGACTATGACGGGGGCGGCCGTGATTCCCTGGTGGCGGCCTTTGGCGCGGCACACGAACAGGCCTACGGCTACACCGCCCAGGATGAGGCAGTCGAGCTCATCAATATCCGGGTGACGGCGCTCGAGGCCCTTGAAGGCCCGGAGCTCTGGCCGCCGCGGGCGGGCGCGGGGAAACCCCTTTTCAGGCGGGCATATTTCGGCGGGGAATGGCTCGAGGCAGCCGTGTGGCAGCGGCTTGACCTGGGCCTGGACACGGTTCCCGGCCCGGCGGTCATAGAGGAAGGAGAGGCCACCACGGTGGTTCCGCCCGGGTGGGAAGCCCGGCTCGATGACGCCGGGAACCTCTGGCTGGAGGCGGGGAAAGAATGGACTCTATAAGCCGGCCGGGCGGAGCCCGTCACTGAGCACGAAGAGGCAGATATGGACACCGGCAAGAATGACATAGACCCCATCACGCTCCAGGTGCTCAGCTCGGCGCTTGGATCCATCTGCGCCGAGATGGGCGCGGCGCTGATACGCTCATCCTACTCCACCAATATCAAGGAGCGGCGCGACTGCTCCACCGCGCTCTTTGACGCCTCCGGGACCCTGGTGGCCCAGGCTGAGCACATCCCCGTACACCTGGGGGCCCTGCCGGACGCGGTGGCCGCGGTGCTCGCCGAGGGGCCGGAGCCGGGGGACGTATTCATCCTTAACGACCCTTTCCGCGGCGGCACCCACCTGCCGGACATCACCTTGGTCGCGCCGGTGACCGTCGATGGCGCCATCATCGCCTACGCTGCCAGCCGGGCCCATCATGCCGACGTCGGCGGCAGCGAGCCAGGCAGCATGCCCGCAGGGTCGTTGACGCTGGAGGAGGAGGGTGTCGTCATCGGGCCCACGCGGCTGGTGGCAGCCGGGGAGATGCAGCAGGAGTTCCTGGACGGCTTCCTCACCAGGGTGCGCCGGCCTGGGGAGCGGCTCGGCGATTTGCGGGCGCAGCTCGGCGCGGGACGAGTCGCCCAGGCGCGGCTCGAGGAGCTGGCGTGGCGCGAAGGGTCCCGCCGGCTTGCCGCAGCCATGGCGGCGACGGTGTCTTACTCCGAGCGGCGGATGCGGGCGGAGATTGCGGATTTGCCTGACGGGCGCTATCAGGCCGAGGACTACCTTGAGCGCGACGGCGATGATCTGGTCATCCGGGTGGCGGTAGAGATCGCGGGCGACGAGATAGCGATGGATTTCAGCGGCACGGCGCCCCAGGAGCAGGGCAACCTCAATTGTCCCATGGCTGTGACTCGTTCCGCCTGCTACTTCGTCATGCGGGCGATCACCGACCCGGACATCCCGCCCAATGCCGGCGCTGTGGCGCCCGTGTCGGTTAGCGCTCCGGCGGGCTGCCTGGTGAACGCTGTGCCGCCAGCGGCGGTCGCCGGCGGCAACGTCGAAGCTTCCCAGCGCATCGCCGACGCCGTGGCGCTCGCCCTCTCAAAGGCCGTCACCCTGCCGGCCCAGAGCCAGGCCACCATGAACAACCTCACCCTGGGCAGTGACGAGTTCAACTACTACGAGACGATCGGCGGTGGCGGCGGCGCCTGTCAGGAACGCGACGGCGCCAGCGGCATCCACACCGGCACGACCAACACGCTCAACACCCCGGTGGAGGCGCTGGAGATGGCCTTCCCGCTCAAGGTGGAACGCTACGAGCTGCGTCACGGCTCCGGCGGCGCCGGCCAGCGACGTGGCGGCGACGGTGTGGTACGGTCCCTGCGGCTGCTGGCGCCCGCCCGCTTGTCGCTCATGGCTGACCGCCGCCGCCACGGCCCGCGGGGGGCCGCCGGTGGCGAGGCGGGCCTTACCGGGCGGAACCTGGTGAACGGCCGCGAGGTCCCGGGCAAGGTGACGCTGTCCCTGGACGCCGGCGACACCGTCACTGTCGAGACCCCGGGTGGTGGCGGATTCGGCTCCGCCAGCCAGCCCCCCAAGCCGGCAAAAGCATAAAAAGGAAGTAGCCGGGCAAGGGGGTAATAAACCGTAACCCCGCCTGCGTTCCCGGCAGGGGCGGGAACCGGACACAAGATATTGCGCGAGGAGACTTTCGCGATGCACGAATACGATATCCTCAGGGACATCCTTCTCATCCTGGCGGTAGCCATCGTCACGGTCTACCTGCTGCGCAAGTTGCGCATCCCGGTGATCGCCGGGTTCATCATCGCCGGCGTACTGATCGGCCCGGGGGGCTTCGGCCTCGTGGACGAGCGTGGGGATATCGAGGTCATCGCCGAGATAGGCGTTGCGCTCCTGCTGTTCACGATAGGGCTGCGCTTCTCCTTCCGGGAGCTGGCCCAGATGAAGTGGCTCGCCCTCGGGGCCGGCGGCGCGCAGATGCTGGTCACCATCGCCGTGACCACGCTGGCGCTCAACCGTTTCTTCGCCATGGCGCCCCGCAATGCCCTCATGATCGGGTTCCTGGTGGCCGTCAGCTCCACGGCCATCGTCCTGCGGCTGCTGGAGGAGAGCGGCGAGACCTACACTGTCCAGGGACGCCTGATGGTGGGCATCCTCATCTTCCAGGACCTGGCTGTGATACCCCTCATCCTGCTGACTATCTTTCTGGGAGGCGGCGATTCGGGCTCCTGGTTCGAGGGCATCCTGACCCTGGTGCAGGCCGTCGGCCTGCTGGCGGCCCTGCTCGTGGCCAGCCATTTCCTCTTTCCCTGGATCATGGAGAGGGTGGTTCACACCCGCAGCAGCGAGGTATTCACCCTCTCGGTGATCCTCATCGCTCTGGGCACGGCCTACCTGGGCAGCCGCATGGGCTTCTCCCTGGCTATGGGCGCCTTCCTCGCCGGTGTGGTGATGTCGGAGTCCGACTACTCGCACCAGGTGCTGGCCGACATCACGCCCTTCCGTGATGTGTTCAACAGCCTCTTCTTCGTGTCCATCGGCATGCTGGTGGACCCGGGCCTTTGGTTCAGCGACCCGGTGTCGACCCTGGGCGCCGGGGCCGGGGTGCTGGCGCTCAAGTCGCTGGTGGTTGCGGCCATTGCCCTGGCCCTGGGATTCGGCGCCTGGGTCGCCGTGATAGCGGGCATGGGGCTGGCCCAGGTGGGCGAGTTCTCCTTCGTGCTGGCTAGCGCCGGCCTGACCCACGGGCTGCTGGCCGATGACACCTATGCCATTTTCATCTCGATATCGGTGCTCACCATGGCCATCACGCCCCTTATCGCGAGGCTGGCGCCGGTAATCGCCGCCCGGCTGCCCCGCGAGGAGCGCCTGGCCCGCGTGATCGGCGGCTACGGCTCCCGCGCCCGGGCGCGGTTCGGCAGGATGGTAGGGCTCGAAGCCGTCGAGGCCGGCGAGGGCGGCATCGAGGATCATGTCATCATCGTGGGTTACGGGGTCAACGGACGCAACGTCGCCCGCATGCTCAGGCACATCGATGTCAAATACATAGTACTGGAGCTCAATCCCCATACGGTCATGAAGATGCGCCAGCAGGGAGAGAACATTTATTTCGGCGACGCCGTGCGCCGGGACGTGCTCAGGCACGCGGGCGTGGAGCGGGCGCGGTCGCTGGTCATCGCTGTGGCGGACCCGGCCCAGAGCCGCCAGATGGTGGCCACCGCCCGGGCGCTCAGCCCCGGCCTCAACATCATCGTGCGGACGCGGTTCCTGTCAGAGATGGACGACCTGTACAAGCTGGGCGCGGACCAGGTGGTCCCGGAGGAGTTCGAGACGTCGCTGGAGCTGGCGGGAAAGGTGATGTCGGTCTACGGCGCCCCCAGCCGGGTGGTCTCGGCGGAGAAGGACAGCATCCGCAACGAGCATTACTCCTTCCTCTCACGCGACGACCATCGCCATGAACGCCGGCGCTCCCTCGACGCGCTCATCTCGGCGGAGGACCTGCGTGAGGTGGTGGTAGAGCCTGGCATGGCGGCCGACGGCAAGAGCATCATGGAGCTGGCCATCAGGAAGAAGACCGGGGCCACCGTAGTGGCTGTCGAGCGCGGCGCCGGGCGAGAGTCCAACCCCGCCCCCGATTTCACCTTCGCCGCGGGCGACTCCGTCTTCTTGATGGGTACGCTCGATGAGCTTAACGCCGCCGAGTCGCTGCTGGCGGGCCCCCCCGGTCCCGCGTAGCGGCGGGCGGCCCTCTCCGGATGGCGTTCTCCGGCTGGCGTTCTCCGGTCAGCCATGCTGGCCCGCGAGCACCGGGGCTATTCTGTCTCCATGCCGTAGAACAGCTGTTCCGGGCCCTGGGGCGAGAAGACCCAGACGTGCTCCAGTTCTTCATCGCCGATGTTCTCGTGATAGTGCTCGGTGCCCGGCGGGATGTAGATGGCGTCGCCGGCCTCGAGTTCGTGCGCCTCGCCGGCGATATGGATCGCCGTCCGACCGCGGACGACGAAGATCACTTCTTCGGTCTCGCGGGTATGCGGGGCGGTGCGGCCGCCCACGGGGAACACCATCGAACCCAGGCTGAGGTTTCTCGCCCCCATGCCCGGGTGAATCAGCATGCGCGAGCGCCCGTCCTCGGGGCCGCGGTACACCTTCTGCTCGGACGCCTTCACTACTGTTGCCATCACCACTCCTGTTTTCCCCTGTTGGCTGGAACGCAAATTATACACATTTGCCCGGACGGAAGGGACGACCGCGCCTTACCTGAAAACCGGCACGATACCGGTGACACCATACCTTTTTTTAGCATCACAGGGGCCGCACCAGGAACATCAGATACGGGCTGCCAGAAGCGGCAGGCTCACTCGACCGGCGGCGTATCGGTGGGTGTGCCGCGGTCCTGGTACTTCTCGTCGATCCGGTCCCTGATCTCTTTCAGCGAAAGGCCCTCGTCCTGCCACTGCTCCACGTCCCGGGCCTCCTCCAGGCAGATGGCGCAACTGGCGGCATGCTCGTCGAAGTCTCCCGTCTCGCGGTTGTAGAAGCAGTCCTTGAGGTTCTGATACTTCTCCCTGTCCCGCTCGCAGCCGCAATAGCAGGGAATCTGCTCGAGCACATCCTGGTTGGCCGCGGCGATCCTGTACCCCTCCAGGGATTCCTCCGAGCGGTAAACGAACTCGGGGAACTCCACGTCGCCGGCCTCCTCGCCGCAACCGCCGGCTGAGATAACGGCAAGGGCGATCGCCGCGATTGCCAGCAGCAGGACGCGTTGCCTGCTCATCAAAATAAATCGTTTCATCCTGGGTGACTCCCTTATCATTTTGTCAACAGGCGCCGCTCATGGGCAGCAGGAAGAGGAAACTGATCCCGCCTGCCGCCAGCAGTATGACCGGACGTTTGAGCGAGGTGGCACCTGACTTGTGCGGTGCGACCTCGAGCGGTACCGGGCCCGGCTTCTCCCGGCCTGGTTGCAGTGTACGGTCGGCCAGCCGCAGGGACCAGCCCAGCCCCACGGCGAGAAAGACGAACTGGATGATCTTCAACGGGATGCTGACGAAGTAGACATCCTCGGGCGGCATGTGGCCCGTCCAGTCCAGCAGCCGGGACTCAGCGGCGATGGTCTGCAGTGAAGGCCAGGCCCCGGACCAGAGGTGCTGGAGCGCCAGCGCCATGAAAACGCCGAAAGTCAGCGGCAGCAGCGAGAAGCCGAGCGAGCGGAAGACGCTCTCCGCTCCCCCCGGGCGGCGGGCCAGCAGGCGGGAGGCGAGGGCGAACGACGCCAGCAGCAGCGCGGTGAGAGCAGCTACGCCGACGATCACCGACAGGCGGTAATTGAAGCCGAACCAGGGCAGTGCGCCCCGCTGGTAGCGGGCGAACAGGGGGGTCATGCGCACCGAATCCGCCGCCATCAGGCCCAGCATGACGATGGAGAGGGTGGCCTCGACCCGGCCGAACTCGGTGCGGGCGGGCAGGCGCGCGCCGGCGAAACCGGTAAAAGTCCTGACCCCGGCGCTGCCCCCCTTGGTGCAGGCGCCGCAGAGATGGCACTGGCTCGGCTGCCTGAGGCTGGCGGGCGACTGCCCGACCGGGCAGGCCATCGCCGGCCGCCGGCCGCCACCGCCCCGCACGCGCATCCAGGAGAAAAAGGAATAGACCCGGGTGATCATGCCGATGGGGCAGAGGTAGCGGCAGAAGTTCCTGCCCTTCCAGGCGAGGGAGAGGCCGAACGCCAGCGCCGCCATCCCCACGAGGATGACCCCCGTGGCGGCGGCGTTGCCTTCCAGCCCCAGGGCCAGAAAGGCGATGCCGAAGAGGAAGACGGAAACGACCCCGAGCCACGGGCCGGCCTTGCGGATGACTCCGGGCGGCGCATGGCGCGGGCGGCGGAGCCTGGCGGCCAGGTCGGAAAGGCCCCCGAAGGGGCAGACGCCGCACCAGACGCGCCCGGCCGCCAGCAGCAGGAATGACAGCCCCGGCCACCAGAGCTTCCAGACCACCTCGGTGGCGAGGTTGCCTTCTGCCTGGCGCGGCGGGTAGAAAGCGAAGAACACCAGGACGGCCAGCATCAGGTAGAAGGCGGCGTGCAGCGACGCCGGATAGCGGCGCCAGTAGAGGAGCCTGTCGATGCCGCCTCTTCCGGCGCCGTTATCGACGCCGATCTTCTCGGTTTGTCCGTTCACGATTCTCTAACCGGCTGTTCCAGCCGCCACATCTTTCCTATTCGATGAAATCGACGCGCGCCTGGACCTTGTTGTTCACCGCTCCGGGATCGTTGGAGGGGATAGTGATCTCAAAGACATGCACGCCGCCCATGCCCTTGCCCATGTGTATGGTCACGTCGAGGCTGGTGGTCTCGCCGGGCGCCAGGGTCGTGGAACCCACGACCGCATCGGCGCTTCAGCATCCCTCCAGGCGCTTGACCTCGAGCTCACCCAGCCGCAGGGGTCCGTCACCGCTGTTCCTCACCTCGAAAGAATGGGTGACCGTTTCACCCACCGGCACCTTGCCGAAGTCGTGACTTGTCTCCTTCAGTTCGAGCCTGCCGCCTTCGGGGGTGGAAAGGTCGGCCACCGTCGAGGTCGTGGCCGCATCTTCACTACAGCCCGTCGCCAGCAATACCAGCAGCAACATTGCTATTGTCACCAGGGCAGCTGATGAACCGGTACGGAGCCGGGCGAGGCGCTGCCGAAAAATTGCATCATCCCGTGATTCTGTCATGGGCATACTCCATCCATATCCGAATGAACCAGTCAGGAAGTCGTCCCGCGGGCGCAGGGCGCAAGCGATTCGAACCTTCTATGAAATGATACCCTTTTCCGGCCGTTTCAGTTATACGCAAGTATTAAGAGTCCGTTAAAATTCAGGCCTCGCGCAACCTTCGGACCGTCAGTGAAAAACGATGGATTCCTGATTTCTTAGCCTGTTCTTAACCGGAGCTACACAGATCCTTCATGTCGGGGGCACATAATTGCCGTTGTAATGTATGTTGGCTGTCCTGCGGACGGCCGGACCTCAGGAGGAAGAAGTGAGACGACTATTGGCGATTACCATGATTGCGGTTGTGACCATGTTTGCGGCGCCGCTCACCGGCGTGGCGTTTGCCAGCGAGACTGGCAGCGATCCCGGGGCGGTGGGAACTGTGACGGAGTGCAAGTGCCCCCCTGGCAACCATTACGGACACTGCAAGGGCAAGGGCAAGCATAAGGGTCATCACAAGAAGGCCCATGAATGCGAAGAACATGCGGCCCACTGAGGATGTTGACGTCAGGAAGCGTCGGGGTCTCGGCCCCGGCGCTTCTCGCTCTTCTGCCTGGCGCGGTCCTCTTGGTTGAAAGCCAGCCGGTCCTTCGTCCCGCGGCGCAGGTCTGATATGCGGTCCGAGGATGACCTCATGACGTCCCTGACGCCCTTCGTCGACTTGTCATAGGCCATGATCGACGCTTCCTGCATCCCGTAACTGACCGCGTCCCTCATCGCGCCCAGGTCCGCGCTTAGAAACGCGAACTGCCAACCATCTTTCTCGCTGTGCTCCGTGATCATCTTGATTATGTCTTTTCGGTGGAATTCCCTGCTCGCGTTCTCCTGCCCGTCGGTGATGATGACGACGATCACGTGCATAGGCCGCTCCTCCGGCGCCATCCCGCCCAGTACCTGGTCGAGGTCGTTGATGCCCCGCCCGATGGCATCCAGCAGGGGGGTGGCGGCCCGGGGCACGTAGGTATCACGGCTCAACCCGGGGATGTCCTCGAGCGGGGCGAAGTGGAACAGCACCTCGTAAGGCTCCTCGGAGTCGAACTGGACGAGCGTCAGCGTCGCCAGCCCCGGCTGCTGTTTCTGGTCTTCGAGGAAAGTGTTGAAACCGCCGATGATGTCATCCCGCACCGGCTCCATGGAGCCGGTGCGGTCGAGTATCACCGATATGTGGGTATAACTCCCGACCATCATGCCCTCTCTTCTGCCGGCGCCGCAAACGACGCCCGCTTCGAACGAATTGAACCATATATCATTAATATTAGCAACCACCCTTGCGCAGCAGCGCATCCACGACTCGTCGCGGACAAAGGATAACACCCCGTCCGGACAGAAGAATCTTGAGTGCATGCCAGACAAATGTTAGGAAAGGGACCCGCAGCGTTTCGATCCCCCTGGTTACCTGACCAGCTTTCAAATGAGGTTGAATCGGTATATTATTTCCGGCAGTAAATCCATGCGAGGAGGAACAAATGAAAACGAAGATAATCGCTGTTGTACTGTTGGGGGCGCTCCTGGCGCTGGCTATCGGCGGGGTCGCAGTGGCACAGTCCCTGTGCGACCAGATCTCCTTTTCAACTACCACCGGAACGCCCGGCGCAGCCGTTAACGTCTACGGCGACGCCTACTCAGACACCGATGTGACCATCCTTTGGGACGGCGCCGCGATCGCCTCGTCCACCACCGACCAGTACGGCAACTTCAGCGTCGACTTCACCGTCCCGGCCGACGCGGCCGCAGGCGAGCATGAAGTAATCGTTCGCTTCACCGGTGAAGGCAGCGACGACTGCCCGACGCCGTTCGTGGTGGAAGCCCTGGCAGAAGCTCCCGCTGCCGCCGCACCCAGCGGCTCCAAGCCGCTGGCAAAGCTGCCGGAGACAGGTTTCGCACTGATTCCCTCCGGTGCCCTGCTTGTGGCCGGCTTCAGCCTGCTGCTGGCCAGGAAGAAGCGCAGCTGACAAACAGACGGTGAAGCATCATCAGGGCGGCCCGCTTGTAAGCGGGCCGCCCTTTCTGTTTCCGGCGACAACAGGGTCACGGCGGCGACCCTGAAAAAGCGACCGCCCCGCTTGTGCGGGGCGGCGAGCGCCGCGGCTGGCCGCGGCCCAAGGTTCACGGGCGGCCCTACAGTCCCACCTCGCGGCAAAGCTCGTAGATCTCCTTTTGCAGCTGCTTGTAGGCGGCTACATAGATACGGTAATTGTCGGGATCGATGACCGACATCTCCATCTTGCGGCGGCATTTGTTCAGCAGCCTGATCTTCTCCCTGATCTGCATGATCGTTATCACGTGTTCGCTCGTCGCTTCCTGCACCTGTATCCCGGTCTTCATCAATCGAACTCCTTTGTCCTATCCCTTTGCCTGTTGGCGCGGCAGGTCTGGCGCTGGTACTGCCGGAGGATGACGGCGGAGGATACCGGCGGTCGCTACGCCTGATGCCACGTAAATTTAGAATCGTCCCGACGGGGTTTATCTTTAAGCTTTCGGCCACGCGACCGGCGACAGGTGAGATCACATGGCCGGGAACCATCACTGGGAGCGACGCGAATTCCCTGAGTCGCTGCCACAATGGTCGGGTTACTTAATACCAGCTTGACGACAGGAATTGTCAGATATACAATCATTCGGACTTGATTCATCAGATAAGTCATGTATAGCAAGGGGGCAATGCAATATAGGCGGATCACGGGACGCATTGACTCTTTGAGCAACACGACAAGCAGCAGGGAAATCAGCAATTTCATCAAGGGCGCGGCCATCATCCTGGTGATGGCTTCCCACTTCTTCGAGCTCTACGACCCAGAGCTCTACCAGGAGCACCTCAGCAACTACGCCAACGCCTTCATCTCCGTCTTCTTCATCCTCTCTGGCTACGGGATGTTTCATTCATTCGAGCGGCGCTTCGGCAGCGGGGAGAACCTGACCCGCGTCATCCTCATCTTCTTCCGTGACCGCTTCATCAGGGTTTATCCCGTCTACCTGCTGGCGATGGTGTTCGTCCGGCTGGCCTTCCCGGAGACCTTCTCACTTCATGCCGTGGGGCCAGGCAAGCTCGTCGCCATCCTGGCGGGGATCCCCTTTGTCAATTCCCCCCTCTGGTTCATCACGGCGATCTTCCAGTGCTATCTCTTCGCACCGCTCATCTACCTGGTTTACAGGAAAGCTGGCGCCCGGAATTTCATCATACTGAACCTGGCCGCCATCGGGGTCGTGGCGCTGGTCAGCGAGTTCTACCTGGAATACCTGCCTTACCTCGAGCGACTGGCCCACTACGCCGTCCCCGACCGCTACGCGCTCCTTTACAGGGATATCTTCCTGGGGAACGTGTTGCTCTTTTCAGCAGGGATGATGATGCCGCTCCTCATCGAGCGTTACAGCAGCCGTCTTAACCGCGCCCACATCCTGTACGCCGTAGCAGCACTCATGGCGGCCGTGCTCTTCGTCGACCGTTACGACCGGATCAACTATCATTACCTGGTGGAGGAGATGGAACTTTTCAACTTCGCCACCATCTACCTGTTCTGCCTGGTGGCCATGGTGACCAGGCCGCGGCTGCCGCTGATGATGAGGCGCGCGCTGGTTTTCGCGGGGGGTATGACGCTACCGCTCTACGTCTTCCATAACTCCTTCTTCAGGCTCCTTGCCAGGCTCTCGCTGCTGCAGCCCAGGCACATCACCAGCATCGTGGTGACGGCCATGCTGCTGCCGGCCCTGGTGTATTTCTGCTTCCGGGTGAACAGCCTGGCGGAGAGGCTGCCTGTGTTCCTGGAACGGGCAGGGGGCAGGCTGCGGCGGGTGTTGGCCGGCGGTCCCCCGGCGGCTGAAAGCTTTGCCTCTCCGGAAGACAGGGCTTGAGCGGCTAGTAGCGCTTCTTGTACTCCTCGCACTCGGTAGCGCGGGGCCGGTCGGGGTTGTGGCAGGCGGAGCGCCAGTCATACATGCAGGAGGGGCAGAGGGGAACAGGCTTGCCCCCGAACAGGCGCCTGAGCCTGTTGACGATCTTGACGTTCATTGCTTCACACCACCAGTCAAAAAGCTGCGGGATCAGTCGCGGCGTTCTCTCACAGGGGCCGTCCGGCGATGGCCGCCGCGCATCATGCCCCCCGCCAGCTGACCGAAAACGGCGCAGACGACGAGAAGCGGCACGATGGCCCAGCTCCTGTGGCTCATGAGCCTCAGGACCACTACCAGCGGCACCGGAGCGTGGACCGCCAAGAGCCACGGCCAGGAAAGGCGGCTCAGGCCGCGCCGGACGTAGCCGAACGGCAGGTTGACCACTGCCGCGCCGGCGCATAGCAGGTAAAGGGAGATGTGCTCCAAGGGAACCCCATAAAGGTCGCAGTCCACTACACCCACGATAGCAAGGGGGAAAGCCCTCTTCAAGAGCCAGCGCCGCCGCCCGCGGACAAAAGTGGGCAATGTCACATTTTTTCCTTGCCGGTGGGGGTATGTTATCGGTGACCACTGACACCAACTCGCAGAAAGGAAGATCATGAGCACTGGAACAAAGAAAGCCATGTACGCCGACATGATCGACTACCAGGACGATTCGGTCATAAGCACGACCATCATCGAGAAGAAGACGGGGACTGTCACACTTTTCTCGTTCGACAAGGGGCAGGGCCTGAGCGAGCACACGGCGCCCTTCGACGCGCTGGTGCACGTGCTCGACGGCGTCGCGGATATAACGATCTCCGGTGAGGTCTACCGGCTGGGCGCCGGCGAGATGATCATCATGCCCGAGGGGGAGCCCCACGCCCTCGATGCGGTGGAGCCGTTCAAGATGGTCCTCACGATGATCCGTTCCCAGGAATAATAACGGGCGCGGCAGCGCCCGAACCGGGCCTGCCTTCAGGGGATCATACGGCAGGGCGCCTCAGGGGATCGTATAGGTGTAATCGTCGTAGGCGTACCAGCCGTACTGGTCCTTCTCCATGTAGACCTCGGTGAACTGCGTGTGGGTGTCGTAATAGGTGGTGATCAGGACGGTCCCCGTACCGTATCTGAAGTCGTAGGAGATAGCCTCGTAAGTATCGCCGCCGCCGTAATAGGGGTCGCTCTGGATCAGGGCCACCATGTCAGCCATGTCAGCGGCTTCATTGGTGGCGCTGCCGGCGCCGGGGCCGGGGGCCGGTGTAGCCGGGGTGGCCGGAGTAGCCGGGGTTGCCGGCGGTGTTGCGGGAGCTGTCCTGGGGCTGGTGCCGGACTTCTTGTTTTTCTTATCCTTCTTGGTGACGGTCTTGGTCTCATTCCTGGTAACGGTCTCGGCCTGCTTCTCGCCATCACCGCAGCCGCCTGCTGGAAATGCCAGCCCGGCTGATAGCAGCGCAGCCGCTGCCAGGACGGCAACCCTCGATCCGATCCCCATGCATCCTCCCGTGATATCAGGTGGGCAGAATCTGGAGTAATAGTATCTTATACAGGGGTTTTTGATAAGCCTTCCTCATTGCTTTGTCAGAAAAAACCGGCCACCTGCCGAATAGGTATGAAATGATGAAAGCAAGCGACACGTTTTTTCGCTGCATTCTCAGGGGATATTCAGGGAAATCCGCGAACTGGGGGAAGGTGTGGGCTTGAATCAGGCTGAAGACAGCGCGGCAGCCGGGCGCGGCCGCCGCTCTTTGGTTGCGCCGGAGATCCTGATCACGGCGAGCGTATTCCTGTTGCTGCTCGGCGCCTGGTGGCTTGTGAGTCAGTGGCACAAGCAGACCCTGGTCGTGGAGGAACGAGCCATGCTGGCTGAGCGGCTGGCCCCCCAGGCCGCCGCCCTTGTCTCCCAGGTGGATGAGCGCATATCGGAGATCGAGAGCCTGGCGGTGCTGGCCCGGAACTCCGAGCAGGTAACGGAGACGGAATTCACCAGCTTCGTCCTGGAATCAGAGCCGGGCGTCCATAACGTGCGGCTTTACTCGCTGCAATCGGACGACCATTTCGTCTATGTTTATCCGCAGCAGAGCGCGGGCGAGCCGCCGCCGCAGGATCCCCGCAGCGACCCCGACGCCGCGACCCGGGAGGCGGTGGGTGAGACCATGGCCGGCGGAGACCCCGTATTGCTGATAGAAGCCGGGCCTGACAACGAGACGCATCTCAGCCTGTGGCTGGCGGTTTACAAGGGCAACCAGCTCTGGGGGTTTTGCTACAACAGCTATGAACTGCTCGACATCTTCGAGGACGCCGGGCTCGGTGAGGGCATCGAAGGGGTCGACCTCGTCGTCCGGGACGATGAAGGGGCCATCATGGCCGGTGGTGACCGCGCCATCGAGAACCCCGTCACGCAGACACTCTCGCTTGGCGGCGTGTCCTGGGAGATGGCTGGCGCGCCCGCAGGCGGCTGGGATGGGGCGATCCGCGGCGAGCTGGCGCTGTTCAGGGTCAGCAGCCTGATGATCGTACTCCTGCTCAGCTCCGTGGTGTACCTGCTGGCGGGGCGCCAGGGGAGCCTCGCCCGGGCGGTGCGGTCCCGCACCGAGGAGCTCGAGGAGTCCCGCCGCCGCTACAAACAGCTTTTCGAATCCAGCCCTGACGCTCTCTTTGTCATCGGGGAAGACGGAAGTGTTCTCGACGCCAACTCGCTCGCTGTCGAGCGGTACGGTTACTCCATGGACGAATTCGGGAGGATGACCGTCGCCGACCTGACGGTCGCCGGGAACCAGGAAAGGGTCCCAGGCAAGATTCAGGAAGCCCTGGCCGGCGGCGCCTCCTTCGAGTGGGTACACAGGCGCAGCGACGGCACGGTCTTCCCGGTGGAGATCAACGCCCGGTCCGTTGTGATCGGGGACGAGCGGTTCATTTTCAGCAGCGCGCGCGACATCAGCGAGCGCAGGGAGGCGGAGGCGGCCCTGCGTGAGAGCGAAGAGAAGTTCCGCAGCCTCTTCGAGGAATCCAGGGATGCAGTGTTCATCAGCACCCCGGAGGGCCGCTTCCTGGACATGAACCCGGCGGGTATCAGGATCCTGGGCTATATCTCCAGGGAAGAGCTCCTGGAGATCGATATCGGCCGCGACCTGTACGCAGATCCCGAGGCGCGCGAGGAGTTCCAGAAGAGGATGGCCGAACAGGGTTATGTCGACGACTACGAGGCGGCGCTGAAGCGCAAGGACGGCAAGCAGATAGACGTAATCATATCCGCCAGCGCCCACCGCGATGACGATGGCATGGTAGTCGCCTATAGGGGCATCATTCGCGACGTCACTGAGCAGCGGCGCCTGAGCGAACAGCTGGTGCAGGCGCAGAAAATGGAGAGCGTCGGCCACCTGGCCGGGGGCGTGGCCCACGATTTCAACAACCTGTTGACCGTGATCCGCGGCTACGTCGACCTGGCGATATCGGATATACCTGGCGACAGCGAGGCACGGGAGGAGCTGAAACAGGCCCGCAAGGCGGCCGACCGCGCCGCGGAGCTCACCCGGCAGATGCTTCTCTTCAGCCGGCGCGAGCCCATGGACATATCCGTGGTCGACCTCAATGCTTCCATCATCGAACTGCTCAACATGCTCAACCGGCTCATCGGCGAGGGTTTCAGGATAACGACCAGTTTCGGCGAGCGGCTCGGCCTGGTCGCGGTGGACGTGACCTATATCGAGCAGGTGATCATGAACCTGGTGGTGAACGCGCGTGACGCCATGCCCGCAGGCGGCGAGATAACCATATCCACGCGCAACGCGCGGGTCGACCGGGAATACTGCCACGAGCATGCAGAAGCGTACCCCGGCGATTTTGTGAGGCTATCCATCAGCGATGAGGGCGAGGGCATAGACGCCGAGACGCGCCAGCGGATATTCGAGCCCTTCTTCAGCACCAAGGAGGTCGGCAAGGGGACCGGGCTCGGCCTCTCGGTGGTATATGGCATCATCTCCCAGCTCGGGGGCTGGATCGAGGTGGACAGCGTGCCGGGTGATGGTTCGGTGTTCCATATCTACCTGCCTCTGGCCGACGTGAGGCAGGACGTGCCGGGGGCGGACGGCTGGCAGGCGGGCGTGCCGGATGGCCACGACGAGCGGGTCCTTTTGATCGAGGACGAGCAGGGCGTGCGTGAGGTCGCCGGCAAGATACTGACCGAGCACGGGTACCGGGTGGTCACTGTGGCGGACGCCGATGAGGCGGAGGAGGTTTTCAGGGACGGAAGCGGCGAGTTCGACCTGGTGTTCAGCGATGTGGTCCTGCCGGGCGGGGACGGCCTCAGCCTGGCGGAGGATCTTCGTTCCGAGCGCCCGGGGCTCAGGGTGCTTCTGGCCAGCGGCTACGTCGACGACGATGTGCTGCGAGACATCAAGCAGCACGACATCCCCTTCATCCAGAAACCGTACACGATGGACCAGCTATTGATCGCGGTGCGGGATGCGCTTGTCGGTTGAGGGCGGGGCCTAGGCCGGCTTTTCCTTTTGCCTTGCGACGATGGCAAGGATAATGACCAGCATGATGATCGCTGCGGCGCCCACTGCCTCGTCTCCTGCGGCAGTGACCGCTGGCTCACTGGGAGGCGCGTCCAGACTGACTTCCGAAGTCTCGCCTGCGTAGACCAGCCAAGCGGCATTACCCTTATCGTCCTAGTTCCCATGGCATCTCACCCGATCCCTGGGATATCAACACGAACAGGAAACCCAGACTCGTTTCCCCGTAGTCGGCGAAAAATAAACCGCGAGAACGCCCCCCGCGCTCTCCCTAAGCCGCGTCAGTCTTCCTGCTGAAACGCCTGATGAAGGCGTCGACGATCGCCGGGTCGAACTGCGTGCCGCTGTGCGCTTTCAGCTCTTCGATCGCTTCGTCATGGCCGACAGCGCTCTTGTAGACCCGTTCGTCAGTCATGGCGCAGTAGGCGTCGACCACGGTCAGGATGCGCGCCCCCAAGGGGATGTTCTCCCCGGCAAGCCCGTCAGGGTAGCCCGAGCCGTCGAAACGCTCGTGATGATGCCGGACGATCTTGGTGGCGCCGGCGAGATGCCTGACCGGCGTCACGATCTGCTCGCCGATGGCGGGATGCTCCTTGACCCGTTGCCACTCCTCGTGGTCAAGCGACCCCGGCTTGAGCAGGATGGAGTCGGGGACACCGATCTTGCCCACGTCGTGCAGGATGGCCCCGTAGCGCAGCGTTTCCAGGTCGGCCCGCCCCATCTCCATCGCCTCGCCCAACGCCATCGCCATGTCGCCCATGCGCTGGCCGTGGTCGGCGGTGTAGGAATCTTTGGCATTGACAGCGTTGGCCAGCGCTAGCACTGTCTGCATGTAAGCTTCCTGGATCTCCTGGAACAGCTCGGCCCGCTTGAGGGCGCTAGCGGTCTGGTCACACATGCTGCGCGCCAACTCGAGTTTCTCGCCATCGATGGGCTCCCTCTGTGCCGAACGCGACTCGCCCAGAATGAGGATGCCCATCTTGGAATCGCCCGACCGCAGGGGCACGATGCAGGTCGAGGCCGTGTCTCCCGGCATCACGATGACCTGCTCCAGCCTGTTCAGGCAACCGCCGTCCCTATGGACGATGACCGGGGAGTCCTCTTCGATCACCTTCCTGATAAAGGGCAGGGAGGACATCTTGCCGCGGCCATGGGTAACGAGGTCGTAGTCGAGGATGCGGATCGGGTAGCCGACGCGCGGGACGATCTCGTCGCCTTCGATGAGCGCCGCGATGGCGAAGGTCACCTTGATGTTCTCGACGGCGTGCCGGGTGACCTTGGCCAGGATGACGTCGGGGTCCTGCTCGCTCTCATTGAGGTCGCGGGAGAGGTCGAACAGCACCGAGAGCTCGCCGCGCCTGGCCAGCTCCATCTCATAGAGGCGGGCGCGGCCGAGCGCCTGGGTGAGCTGGCCTGCCAGAAGCTCCAGCGCCTGGACTTCGTCGTCGCGCCACTCCCGCGGTTCGTCATCCAGCGCCTCGATGACCCCCAGCACGGCGCCGTCGATCCTGAGGGGCACCATGATGCCCGAGCGTGCGCCTGCCTGCCGGTAGAAATCACCGGATACCGGGTCGTCCAGGTCGAGGCTCTCGCTGACAGCGGCGTCACCTTCATTGCCGTGCGGCCGAGGTTCCAGGACCTTTTCCAGGTGCCGCGCGATCGCCCTGTCGGAAATGGTGGCGGCGGAGAGGCCGCAGGATTCCGCCGGTCTGTCGGTTGATCCATCGGCCAGCGCAATCAGCGTGACGGGCGCGCCCAGCAGTTCGGCGGTGCGCATGCAGACCACCTTCAACAGCGGCTCCACATGCATGGCCGCGTTCACTTCACGATCGATCTCGGAGAGGGTCCTGAGAGTGGCGACCCTGTCGCGGAGCTCCCTGGTGCGCTGCCGCACCTTTGCGTCCAGCTCGTCGTTGTAGGCGCGCAGGTCTTCCTGTGACTGCTCCAGCGCCGCCAGCATCCGGTTCATGACCTCACCGAAGCGGGAAAGCTCGTCATTGCCACTCACGTGGACGCGGGCCTTGTGGTCGCCGCGCTCGGCGATCTCCGTGACCTCGCCGCTCAGGCGCGCCATGCGCGAGAGGACCATCCGTTCCAGCAGCAGGATGATGGCCAGGATGGAGGCAAGCCCCACCCCGATGAGAGCATAGATGAAGTACCGCATGGAAGTCAGGCCCTGCCCGTAGATCTGCCTCGGCTGCTCGATCTTCAGCACCAGGGCCGGTTGGCCGTTGATATCGTCCAGGCGGGTATACCCGGCGATAGCCTCCTTGTCGAGCGGCTGGACGAAGACATCCCCGGCGCCGCTGAGGTTGTCCTTGGCGCGGCCATAGTCTTCCGGGAGCTCCTCTCCCTCATACGGCATGATCGAGACCGCCAGGTGAGTCAGATCGCTGAAGGCGTCGACCTGATCCTGATGGATGTAGCGTCCCAAGACCAGGGAACCGCGGATGGGCCCTTCTCCCTCGCTGGTGACGATAGGCTGAGACGCTACCAGGGCAGGGCCGGCAGCCATCATGATGATACCTGTCTTGCTGTCGTTGGGGTCGGCATGCTCCAGCAGCAGCGGGTAATCGGTTGTGAGCGACAGAACCTCTTCGGATGGCGGCACGAAGACGCCTTCTGCGACGTCGAAGGTGCGTGAGTAGACGAGCTCGCCGGCGGCGTTGATGAAGAGCATGAAGTTGACCTGCTGGTTGACGAAGGTCTCATCAGGCTCCAGGTTCCTCTCGATGTAGCCCGCGTTCTCGTCATCGATGAACTGGTAGGTGTCGTCCCAGAAGGACCAGTCGCGCGTCTGGGCGGCCATGGTATCCAGGTCGTTGGTGACGGCGTCCCTGGCGCGCAGCACGTTGGCCGCGGCGCGTTCGCTCTCGACCTCGGCGAAGCCGCCCAGCAGGATCTCGTTGGAGAAGAAGTAGACGATGGCGATCAGGCACACCAGGACCAGGCCGATGACCAGCAGGGTTTTTCTGCGTAATGTCAAGCTGCCTCCGACAACGAGCATTCGCTATTATCGTCCGGGGCGGGATTAACCCATGTGAAAGATGATGCCGCTGTCTTGACCCTGATCTCCGCCACTACCGTGCCGCCCTTTATATGCCCCAAATCTGAACATTTGTATCGGTTAATCAGCCGGTTTGGTTTAGGTTGGCAGGCGGGGGCCCCAAAGGAGGGTGACAACACGCAGCAGGTGACGAAGGATCTGTCCTGAAAAAAATGAAAACGCCGCCAAAACGCGAATGAATCTATATGAACAAGAATAACCTCATCATCGTGATATTGATCGGTTTGCTCGCCGGGGCGCTAGCCGGCGGCGCGGTTGCTTTACTGCTGGACGGAGGCGATGACAACGGCGGCGGCACCGTGGCCACCACCGACACCACCAGCACCGGCGGTGGCACATCCACCGATGAGGTGGCTTGCACCATGGAGGCTAAGCTCTGCCCGGACGGCAGCTACGTGGGCCGCGTGCCGCCGGACTGCGAGTTCGCCCCCTGCCCGGAGCTGCCGCCGGTGGTGCAGTCGGAGAACATCAAGGTCTACGCGCCCGAGCAGGGCGCTTCCATCACAAGCCCGGTGACCATCTCCGGCGAGGCGCGGGTCTTCGAGGGCACCGTCAACTACCGCATCCTCGACGAGAATGGCACTGTCATAGGCGAAGGCTTCACCACCGCGGCAGCCGCCGATGTAGGCCTGTTCGGCCCATACACGGTAGCCGCCGCCTTCAGCCAGCCGCTCACGCCCATCGGCCGCATCGAGGTCTTCAACTACTCCGCCCGCGACGGCTCCGTGGAGAACCTGGTCACGGTGAGGGTGATGTTCACGCCGGGCGGCTGACAGGCGCCGACCGGGTTCGATACCCCTGTCATCCTGAGCGCAGCGAAGGATCTGCCCTTTTGCCCCCTGCCTGCCATTTCCTCAAACCACTCGTTACCTGGCGCCCTTCCCCGTTCTGCTCAGGTAGTCGCCCGGCAAGAGCACAAGCACTCCCTCGAACCACTTTCCCAGAAGAGAGCCGAAATGAGCTATGTCACCAGTCAGCAGATGGGTAGCGTCCATCGCAAGCGCCGCCTGCAGAAAGGGCCGGTCCTTTTGCGCAAGACCTTCAGCCGCTGGAGCCGCTCCCGCACGCGCTCTACACGCGCTTATCCGCACCCGGGTCAGCAGCTTCTCCAGTCGTTGTATCTGCAAGCCTGATGTGAGGTTGCGTCGCGCCTCTTCGACTACATACGAGGAGGCCAGTAACTCGATCCTGCCATCCTGCGCCAGCTCCCAGAGCCGATGCAGCCCACTGCCCGGGGAATAAGCCGCAGAAAACAGGACGTTTGCGTCCAGAAAGACCCGGTCCGGGGATTCAGGCACTGTCGGGACGGCGGTGGGGGATGGCGTCAGGGTCCAGCCCCAGCTTCTTCACGGCGCGCCGTGCTCGCTGGTAATCCTTCTCATCGACAGCATTATTGAGCAGGAACTCCGCCTGCCGTTCGGTGGTGTAAATCTCGACCGGCATGGCGACCGCCGGGCGGATCAGTACGCCCTCCGGGGTCTCTTCTTCGATGATGAGCGACCCCTCATCGAGACCGAAACGACGCCTCAGCGCTGCCGCGATGACTACCGTGCCGCGCTTGCCTACCTTGCCCGTCTCGCGGATGATGGAAGCGCCGCCCATTCCAGGGCGCCTGTCCGGATATTGCTTGCCCTTTGTCATAAACCGTCCGTTAATCAGAATATCAGATATTCAGATAATATCGGATAAACTGACGCGAAATCAAGCAAACCTGTATTTTATTGGTGGTTGAGTGGTTGGAATGTAGAGATTTGAAGAGATTAGGGGACGTACTGAAACCTGTGAACCTTACCAGCCGGGGCTCCTACCCCACATCGTCGCCTGCGGTATCGAGTTGCTTCAATTAATTGCCCCCGACGTTCAATGCATTGCTATTAACACTTCTACACTCTATAGTGTCATTGACCCCGCGATCATGAGGACGGGGACAGGTTTGAAGTACTTGACTGCTTTTCCGGCACATGCGAGTGCTCTTACCGGAATTGGTGAGAGGAGGAACGAACTTGCCAGAAGGAACAGTCAAATGGTTCTCCGATCAGAAAGGCTTCGGCTTTATCGAGCAGGAGAGCGGCGAAGACCTGTTTGTGCACTTTTCTGAGATCAAGGGCGAAGGCTTCAAGACGCTCAAGGAAGGTCAGAAAGTGACTTTCGAAGCCGGCGAAGGCCCCAAGGGCCCGCAGGCCACAAACGTGACGCCGATAGAATAGCTGCACTTGAGTAACGCACTAAGGCAACGCACAAGGGCCCTCTGCGAGGAGGGTCCTTTCTCTTTATTGGGTGCCACCAATTTCCCCCAACCCTCCTCTGATGATTAATCCCCAGGGTTCAACCCGCATGGTGCCGATGCATCATTTTGCCTGCAAACGCTAGGCACGCCCGCCCGGATGAACTAAAATAACTCAATTAGTCGTGTAACGGCTTCGCTTGAATTGAAGCTGCAACTGCCAGCCGCCTTTATGGTTGCCGGCAGCACCAGGGCGTATGGGAAAGGGCCGCCAGGCCCGCAAGGTCATCGAATACTCAATCGAAGTGAAAGAGGTATGAGATGGACCACCATGCTCATGGCGCGGCACCCGCAGCAGGAGGCGGCTGGGAGTTCTCGCTGCTGATCCCCTATCTGATCATCATCCTTATCGTGACGCCGCTCATGGTCTGGCTGCTCGCGCGCCGGGCCCGGAAACAGGCGGAGTTGCTGCAGGACATCGATGGCGGCACCGTCCTGGAGTCCGGCGCCGCCGGCACCAGGCACCGCTACGACCTGCTGCGCCTGCCGCTTGTCTACCGCTTGCTGCGGCACCGGGCGTTCCAGTTCGCCGTGCAGCTGCCCAACGCGCTCATCTTCGCGCTGGTGGTCGCCGCCGGCATCTGGGGCACGCAGGCGGGGGACCGCAACTTCGCCACCGTCATCACCTGGCTCATCTGGTGGGCGGTCATCATCTTCACCTTCCTCCTGCTGTCACGCACCTGGTGTATGGCCTGTCCCCTCGTCTCCTTCGCCGAATGGCTGCAGCGGGGCAAGCTGTGGGGGGTCGGGCGCCGCGTCTTCAGCATGAACCGCAAGTGGCCGCGCCGGCTGCGGAACTTCTGGGTGCCGACGGCGTTCTTCATCATCCTCACCTGGATGTACCTCTTCCTGGGCCTGGCGAGCAACCCGCTGTACACGGCGGTGGTGACGCTGGGGCTCTTCATCGTTCCCGCCATCGTGGTCTCGCTGTTGTTCGAGCGGCGCACCTTCTGCCGTTACGTCTGCCCCATCGGCGGGATCATCGGCGCCTACTCTATGACGGCGCCGCTGGAACTGCGCGTCCGCGACACCGGCGTCTGCCAGTCCTGCCGGGAGAAGGCGTGCTACAAGGGGAGCGACAAGGGCTACGGCTGCCCGATGTTCGAGTGGCCGCAGAAGATGGACACCAACATCTACTGCGTCCTCTGCACCGAGTGCGTCAAGACCTGCCCCAATGACAACATCGCCCTGAACGCCCGCCCCTTCCTCAGCGACCTCTGGAAAACGCGCAAGGTCGGTTTCGACGTGGCGGCCATCGTCGTTATCCTTCTGGGGGTGACGGTTTTCCAGACCCTCGACATGGTCGAGCCCTGGACCGACGCCTCGGCGGCAATGGCGAATGCCACCGGGCTCGGCGAGCAGACCGTGCTGACCTTAAGCTATATCGTGCTGGCGGTGCTGGCGCCGATGCTGATCTTCAGCCTCTGGTCGTGGATAACCACGAGGGTGGGCGGCAAGGGCGCCAGCCTCAAGTCCGTCTTCATCGCGTTCTCCTTCGCGTTCCTGCCGATAGCCCTGACCTCTCACCTGGCCCACAACCTGGTCCACTTCTTCGAGGAGGGGGCCGCGGTAGTGCCGGTGCTCTCGGACCCCTTCGGCTGGGGCTGGAACCTCTTCGGCACCGCGAACGTGACGACGATACCGCTCCTGGGCATGGAGCCGCTGCGCTTCCTGCAGATGACGATGGTGCTCATCGGCTACGTCGCTGCGGTGTACGTGGGGTGGCGCGCCGCCCGGCAGACCTTCGGCGACAGCATGCGCACCATCGCCGGCCTCGCGCCGATGCTGGTGCTGATGGTGGCGTTCGCCGCCGTCAACCTCTGGCTCTTGAACCTGCCGATGGGCATGAGGGAGGGGTAGGGGGTAGAAAAGGTATTGTCAGTGGCTTAGCTCAAGGCATCGAGATAAAAGTTCACCTACTAAGCAAGGGGTAAGAATCCACTATCAACTAGATAATTGAATGTATCGTCTAGTAGTTCCAGTTGTGGCACGAAAACAACAGTTGCGTCCCGGCCGCGGGTGAGGAGGACGCGGTAAGCATTTAGCCGTAGCTGAAAAGCGTCTTTTATCCTACTGCTATTGCGATATCCGCGAGCTCTTTCGTTCGACCACGCTCCATCTTCTCTGAGCAAGTCCGTGCCCCACGCTAGCAATACGGCATCAAGCTCTAGCCCCTGTGCGCCAAATTCTGTAATACATGCATCAAGATGCCGGCAAGAAAAATGGCCCTCGTCGTCCTCCCTGTCTCCGTACCAGGGGCCAAATCTGACTCTTTTTGTCGATTGGAAATCATTGAGGATGCCAAATCTGGTTAAATCTTTGTCCTTAGAAGATGCGATAAGACCAAAGCGTGCGTCAGGGTCTTCACCATAGCGCTCCCTTAGATATGATTTCGCCACATTCAAGTCTCGCGTGATTCTGAGATGATAGCCATCTGCTTCCAGTCTGAGAGCACGCTCCCGATTACTCTCAATATCGCGACTATCAAGCAGGTCTGCGACGAAATCATGAAGCTCGCTAGCCAGATGAAAGCGGATTTCCGTATCTAAATTCAAAGCCGGTGATGCAGTTTGTTTAACCTGGGAATCAGCGAAGGCAGGTTTGGCTTCGGGAGGCATGTGGATGGTCCACGCAGAGGGATCTGCCGATCCTTCAATTGCCTGCAGCCATTGAACGATTCCGGCTTCCTCTCCAATGTGAATTTCTTGACCACCACCAATAAGTCCAACTACCACACACCACTCCGGGATTCTTTCGGCAAACTCGATGAAGTGTTCTGGCTCAGATTTTCCGCCTTCAAATCCGGGAGTATTGCTATGCTTCTCTCGTACCTGGTCAGCGTCAAAAGCCCTTTGGGCTTCATCAAAAACCAATACGTGCTCCGGCGGAACCAGGTCAGCCCTGGTTGAATATCGTTTCACATAGTCTTTAACTCCTCTTACAAAGGTACGACCGCCGCCTCCAGCACTTTTCAGCTCATATTGGAGAACTTGTACTAAGGGGCCGTTGCCAGACAAATAAACTGCCGGTGTGCCGCTATTTCCATCAGCCCTGGGGATGGACAGGTCATCCAAGAAGTGAGCGTGGACGACTTGTAGACCGACAAGCGTCTTCCCGGCACCCGGAACACCAGTTAGCAGAACCAAGCGACGTGTTTTGGTCAAGGCTGCTTCATGAATGATTCGGGATATTTCTTCAAGAGCCGGCTCAGTAGCTGCTCGAGCCCTGTGAATTGTTCGTATCGATCCAGACATCATCAGTTCGCGTGCAGCTTCCACTATTGTTGGGAGAGGGCAATATGCATCTGCCGATAAAAATGAATTCCTGTCGATTGGTTCTTGCCCACCCTTCATTCTAATATCGTCCACGAACTTATCGATGACATCAGGACCAAGCACATGAACGCCCGACTTCTGAAACATATAACCCTTCGCCCTCGTCGGAACGAGAACTGCATGGACAGGTCGGTTATGACATTCGCGATGATAGCAGCGAAGGTCGCGTCCATACGCAGCCGCCTGGTCAATATCAGCCCGGGAGGGGTTGCTTTTTCCCTTCAGCTCGATAACGATAACGCCGGCTGAGGTCAGAAATATGGCATCCGTGCGGCGGGACTCCATGGGTAGTTCGTACTCTAAAATTGTGTCGTATTTCTGCGCTAAATCAGTTGTTTGCAATACTTCATCCACCTCATTTTGCAATAGAGGGATAGACTCATCCCACGCTCGAATCTGTTCGGGGCTAACGTCGGATACAAAAGAATGAAGATCTTCTCGTATCCGATAAGGCTGGCTGTCGCGGAATGTGGGAAAGTCGGAGCTCCAGCCCGATTGAGTGGATTCATTAGACATGTTCAAATACTATCAGCCATACGCAAACGGGTCTATATGACTATCTGCATTTATAAAACAGGCGACCTGTTCCTACCCAACCATCTCCCTCGCCCTGGCCAGGACGTGCAACAGCAGCGGTTTGCTGCCGGCCGCATCCCCTTCAGCCGCCAGGTGATCCAGCGCCGCCTGGGCGAGACTGCCGAAAAAGTCATACTTGGACACGTAATCGATCGTCTCCCTGAATGCTTCTCCTAGCTCTAACAAGAGCCAGCTGAGCTCCCGGGAATACACTGTACGGACAACTCTCTTTTGCGGCACGCTCTCCTGCAGGCTGATGACGAACGGTGCGCTCTCGGGAAGCGCCTCGACATTCTCGCCCAGGGGCTGCCGTATCTTGACGTCAGCGCCCGTGAACTCAGCGACTGTCAGGGCCTCTTCCAGGAAGAAGCCGGAATCGATCCTCTCCTGGATCCCGTCGATTCGCCGGTTTATCGTTTTGCGCAGCGCTGCATCTTCCTGGCTCATCCTCTTTTCCTCCATCCTCCGATTTGATTTGATCAGTTATTCCTCACCGGATCGTGCTCGCCGGCCAGCGCATCGGGCTCGTAGCCGGTCCTGACCCGCAGCAGCGCCTCTTCCTGCCGGTGCACCTCGTCGTAGAACCCCTCCGGCCAGTGGACGATGTTGCGATGGCGGTTCAGCGGCGCCTCGTCGACTACCGAGCCGTCCTCGACCGCCTCGACGAAATAGTTCTTCACCAGGGGCACAAGCGCGTCGTTGCTGGCCGCCACGCGGTAGTTGACCCGCTCCATCAGGTGTTCGCTGTGCGTCTCGAGGATGCACTGCCTGTTCAGGAGCGCCATCGACAGGAAGAAATCTCCCAGCTTCGACTGCGCCCCGGGGTGCAGGTGCAGCTCCGGCTGCTCGATGATGAGCGTCGAGTGCTCTTCGGCCAGCAGGCACATCACCAGCACTGGCAGCAACTGGCTGATGCCGACGCCCACGCTCTCAGGGTCGCGCAGCATGCGTGAGCCGGGCAACCTGAGCAGGAACCCGTACCCCGGCTTGCCGGCGTCGAAAGCCGCGACCAGCTCTCCCATGCCGAAGTGAACCAGCCATGCCGACACCGCCTCGCGCAGCGTCGTGACCTTAGCCGCCATCTTGATCCCGGGGTGGTCGAAGTTCTCCGGCGGCATGAACGTCACCCGCCTGTCCAGGTTGCGGCCGAGGATGGCGATGGCATGCTCGCCCATGGAGCCGACATACCCGTCCGCAGCCGGTTCCGGCAGCTCGTGGTAAAGCCGCGGAGACTGCCTCAGCGGGCCGATGTACTTCACCATGCTGGTGAAGTAGTCCCTCAGGTAGCCAGTCGCCATGCGCAGCGGGCCCGGCAGCCAGACCGATGTATCGCTCATCTGCGGGTGTGTTTCATCGTCTTCTTCGAGTTCGCGGCCCTCCGAGGCCTCGATCTCGGAGACGATGGCGCCCCACTCGGCCTCATCTGCGAACAGCCTGCGGGTCGCTGCTTCTAGCGCCTCGCGGTCGCTGCCTTCGAGCTGTTCCACAGCGCGGTGCCATTCCAGGATGCTGATCACTCCAGACGTTGTGCCGTCCCTGCGAAACTCGACCCCGGCGGCAGCCGCGATCCGGTCGATGACGCCGGCGGGTATTTCTATTGGTTCGCGCAGGTGCCGCGACATACGCCGCAGGTTATAGGCAAGCGCGGGGTCCGCGACCCTGAGGAGCGCCAGCTCGACGATTGCCGCCGCCTGCTTGCGCCGGTCGAAGCGGACGCGCAGCCCGGCCGGCAGGAGCCCCTGGAAATCGCAGCCGCAAAGCTCTCCCTCGATGAAATCATCGTCGAGCTCGGCTGCCGACCTTTCGTCGATGCAGGTGATCCGCATCCCCCTGGCATCTCCCTCATGCAAGCCGTCACAGCCGGCGTGCCCGCAGCCCGGGCAGGATTCATCTGCGGGCTCTTCCTCATCATTGGAGGCGGACAGTGAAACCCGCTCATCGCCGTGACGCTCGGTCCAGACCGAGAAGCTGCTTATCCTCGGCGGTGAGGCTACCGTGAACGGTCCCAGCAGCTTAGACACCGACGTGATCATGATGTCGCACCCGATGTCCAGGTCGAGGCCGCCCTTCCTGTGGCGGATGCGGTCGCCGTTGCCGTGGTTATCGTAGACTTCCGGCTCGGGGACGCCTTCCAGCCTTCCCCGGCGCCACTCCCACCCGATGCGCATGCTTGCATCGTGCACGATCCCCGGCTCAACAGAAGCAGGCTCGACCAACCGGCCCAGCCGGGTCAGGTGGCCGTTGGCGATGACGTCGGCGTTGCCTTCCTTCTGGAACATCGACTGGCAGACGAGCAGGAGCGACTTGAGCAGCATGCTCTTGCCGGCATTGTTGGCGCCGGCGATCAGCGTCAGCCGCCCGAGTTCGAGCTCGTGTTCACGCTTGAAGCATTTGAAGTTTGAAAGCCTCCACTTGGTGAGCATGGGACCTGCCTCCTTTACCAAACCTGATCTCTGAGGTACATGTCATCCCCGCTTCAGCGGCGGGTCAACCAGCGTAGCAGGCTGTTCGGACGGAAAAGCATGATGCCGGGAATGGCGGTCGCCGCAGGACACCACCTCCTCTGCTGGAATATATAGACGTCCTGACGAATGTACTTCGCATGCGGGGAAGGTGATGTCATGCAGCACAGACGCGTCGTTTTATCCCTGGCGGCTACACTCGTTTTCACCGCCGCGCTGCTCCTGTCGCTGCCGGCGGCGGCACCGGCCCAGATCGACGGGCCATGTACGGTCACGATGAACGGGGTCAGCGCCGATTCGCTGGCAAAGCCGGCGAACGCGCTGCAGGTGCCCTATAACGGCGCCATCGATGTGGAGGTCGTTTCCGATGACACGATCAGCCGGCACGAGGTGCGGCTGGAGTTCATCGGCGGAGCGCCGTGGACCATCTCCGAGAAGGACGACGACAGCAACACCTGGTCCGGCACCGAGTCGGTCGCCAAGTACTCCAGATACGGCGTCGGGCTGTACCGGGTCACCGGCGAGTCCTACGGCGCCGGCGCCTGCAGCGGCTCCGCTTATATCAAGGTCACGGGCAAGAATCCGCTGACGACGCCGGTCGGGATCGGCGGCGCGGCCGCCACCGCCCTGGGAGTAGCGGGCGTAGCCGGTGCGGGCCTCTTCAGTGGCAACAAGGCCCCCAGCCTGGCGCGAAGGATAGCCGAGGGGCCGACCCAGACGCAGGCGACCCAGGTCGACGAGGACGCGGCTTTCGTGTACATGGGAATGCTCCATTGCCTGACCCTCGCTCCGCTGGCCCTGCTTACGACCGGGGCGTATATGCTGGCGGGCGCCGGCGGTGTCGGCGGACCGGCGGTCATGCTGCGCTGGCGGCCGTACCTCTCGGTTATTTCGCTGACCGGTTCCCTGCTGGCAGGCCTTGGGACTCTGGTACTGGCCCAGCAGTTCGCCCTGTTCTTCCCGACGATCACGCTGCTGGTGGTCTGGCTCCTGGGGTGGCTGGCCGTCGGCGTGGTGATCCCGTCGCTCGCCCATCTCTCCTCGGTGCGCAAGGCCAACGACATCCTGAAATATTGGGCTTCTGAGGGAGGTGTCACGCCGGAAGAGGGCAAGGCCATGCCGGAAGAGGGCGGCCAGAACCAGTGAGCGGCCACGTCGCAACACAGCCATCGGCGCTATCGCGGTTCGCCGTCCGCTTCATCGAGACCTACCGGGCGCGGGTCAGCCGCCAGCTGGGAACAAGATGCAGCTTCGAGCCGTGCTGCTCGCAGTACGCCCTGGAGGCCTACCAGACCTACGGGTTCTTCAAGGCGACCCGCAAGGCCTTGGGGCGACTGTCGCGCTGCCGGCCGGGCTACCGGGGCAGCCGCATCGACCCGCTGGAGCCGCCCGGGGACTGAAATGTCTTCCCGGAGTAAAGGCACTGCCCGGGCCCGGCGGCGCGCTTATGAGAAGATATACAGGGTCAGGTAGTAAGATCCGATTCCGACTGCAGCTAAAAGCAGGATGAAGAGAAAGACGATCAGCGCCCAGCCGGCGGCCGGGATCGTCTTTTGTGGCTTCGGAGGGGTTTGTTGTTGAGTTTGGGCGGTGACAGGTAGAGGCTGCGGAGCCGCCGCCTGAGATGGTTGCGCCGGGGCCGTTGGAGTCGTCAGGGGCGCCGGCGGGACGTAAGCGCCGCCCGTCGCCTTGGCTGCCAGTTTCTTCGTCTTCTCCAGCCTCTTTTGTTCACGGAGGGTCTTGCGCTCTGCCAGCCGCTGCTCGTGCTCGACCTTCTTCACGGCCAGCCTTTGCTGCCTTTCGACCTTTTTTTGCGCCATCCGTTCGAGCCGCTCCTGTTTGAGCCGCTCCTTTTCCGCCTCTTTCTGCTGAAGGACGCGCAGCTGCTCGGCTACCTCTTCCGGGCTCGGCGCCGCTGTCGCGGGTTGCTGCGCTGCAGCGGCTGCCATCTCCGCACCGCAGGACGGGCAGAATCTGAAACCTTCCTGTACCTCCGTCTGGCATCCGGAACATTTAGACATCAGTGATCGCCTCCAGCTATCAGCATAAGGCCGGGGATACGGATCTGGCAAGTCGGAGCGCAAGAGCTGCTTCAGGGTAGCGCACGCGCACCCCGCCCTGATAGCATACGACCATCTATTCTGGAGGCGTTATGGATCAGGGACCCGGTGCGCCGGACAAAAAAAACCTGAAAGGCATGTCGGTGCCGGAGCTCCTGGCCGACCTCAGCCGGAGCATCCCCGAGCTCATCCGGGCCGAGATCGCCCTGCTCAAGGCCCAGGCGCGGGAGAAGGCCGGGCTGGCGGGGCAGGGGGCGGGGCTGATCTTCGCCGCCCTCATCTTCCTTTCGATGGCCATCGCCACCGGCACCGCGCTCGCCATCATCGTCCTGGACCTGTTCCTGCCGCTCTGGCTTGCCGCGCTTGCCGTCACCCTGCTGTGGCTGCTCATCGCCGCCGCCCTCGCCTTCATCGGCGTGCACCGCTTTAAAAAGCTGGCCGCGGACGGCGAGGACAGGCCGCCAGCGCCGGGCAGCGGGAAGTCCGGGCCCGGGAGGGGCAGGAAGCAGCACGCGTCCGCGCCGGGCGGCGGGAAGCCCGCGCCCAAACGCGACGATGGCATGAAATCCGCTCCGGCAGTGAGTGATGCCCGCGCAGAGGCGCCTCAAGCGGAGACGCAGCAGGATTCACCAGCGACACCAGCAGAAGAAACTGCCGGCGCACCGGGCCAAAAGCTCCCGGCTGAGCCGGACTACGAACACACCACGCCGGAGGGTGGCGCCGGGCTGCAACCCGAACCGGAGGCGGCTACGCCCGGCAGCGACGAGGAGGATGAGGCATGAGCAAGGAGACAGCCCGCCTGAAAGCTCAGACGGAAGCCAGGCTCGAGGAGGTCCAGCAGACGGTCAGCGAGCTCGGCGAGCGGGTCGAGGAGACCAAAGTCTTCTTTGTCGCCGGGGTGGCCGCCGGCGTCGTCGGGCTCTTCCTGCTCAACCGGATCATCTTCCGCCGCATCAAAAAGATCCTGCGCTGGGGCCGCTGCGGCTGCAGCTAGCGCCCGGCCGGCCGAAGGCAGATACGACTGATGGAGACAGTCGGTTCGTGGCGCTTCCGGTGGAAGGCGGCGAGCCGTCTCATTCCCAGCGTATGACCCTTGCCGCCAGGAGCCAGGCAACGGCGCCGGCGCCCAGCAGCACGAGGTTCTCCTCCCAGTACCAGCCCAGGCCCACCCAGGGGTACTGCAGCGCGCGCACCGCGTGGGTGAGCGGCAGCGCTTCGGCCACTGTCTGCAGCCAGCCGGGCATCGCCGGCAGCGGCCCGTCGGTGCCGGAGAGCATCATCATAACGAACCAGAGGATGAGGCCGAAGCCCAGCGTCGAGCGGGCGTTGGGCATGACGGCGCCCAGGAGGGTGCCGATGGCGGTGAAGCAGAAGACGGTGAGCATGAAGGCGGCAGCCACACCGGCCACTGACTGCGGCAGGCCGGTGTCGAAGGCCGCCATGCCGGTGACCACCAGCACTGCCCCGCCAGCCACGGCCATCGCCAGGGTCACGGCCCCCTGTGAGCCGAACAGCGCCCAGGGGGGAAGCCCCGAGGCGCGGAAGCGGCGCAGGACGCCCAGCTCCCTGTAGCCGGCCAGGTGTACCGGCAGGCCCAGCAGCCCCACCGAAGCGATCACCAGCCCGATGTACGCGGGAACGTAGCTCTCCATCATGTCGAACCCGGCCAGCGGGCCGACCTCCACGGGTGCGTCCCTGAAGAAACCTCCGAGCACGACGATGACGATCAGCGGGTAAGCGAAGACGAAGGCCAGCGACAGCGGCTCGCGCAAGAACAGCTTGAGCTCGATCCAGGTGAGGTTGCCGACCTTGCCCAGGACTTCAGCCACGGCGGACCCCCTTGATCATGCGCGGACTCTCCGCGCGGTTATGGCCAGCGGCCGCCCCGCCGGGACCCCCGCCAGCCTGCCCGCCGGACCCGCCACTCCCGCCTTCTCCCGAAGACACGGCCGGCTCGTCCGCGGCCCTCTCCCCGGTAAGCGCGAGGAAGACGTCCTCGAGGCTGGGGCGGTTCACGTCGAGGTCGGCCGGGTGGAGGCCGTGCTCGAAGAGGGCGCCCGCCACCGCCACCAGGGCGTCGGAATCCGCCTCCAGGGACACCCTCCGCCCGCGGCGGCTCATGCTGTGGACAGGCTCCAGCTGTTCCAGCCAGCCGAGATCGCCGTTCTCACTGCTGAAGGTGATGTTGATGCCCGGCGCGAAGCGGTCGATGAGCCCCCGGGGGCTGTCGGCGGCGATTATCCGGCCCTGGCGCATCACCGCCAGCCAGTCGCAGAGCTCCTCGGCCTCGTCCATGAAGTGGGTGACGAGGATGACCGTGGCGCCGCGGTCCCGCAGCCGCCGGATGAGGTCCCAGGCCGTGCGGCGGGCGGCCGGGTCGAGGCCGGTGGTCATCTCGTCGAGGAAGACCACCTCGGGGTCGTTTACCAGTGCCAGGGCGACGAAGAGACGCTGTCGCTGGCCTCCCGACAGGCTGCCGAAGGCGGCGTCGCGCTTGTCAGCGAGCCCCCATTGCTCCAGCAGTTCCTCCCAGCGGGAGGCGCCCGGGGCCAGCGAGGCGAACAGTTTGAGCGCTTCGCGGACCTTGATGCGGTGGGGCAGGGCCGAATCCTGCAGCTGGCAGCCGATCAGCCGCCTCATCTCGCGGCCGTCCCGGACCGGGTCGAGTCCGAGCACGCGGATCCGGCCGCGATCCGGCACCCTGAGCCCCTCGATGCATTCGATGACCGTCGTCTTGCCGGCGCCGTTGGGGCCGATCAGCCCGAAGATCTCACCACGCTCCACCGAGAGCGACGCGTCATCCACCGCCAGCCTGTCGCCATATGACTTGCAGAGCTCACTGACTTCCACCACGAACATTGCCGCCTCCGGTGATTTCGTGTCCTGCGTGCCCGCAGGGGCCCCACATCAATAAACTACCTGTAACCGGCGGTATTAAAACCGGGCGCATCTTCCTGCTGGGGATTCCTGGTCATCGGCCGTACAGGAGGTGGACGGCCCTTGTAGAAGAAGGCAGCCGGGACCAGACATCACCGGAGAGGAGGGCGGCATGAAGCGGACCATCATCCGGGTGGCGGGAGCCCTGTTCGCAGCCCTGGCCCTGACGGCGGCCGCGGTTGGCTGCGGGGGAGATGAGGCGGAGACCGTTGCCACCGAGACCCGGACCGATGCGAAAGCCGACGCCGCAGCCGAGCTCGCCTTCGACCGGCCCATGGCCGCCTCCGACCCGTTCAACGACCCGTCCGGCCCCTACTTCCACCAGGTCATGAAGGCTACCTCGCCCGACGGGCTCAATTTCACCAGGGTCCCGGGGGTGGTGCTCAACCGGGCGTCGGTGCCGGATATCATCCGCCTGCCGAGCGGCCGCCTCATCATCTATGCCGTCGACGGCGGCGACCGCAGCGAATCGGGCCTGATGGTGGCGGTCTCGGACGACGACGGCGAGAGCTGGAAACAGGGCTCGCTTCAGGTGGAGTACAAGGGTGACCACCGCCTCGGCGTCGACCCTGAGGCGGTGGTGCTGGACGACGGCAGCGTGCGGCTCTACTATGTCGTCTTCCCGCAGAAGCAGCCCCCGCCGCCCCAGCCTCCGCCGCCAGGCGGCCAGGGCGGCACGCCCCAGGGTGTCCCGCCCGCGGAACCCCAGGGCGCCCCCACCGCACAGGACAGCCAGGCGCCTGGAGCCGGCGAGCCCGTAAAGGTCATGAGCGCCCTCTCCAGCAACGGCATCGACTTCGAGGAGGAAGAGGGCTCACGGCTGGAGACGACCGAGCTCATCACCGACCCGGACGTGGTCAGGATCGACGGGCAATGGTACATGTATGTCTCCCAGGGGCGCCGGAACGTCGCCTATTCGTCATTCGACGGCATGGAGTTCACGGTGGTGGGGCCGGTGAGGGAAGACGGCTCCGTGTCCAACACGGTGCCAGCCGGCGGCGGCCAGTACCGCCAGTACTTCTGCCGCCAGGGGATCAGAAGCGCCCTCTCCGGAGACGGGGTCGTCTGGGTGGACGACCCCGGCGTCAGGCTGGCTGAAGAGCCGGGAAGGATCGCCTGCGACCCCGCCCCGATCCAGCTGCCCGGCGGCTGGCTCATGTTCTACAAGTCAGCGGACGTGCCGCCCCCGGCCTGAGTCCCTTTCGCCCCCGCGACGCCGCGCTTCTCGGCCCGCCGGTAGAAGACCAGGGGGATGCTGACGAAGACCAGGACCCCGGCCACCAGGAAGGCCACATAAGCGGCCATCGCCAGGGCCCCTTCAGCGCGCACCGAGCTCGTGGGGATGAAGCCGAAGAAGAAGACCAGGAGCGAGGTGAGGAAGGCTATCCCCGCCACCAGCCACATGCCCGCCTTGCCGCCCGGCACCCTGTAGGGCCGCTCCACGTCGGGCTGCGAGTAGCGCAGCTTGATGGCCGCCGCGAACATCAGCAGGTACATCACCAGGTAGAGCTGTATCGCCAGGGCGGACATGATCCAGAAGGCGCTGCTGACGGTGGGCATGAAGAGGACGTTCAGGGTCAGGAGCGAAGACAGAACCCCCTGTACGATCAGGGTGCCGGTGGGCATCCCCTGTTTGTTGGAGCGGTTCATGTACGCGGGCAGGTAGCCGTCGCCGGCCACCTCGCGCACGCCCTTGGAAGGCCCCACCATCCAGGTGACCACCATCGTCAGCGCCCCGTAAGCCAAAAGCAGCGAGACGACCGGCGTCAGCCAGTCGAGGTGGAACATCCGCAGCAGGTCCTCAAAGGCCTGGTTCACCCCGGCGCTCAGGCTGATGCTGCTCTGGGGGATGACGATGGCGATGGACAGGGAAGCCACCACGCTGATGAAAATGATGATAACCGCGGCGATGAAGATCGCCTTGGGGAAGTTCTTGCGCGGATTGTCCACCTCGGTGACGTGCACCGCCGACAGCTCCATGCCGGCGATGGCCAGCAGCATCCCCACCATCAGCATCAGCTGGTCGAGGCTGCCCAGGTCCGGCACCAGCGCCCCGGGGGTGAAGTCGATTGCGGGTTTGTCGCCGGAGATGAGGTACGCCCCGGCCAGGGTTATGATCGCCAGTCCCGGCACCAGCGAGCCTGAGATGGCCCCAGAGGAGCTGAGGAAGGCCGAGAGCTTCATCCCCCTGAAGTTGAGCAGCGTGGCGGCCCACATGGCTACCAGCACCACCACCACGACATAAAGCTTGTTCTCCGCCAGCTCAGGCTTGTAAGCGTAAGCCAGGGACGACGCCACGAAGGTGAGCACCGCCGGGAACCAGGGCAGGTTCTCCACCCATTGCATGAAGATGGCGACGAAGCCCCAGCGGTCGCCGAAGGCCTCTCTGACCCAGAGGTAGACGCCGCCTTTCTTCGGCCAGGCCGAGGCGAGCTCCGCCGAGACCAGCGCTGAGGGGATGAAGAAGCAGACCGACGACAGCGTCAGGTAGAAGACGACGGCGTAGCCGTAGTCCGCCATGGAGGGGAAGTTCCTCAGCGACAGCACCGCCGCGACATTGATCATCGCCAGGGTGAAGACGCCCAGCTTCGCCGGCTTGCCGGGGCTCATGAGGCCGCCCCGCCGCCCGCGCCTCTGCTCTCAGGCGTTCGCCCATAAACCCGTCCGGCCCGTCGGCGGTTCTCACCGGCTGCCATCAGGCCTCCCTCACGCAGAGTGTCCGGAAGAACTTCTGCCCGTCGCGCTCGTCCCGCTCAACCCCGTGGATGTCACCCTCGTAACCGGGGAACTCGTTCTCGAAGTCCTGGCGCAGGCGCAGGTATTTGTGGATCGGGGCCGCCTTGCGGTTCATCACCTCGCCCCCCATCATGATGGGGATGCCCGGGGGATAGGGAACCATCATCACCGCCGGCACGCGCCCCATCATCTCCTTGAGCTCGACGTACTCGACGTTGCCCGCCACCACCTGGTGGTAAGCCTCGGTCGGCTTCATCACCGGGTCGGGTATGACCTCGAAAGCGGCCTGCATCGCGTCGAGGATGGCGTGCCTGCGGAAATACTCGTGCATCGCCTGGCAATGGCCGGCCAGCCCTATCCCGTCGTAGCGCCCGGGCCAGGCTTCCACCAGCTCCGGGAAGACCTCCGCCAGCGGTGCGTCCGCGTCGTAGAGCTCCTTGAAGCGCAGCATCTCCGCCAGCAGTGTCCCCTGCTTGGCCTCGGTGGTCCCCAGGGAGTTGAGCAGCAGGAACGAATAGTAGTCGGTCTTCTCGCAGACGATGCCCCTGTCGATAAGGAAATTCGTCACCACCGCTGCGGGGATGCCGCGGGCCGCCATCCGGCCCTTGTCGTCGAGCCCCGGCGTGGTGAAGGTCAGCTTGATCGGGTCGAGCATGACGTAGTTCGGCTCGATGTCGTCGAAACCATGCCAGTTGTTGCTGCGGGTCAGGACCCAGGGCTCCTGGCGGCCGGCCAGGTAATCCGGGTCGACGTCCTCGAAAAGCGCCATCTTCCCCTTGTGCCTGACCTTCGCCGGCTGCCACATGCCGAAGAACCAGTCGCCCTTCTTTTTGCGCCTGAGCTCCTTGCCGATGCCCACGACCTTCTGGCGCAGCCTCACCGCCTCGCGGATGATGTCCCCCATCATGATGTCGCCGTTGTCCTGCATCATGCGCGTGGCCACATCCAGCGACGCGATCATGCCGTACTGCGGCGACGTCGATCCGTGCATCATGTACGACTCGTTGAAGATGTCGGGGTCGATGCGGTCACGGCCGCCGTCCTTGATGTGGATCATCGACGCCTGGGAGAAGGCGGTCAGCAGCTTGTGGGTCGAGTGGGAGCAGAAGATCGGCGGATGGTCCGCTTCCACGCTCCCTTCGGTCATGCCGTAGTGGTCTTTGTAGACGGGATGGAAACGGGCGTAGGCGTACCAGGCCTCGTCGAAGTGCAGGGCGCCGACGCTCTTCTCCAGCTGCTTCTTGATGTTGGTGACGTTGTAGCAGAGGCCGTCGTAGGTCGAGTTGGTCAGGGCCGACATGGCGACGCCCTCGCGGCGGCGGTCCCGGGGGACGAGCCTGCTGGCGCCGATCTTCTTGCGGACCGAAGCCGGCGAGAACTCCGACAGCCTCACCGGCCCGATGATGCCCCGCCGGTTGCGCCTGGGTATCATGTAGACAGGGACCGCGCCGGTGATCACCATCGCGTAGTTCAGTGACTTGTGGCAGTTGCGGTCCACGAACGCGATCTCGCCCCCCGTGAGGCGGCTGCGCCAGATAATCTGGTTGGCGGTGGAGGTGCCGTTGAGGACGTAATAGGTGTGGTCAGCGCCGAAGGCCGCTGCGGAGTTGCGCTCGGCCTCGCCGGTGACGCCGCTGTGGTCCAGCAGGGAGCCGAGCTCGGGGACCGAGATCGACAGGTCAGCGCGAAAGACGTTCTCACCGTAGAACTTGAACATGGCAGTCCCCGCCGGGCTGCGCAGGAAACCCTCACCGCCCATGTGCCCGGGAGTATGCCAGGCGTACTTGTACTCCCTGGCGTACTTCACCAGCTCGCCGAAAAAAACGGGATAGACGCTCTGCACGTACTCGTCGAGGTGCATGCGGATGCGGCCGGCGAGGAACCGGATGGTGTCGGCGGTCTTCCAGAGGCAGCCGTCGATCCTGGCCAGGGTCCCCGCGGGTATGTCCTTCAGCCCCGCGCTGCCGGTGAGCAGCAGGACGGGCACGTGCCGGTGGCGCGCGCGGACCAGTTCCACGAAGCCGGCAGGGCGCATGCGTTCGCCGGGCAGCTCCGCCGGGATGTCCCAGTCGACGATGACGCAGCCGAAGTCGGCGCGGGAGCGGCAGATCTCGTCGGCGTCTTCGTAGGATAATGACGGGATGACGCTGCAGCGGTGGTTGTCCACGAGTTCCCGCTCCAGCTCCCTCAGGCGGAAGCCCTCGTCGTTCTCGGCGTTGAACTGGCCCGAAACGATCAGCACAGGCCAGGAGACGCTGTTCGAGTCCATATCCTCCCCCTTCACGTGGCGCGCGGTCGCGCTCCTTGCCGCGGCGATTGATGCAGCCGCAGTTTTGCGTCAGTGCCCTATCATGCCTCGAGCGCCGCGTGAGTTAAACATGGCTATCACGGCGCAGGCGTGTCAGCAGCCTGTTTGCGGGGTTGTATCGGAAGGGGCCGGTAAAGCATGAGTCGCCGGAAGCTGATCAGCCGCCGGCCAGCGCCCTGTTCACCGCTCTTGCCAGCGTCGTGATGGTGTAGGGCTTCTGCAGTATCTGGAAGTCAGCGCGATCGCCATCACCGGTTTCGAAACCATCGTCGGCGTATCCCGAGGTCAACAGCACCTTCAGCCCGGGATGCTGCTCGCGCAGTCTGGCGGCAAGCGCTATCCCGCTTTCACCGGGCAGCATCACATCGGTGAACAGCAGATCGAATCCGGCCTCTCCATCACGGACCAGTTCCAGCGCCTCTTCCGCGCTGCCGGCGACGGTGACGCTGAAGCCCTGACGGGTCAGCATGCGCGCGACGATCTTCTGGATCGACTCTTCGTCCTCGACCACCAGGATCAGTTGGCCGTTCCCGGCAACCACTTCGTCATCGGTATCCACATCCGTGATCCCCTCCAGCGCCGCTTCGCGGGAGAGAGGCAGGCAGAAGCTGAAGGAAGTGCCCTTCTCCGGCGAGCTTTCCACGTCCATCCAGCCCCCGTGCCGGGTGACTATACCGTGCACAACGGAAAGACCGAGCCCGGTCCCCTTGCCGGCTTTCTTGGTGGTGAAGAAGGGGTCGAAGATCTTGCCCAGGTGATCTTCAGGGATACCCGCGCCTTCGTCGGCCACTGTGATGCAGGCAGCCCGGCCCGGCGCCGCCTTCGGATTTTCAGCCAAGGTAGCTTCATCGACGTCGATGGCGCTGCACCCGATGGTTATCGTGCCGCCGCCGGGCATGGCGTCGCGCGCGTTGATCACAAGATTCATCAGTACCTGCTGTAGCTGGACCGGGTCCGCCCTGACCGTATGGCTGCCGCCGTCGTTCCTGGTGGCGATCGTGTAATTCTCGCCGATTAGCTGTTCCAGGAGCGCGCGCGTGCCGTCGATCATGTCATCCAGGTCCACCGGCTTCAGGTCCGGCTCCGTCGACCGTCCGAAGAGCAGCAGCTGGCGGGTCAGGTCAGCGCCCCTCTCTGTCGTCCTGAGGATCTCGTTGAGGTCTTCACGCGACGGGTCGCCCTCCGGCAGGTCCTTGAGCAGAAGCAGGGCATGGCCCCGGATAGCCATGAGGAAGTTGTTGAAGTCATGGGCGATGCCCCCGGCGAAGCGGCCGATGGCCTCCATGCGCTGGGCATGATAAAGCTGTTGCTGGAGCATCTTGTTCTCCGTGATGTCGCGCATGATCGCGCGGAGCTCGACGATGCTGCCCTCGTCGTCGCGGACGGCTGTGACGCAGGTGGTCACGGTGATCTTGTCGCCTGCACGGTTGCGCAGGTCGATCTCGCAATCTTCAACGAATCCGCGTTCAGAGATCAGGCGCATGAAGTCCTCATGGTCGTCTGGATTGAAATATAAGTCAGTGATGTAATTCATACCGCGCAGCTCGTCCACGGAAGAGTATCCCAGCAACTGCAGTCCCGCCGGGTTGATGTCTATTATCCTGCCTTCCGGGTCGCCGACGCAGACGATATCCTTCGTCGTGTCGATGATCTGTCGATACCTGTCCTCGCTCTCCCACTGGGCCCGCTGGGCCTCTTTCTTCTCCGAGACATCCTGGACTATGTGGAAGTATATGTCCTCGCCGTCAGAGCTCTTGCAGCCTGTCGGGTAGACTGAGAGCAGGAACCACCTGCCGCTGTTTTCATCGAACTGCTCATGCTCCACCGCAATGCCTCCCTTCGCGACCGCTGTCTCAAGCGGGCAGCCGGGGAAGGGGTGGTCGAGGCCGTGCACTGCTCTAGGGCAGTACTTGCCGACGATGTCGCGGGGCTCGACATCCAGCTGGCTCCTGACTGACTTGTTGGCGAAAAGGATGTGGTGGCCCGAATCAACCAGCATCACGTAGAAGGGTAGCGAGTCGAGGACTTCCATCAGGGTAGGGGCCAGCTGGTTCTCACTCTTGTGTCGGAATGAACCACCAGGGTCCTCGCCGAGCGTTCTTGAAGCGTCGCGAGTAAAACTGTCGTCTGGCATTCCCCACCTGCCATCTCGTTTCCTGACTGGAGCCGGCGTAGTGTCGTCGGGCTGGCTCCTTACTATGAATCTTCGGTATTGACAAGATTCACCTTGACATGCTGATAAATGTGGTCGCCAGTTCTGCTGGTCGGTGAGCGTCAGGGGAAGCGGCTCTGAACTGTGAGAAGGGCCTGTCATAAGCTGCCCGCGCGCATTGACAACCGCTGCAGTTTCAGGGAACATTTGCTAACTATAGATAACCTAGCGCAATAGGAATATTTGTGTCCCCAGTGTCCCCAGACAATGACAGGATCATCCTCGGGTTAGGGTGCAGCAGCGGCCATGACAGCGGCGCGTCCCTGATCGCGGGCGGCAGGCTTCTGGCTGCCATTGAGGAAGAGCGGCTGACCCGGAAGAAGCACGACAGCGACTTTCCCATGCAGAGCATCAGGTTCTGTCTCGACCGTGCCGGCATCAGCGGCGACAGGGTGGATCAGGTGGTCATCGGGTGGACCCCTCGCGGTCATTACCTGAAGAAAGCCGGTATCCTGGTGCACAAATCGATGAGCCCCCGGGTCATGCGGCGCAAGGCTGCTTTCCTGCGGAACCTCCATTACGGCACGCTCAACGACGGCAGGACCGTCAGGATGTTGTTCCCCAACGCCAGCGTGCATTTCATCGAACACCACATGGCCCATGCGGCCAGTTCGTTCTACGCCTCTCCCTTCGATCGGGCCAGCATCCTTTCGCTGGACGGGCGAGGCGAATGGAGCACCGGGTTGTTGGGCCTGGGCGACGGATCAGGGATAGTGAAGATCAGGGAATCCTTCTGGCCCCAGTCGCTTGGTCTTCTCTACCTGGCCTTCACCCGCTACCTCGGGTTCGGCAACCATGACGAATACAAGGTGATGGGCCTGGCGGCCTACGGCGAGCCGGTTCACCTCGATGAGATGAGGAAAATCTTCCGCTTCGACCCGGAGACCATATTTCACGTGGACACCGCCTACATCCAGCATCAGTCCTATTCGGGCTGTGCCAAGGGCGATTACTGGACCAGCCTGGTGGAGAAGACCTTCGGGCCGCCACGGAAGGACAGCCAGGAGATCACCCGGACCCACATGGATATCGCCTGCAGCCTGCAGGCGCGGCTCAACGAGGTGGGCGTGGAGATCGCCGGCAACCTGGTGCAGTCCACGGGCATAGACAACCTGTGCCTTGCGGGCGGTGTCTGCCTCAACGGCGTGATGAACTACCAGATCCACAAGCAGCTCTCCCTGGACAACATCTACATACAACCGGCCTCCAACGACGGGGGCGTATCCCTGGGAGCCGCTTTGTACGGTTATCACGCCATCGGGGGCAATCGTGAGAAGATCGGCTTCGACCATGCCTACTGGGGCAGCGGCTTCACCAACGAGGAGATCGAGCAGGAGCTCGGCAATTACAGGATCGCCGCCCGCCGACTGGCAGATGTCCCCGGCACCGTCGCCAGGCTGCTGGTGGACGGCAAGATCATCGGCTGGTTCCAGGGCCGGAGCGAACTGGGGCCGCGGGCGCTCGGCTCCCGCAGCATCATCGCCGACCCCCGCCCGGCGGAGAACAAGGATATCGTCAACGCCCGCATCAAGTTCAGGGAGGAGTTCCGCCCGTTTGCGCCGTCAGTCATGGAGGAGCATTGCGCCGAGTGGTTCGACCTCGACATCAGCTCGCCGTACATGCTGATGATACCCACCGTCCGGGAAGACAAGCGGGGCATCATCCAGGCGGTCACCCACGTGGATGGCACCGCCCGTCCCCAGACCGTGAGCCGCACCGCCAACCCACGGTACCACGCGCTCATCGAGGAGTTCTACAGGCTGACCGGCTGCCCGCTCATCCTCAATACCAGTTTCAACGTCAAGGGGGAGCCCATCGTCGACAGCCCCGCCGACGCTCTGCGCTGCTTCTTCTCCACGGGGCTCGACTATCTGGTGATGGGTGACTTCATCATTTCAAAGAGCATGGTCTACGACGAGATCGACGGCATCGACAAGGGGGAGTCTGCGCGCGGAGTCGGCGCCACGGCAAGGGAGCCGGAAGCCGGATAACCGCTGTCAGACCGCGTCGCGCAGGCTCTCGAGGTCTTCCTGCTCCAGAATCCTGATGAATTTCTCCACCAGGGCCGGGTCGAACTGCCTGCCCGCGTTCTTGCGCAGCTCGGCGATCGCCTCCGCCTTGCTGATCGCCTTGCGGTAGGGGCGGTCGCACAACATGGCGCGATACGCGTCGGTGATGCTCACGACCCGGGCCATCAGGGGGATCTCCTCGCCCGCCAGTTGCTCGGGGTAGCCGGTGCCGTCCCAGCGTTCGTGGTGATAGAGGATGGCGGCGACCAGGTCCTTGATGGCGACTGCTTCATGCAGGATCCGCCGCGCGATCTCGGGATGCTGCCGCATCTGCTTGACCTCGTCCTCGGAGAGCTCTTCCGGGTTGGACAGCAGGGCGCTGGGTATGCCGACCTTGCCGATATCATGGAGCCTGGTTGCCAGCATCAGCGTCTCGGTCTTTTCCCTGTCAAGGTCCAAATCTGCCGCGAGCGCCTGGGTTATCCCGCTGATGCGTTCCGCGTCTTCCATGGAGTAACCGTCACTGCTGTCAACCGCCAGCGCGAGGGCGCGGATAGTCTGCAGGCCGGCGCAGCTCAGCCGCTCGCCCAGCTGTTCGATGTCGCCGTCGGTCAGCGCCGTATCGTTGAGACTGAGGAAGTAGGATACATTGTCACGGCCCTGGCGCTTGGTGAACAACAACGCCGAGTCCGCTGCCGCGATCAGGCTGTCCTTGTCCGTGGCGCACCCCGGATAGTCAGCAACTCCGAAGCTGGCCCCGATATACGACGGCGGCAGTCCCGTTTCAGCAGCCACTACGTCCCTGATCCTGACCCTGAGTTTTTGCGCGACCCTGATGGCGGCCTGGGGCATGGTTTCCGGCAGGATGATCACGAACTCCTCGCCGCCGTAGCGGGCCACATAGTCCACCGCCCTGATCTCTGCCCTCAGGAAGCTGCCTACAGCCTTCAGCACCGAGTCGCCTGTCTGATGGCCGAACTTGTCGTTGACGCTCTTGAAATGGTCGAGGTCGAGGATGACGAGGGAAAGAGGGTGGCCGAAGCGTCTGGAGCGCGCCATCTCCTGCGATAGCTCTTCCTGGAAATGGCCATGGTTCTTCAGCCCTGTGAGTGCGTCGGTCGTTGCCATCTCCTTCAGCTTGTTGTTCACTTGCTCCAGCTGCTCCTCGCGCTCGTGCACGACCCACATCAGGCTGTTGAAGTTCTCGCCGATCTCGCTGATGGGGTCCTGCTGGACGGCCCCCTGGTAAATCCGGCACTCCGAGCAGGTTTCCAGTTTCTGCGCGAACCGCCCCTGTATCTCGCCGCCGCAGAAGGTCCCGGCAATGAGCCAGCAGCGCGTATGGCGCAGCCCGTAAACAGGGCAGTTGCTGCTGTTGCAGTTCATGTCTTGCCAGCAGGTAGAGATTCTTTCATCATGCAAGACGACGTCCCAATTATGATTCTTGATGGCAGTCTCGGTCAGCGAGGTGAACTGTACTTTTGCGCTTTCGAGCTCCTGCTTCTGCCTGTAGAGGGTGATCTTGATCAGGGTGTAGCAGAACATGCCGACGGCGAACCCGGCGATCAGGCAGGCCAGCTGGAAATAAATCCTTCGCCCCTCGTTCCAGGAGACAAAAGGATTCACAACCAGGGGGAATACCAGGCCGATAGTCAGGCCGAAGGCTACCATGACCGCACAGATGCGCTTCATGCTGGACAGATAAGTTGCAAGGTACCTTTTCATGTCTGCCCCAGCGAACCGGATGGCCCCGGTTCCCCGGATACCCCCTATATGGTTTTTGACTACCCGGCACACCGGCCGATGGAGTGCTTTTGATTATTCGGTATTTAATGAATTGACTTGAGGCGGGATCCGAGGTTGGGCTATTTAACTTTCCCCGGATTTCTGAAAGACTTGGAGTCGCAGCGAGCGAGCGGCCGGCAGGGCGGTGCCCTGAAACGGCTCAAATACAGGCTCCCAGGAGGTCGGATGACTTTTTGTCCCACGTGCGGCCACGAGGCCGTCGAAGAGGGTTCGTCGTTCTGCGCGCAGTGCGGTGCGGAGCTGCCAAAGCAGGGGATTGATGCTTCGGGTCAGGAGCAGGCTGGGCCACCGGAGGCTCCCGCAGATGAGTCTGCGGAGGCTCCTGCTGCCGGGGAGGGGTCCGGGGAGGATGAGCCTGCCGACGAGGCTCCAACCCAGGCCATACCGGCGGCGCAGCTGGCAGCCGCACTGCCTCGGAGGACTTATGACCAGGAGGGTGGCCAGGCGGACGACGAACAGACAGCAGCGATGCCGGCCCAGGATGAGCCCACCGGGGTGATGCCGGCCCCAGGACCCCCGGATGGCCCGGGAGAGGGTCCTGGTGCAGGTGGACAACCGCCCGATGAAAAGGGCAGAAGGAAGAAGCAGGTCATCTACGCCGCCATCGCCCTGGTAGCTGCGGCTACCATCGCGGGCAGCGTTATCGCGCTTCTTGAGCTGAGCGGCGACGACAAGACTCCTAAAACAGAGACCGTTGTGAAGGTCAAGACAGTCGAGGTGGATCCGGAGGCTGAACCACTGGAAGAGCCCTTCACCCTCAAGGTCGACCTGCTCGATGGAAGCATCCCGGACGACCTCGTGGATATGGAATACCTGCTGGCTGAGATCGAGATCGAAGTGGACGGCGGGGATGTCTACGGCATGGCGCAGCGGCCGGCCATTTCCGGCGACGGGTCGGTGATGCAGGGGGTCCAGACCACCCTGGAGATCAAGGGTACCTACAGGAAAGGCGCCTTCAAGGGCACCTGGAACTTCTACCGGCCCTACGGCATGGCAGACACCAACGCCTACGGCGAGATCGAGTCGGCCGGGGAGATCACCAGGGACGAGGCAGCCTGCCTGCTGACCGGGGAGTTCCTCACCGTCACAGACGACGGCGCCGGCGACCCCCGGGACCTGGATATCGTCACCATCTATTTCGACATCGAATCCTGACGAACGGCTTCTGGCCAGGCTTGGCCCAATCCCGGCAGCGGCTCCGGGGCGCATGCCCGAGTGTCCTTTTCCCAGGAGCGCCTTTTAGGGCGCGATACTGCCGCAGAAAGTCCGATAAACAATATGAACGGTCAAGCCGCTGTGTCGGGAAACAAGTGGAAAGGGGTTGTGCGCGATGTTGAGAGAGGTCAGGTTTGCTGGTGTGCTTACCGCCAAGTCGGGCGCGGTCTGCCGGGAAGAACTGCCGGGATGTGAGAGGAAGGCGGTCGTCCATGTCTGTTTTCAGGACGGCAAGGGTGAAGCGGTCTGCCGCAGCTGTTTTGAGGAAAGGCTGAACCGGGGCGACTGGAGCACGGACGGCACAGAGGTGCTGATGGCGTCATAGCCCAGACCCTGGAGGGCAATCCGGATGCCCAGTGCATGAGAGGGACCGCCTAACGGCGGTCCCTTTTTCATCTGCAGGCGGTGCCGTGCGGGACGGGACGGTGAATCTTTGCCTCAGGGCTTCAGGGAGATGTATATTGCGGTCAGTCGCGCAGGTATGTGGTGGCGTAGGTATGCTCACCAGTGCTGACAGTGCCGACCTTGCTGAACCCGAACGGCGCCACCAGATCATCGAGTTCCTGGGGTGAGAGGCGGACATGCTGCGGGGGCCCGGGAGGTCCCCCGGTCTTGTTGAACTCCACCACCGTCAACCTGCCGCCGGTCTTGAGGACTCGGGCTGCTTCCCGCAGCGTTCCTGCGCCAGCGCCGTCCTCCACCAGGTCGTGCAGCGCGGTGGCTATCAGGCAGGCGTCGGCGGCGCCGTCCTCGAGCGGGATATCCTCAGAAACGTCAGTCACCGCAGGATGGATGTTGTCCAGGCCGCGTTCGCGGGCATACGATGCCAGGGACTCGATGCCCTCCCGCCAGAGGTCGACTGCATGAACGGCGCCCCGGGGCCCGACTATGGCGGCGGCAGGGAAAGTGTAGTTGCCGGCGCCGCTGGCGATGTCCACCAGCACCATGCCCGGCCCCAAACCGAGCTCTCTGTATACAGTGTCTGTATCCACCAGGTCGAAACTGCTCTTGCCGGCAGCAATCGGTTTATCCCTCATGACCATGTCCATCCCGCATCGCTTGAAATATATGTCTCAGGGATTCGACGCTGGCACGCAGGGTAAGGGTTCGGACGGCTGCCCCTGGCTTACAGCCAGTGATTGCGCCGGAAGTAATCAACCATCCAGAAGGCGGTCAGGGCCATCACCACAAGGCTGCCCCAGAACCAGAGGGCGCTGCTGAAGGGCAGCTCCAGGAAGTTCATCCCGAAGAAACCGGTGATGAAAGTCAGCGGCATGAAGACGGTGGCTACCAGGGTCAGCCGCTTCATGATCTCGTTCAGGCGGTTGGACACAGCCGCGAGGTGGACGTCGAGGGCGCCGCCGAGGATGTCCCGGTAGGTGTCGAGCATGTCGGCCAGCCGGATTAGGTGGTCGTAAACGTCGCGCAGGTAGGGCATCGTTTCCGCGCTTACTACGGGGAAGTCCAGGGAGGTCAGTTCGCCGATGGCGTCGCGCAGGGGACCGCTGGTCTTGCGGAAGCGGATGAGCTCGCGCTTGAAGCCGAAGATCTCCCGGATTCCCTCTTCGCTTGCTTTCTCATCGACTGCGCGGTCTTCCAGGTAGTCGATGACGTCCTCGATCCGGTCGACAGCCTCCAGGTAATTGTCCACTACCCGGTCCAGCAGGTGGTAGGTCAGGCGATCGGAGCCGTTGCTCATGAGCGACGGCCGCTTGAGCGAGTCCGTCCAGACGGTCTCCAGCTCCGGCACTTCGCCCGGGTGGACCGTGACCACATAGCCCGCGCCTGCGAACAGGTCGAGCTCGCTCCTTTCGAACGTCAGCGACTGGCCCTGGGGCCTGGCTGAGAGCGAGTGCATGACCAGGAAGAAATGGTCATCGTACTCTTCGACCTTGGGTCGCTGCTCGTGATGTTTGAAGGCGTCCTCGAGAGCCAGCTCGTGAAAACCGAACTCCTCGCTGAGCAGTGCCATGTCATCCTCTCCCAGATGGCCGCAATCCAGCCAGAGCAGAGCGCCCGCATTCCGGCGGCCTTCCAGCGCCTCCCTGACAGGCACCTCCCTGGCGGCGCCATCCTGCGGCAGATAGATAATGGCCCTCATCAAGCCCTCCGTTTCCTCGATCGGGTAAGCCAGCCGTCATCTGATTTATACATCCGATCGGGATAAAAGGGTAGCGGCGACACGCCGGCAATTCGTCAGGCCACAACCATGAAGATGAAACCCCCAGGGGTATATTGCGTCTAAATTTGCGAAAGACCGGCATGCGCGGTCACGCCGGCGTACATGTAAAACGATGCAAAGGGGTGCGAAATGCTCAAGACAGTGAAGTACACCAGTAATTTTCCCGTCGAAGAGAAATGCAGCTGTACGGAGAAGCTGCCCGGCTGCGAAGGGACGGCAGCCTATCATGTATGTTTCGAGGACGGCAGCGGCAAGTCCGTTTGCAGGAACTGCTTTGATAAGCGAGTGAACTCAGGCGAGTGGGAGACCGACAGCGCTGAGAGGCTGGCTTCCTGATACGGGGAGGAAAGCAGGAATCATTGTGGCGCCGCGGTGAAATACCGCGGCGCTTTTTTAAACCCCTGAATGGCTCTGTCTCCAATACACTCCGTACGAACATGACTTGCCAGTTTGCGGCCGCGCCTGCGGCCACGGATGTCAAGCAACCACCGGATCATTTCCATCCAGTCACCAGCTTCATGTCTCCAAGGAAAATTGCTGCTCATCACGGCAGCGTCCTGCTTTCGCCAGCTTTATTTAATATGTCAAGCAAAAATAGTGCTGCAACAGCGCCCGTCACCGATCAGCGCCAGCACGGCTCCCGCATGACACGCAGTGGGTGATGGCGTCACTGGCACAGTGCGGCAGGATGGTGAGTGAGCGCAGCTGATTGCCAATCGGCAACTCACGAGAGCGCCGTCGAATTACTGTCGATATTCATTAGAGCACCATAAAACAGATATTGATTAAGCTATATATATAATTCTATATCAATTGATATAATACAAACGGCACACAATACCGAAACGATAGTCTTTGTCACGTTGCAGCGTCAAAATCTGAGAAAAGGATCACAATCAAGGCGAAGATAATAGCTTTCATGACCGTAATAATATTCATTATCACCACGATAACACCAATTACAATATGCGTCGTGGCGCCGTCCGGCTGCCAGTAAAAGTACTTCAATTGCAGGTAGTAAACTGTATCCGCGAGTCGGGCGTAAGGTTATCGGCAGGCGATTAACGGGTGAAGCGGGAGGATCGCCTGCATGGATTACTCAGTGAAACGCCTTAGTACCCCCTAGGGTATTGCCTTACGCCATTGCGGAAAACCCCCATAGCCGCTAGGCACTAAACCTTAGCCCTTTGGTACATTCCCCCGATTATATTGCGCGCGCAAGTTGGGTAGATTTTTTACCAACAGCCGGATGCCGGTGATGGGGGAAAACGGAAGACGGGCGGCCGGAGACCGGGTCAGTGTGTTTTATGTGACGAGGGAGGTAACATGGCTGACAATGTCTCAACGGAAACAGCCAAAGCGCCGTTCTTGCTGACTGCGTGGGAGGGCGTATACGACGGCATCAGAAACAGGGCTTATCTGTTCACGCTCATCGCTATGGCGCTGCTCGTAGTCGCCGGCGTCGCAGCAGGGATGCACGCCCGGTCGGTCGGCACCATGCACGCCTACGGGGTCACACGAGAGGTCCCCTGGGGCATATTGATTTCTACGTATGTCTTTTTTGTGGTAACGTCGACCGGGCTATGCCTGGTCTCTTCCATCGGCCACGTATTCGGCGTCAAGGATTACGCGCCCATCGCCAAGAGGTCAGTCTTCCTCGCCGTCGCGACGATCATCTCCGGCTTCTTCGTCATCTTCTTCGAGATCGAGAACCCGCTCCGGATGGCGATCTACAACGTCATCTCGCCAAACCTGACCTCGAACATCTGGTGGATGGGCACCCTCTACGGCGCCTACATGATGTTCATGGCTATCGAGTTCACCCTGCTGGTGCAGCGCAGGTACAGGCTGGCGACGCTACTGGGATTCCTGGGGGTGGTCTCCGGTGTCGCGGCGCACAGCAACCTGGGAGCCGTCTTCGGGATGCTCGACGGGCGCGAGTTCTGGTACGGGCCCTTCATGCCCATCTACTTCATCACATCGGCGATGATGTCGGGCGCGGCGGCGATCATCCTCTTTACCTGGCTCGCCTACAAGGTGAACGGCGAGCAGATGGACAGCGGGATGAAGCGCGCGCTCGAGGTCACCACCAAGGTCGGCATACTGCTCATCGCCGTGATCCTTTTCTTCACTACCTGGAAGTTCATCATAGGGTTCGCTGGCGGGGAGGCCAAGGTGATGGCGCTCAGGTCGCTGCTCACCGGCCCCTACGCCTTCAACTTCTGGGTGTTGGAGATCCTGGTCGGCATGGTCATACCGCTGGTCCTTTTCCTCAAGTCTCGCGGCACCAACCTGGGGATGATGGCGCTGGCTTCGGGCCTGATGGTATTCGGGATCTTCTTCATGCGCTATGACCTGGTCGTGGTCGGCCAGATAGTCCCGGTCTACTACGAGCTCGAAGTCAAGGAGTACACGGGACTGCTCAGTTACACGCCGAGTTTCCACGAGATCATGGTGGTGCTGGGCGGAATCGGGCTGACCGGCTTTCTCTTCCTGCTGGGCGAGAAGGTCTTCGGCGGCCATAAAAGCGAAGCCCATTAAGGAGGGATGACCAATGAAACGCTCGCCCAGGATTCCCAGGGAGCCGGAGCCGGCGAAAAGCGACAAGGCCGTCAGTGATATCGAGCGCCGGGACTTTCTCAAGATTGGGCTCGCCATCACGGGGGTCTTCGCCGGGGGGACGCTGCTGTCGGCGGTGTCGGTGGTGGACGAGGTCTTCGCCTCGCGCGAGGAGCTCGCTGAGAGCTACCCCTACAAGCCGCATTACAGCATGGTCATCCGGCAGGACAACTGCATCGACTGCGAGCGCTGCGTCGAGGCCTGCGCCCGCACCAACGATGTACCGGAATATGGTTACCGGACCAGGATACTACAGCACGTGAGCGAGGAGAGCGAGGGGCGCACCGTCGAGTTCATCCCCGTCCTCTGCAACCAGTGCAACAACCCGGCCTGCGTCCGGGCCTGCCCCACCAAGGCAACCTACAAGGACAAGACCAACGGCATCGTCATGATGGACCAGAGCAAGTGCATCGGCTGCAAGACCTGCATGTCGGCCTGCCCCTGCAACGACCGCTACTTCAATGAAGAGACGATGGCGGTGGACAAGTGCAACTTCTGTTACGACACGCGGCTGAGCAAGGGCGAGACGCTCACCGCCTGTGCCGAGGCCTGCCCGGCGGGCGTGCGCATCTTCGGCGACCTCTCCGACCCACAGAGCGAGGTCTACAAGCGGGTGCATGACCTCGAGGCCGCCGTCTGGGTCCAGCGTCCCGAGACCGGGACGAAACCGAACATCTTCTATACCACAGGATAAGGAGAGGCCATGAAACGCATACTTTTGGCAATGCCGGTCATCATCGCCGCCATGGCTGTCGGTTTCATCCTTCACCGGGGCGCCGGCATAGCGGAGGGGCAGGACCCCATCGCTGACCTGGACGTGACCAGCGGAGCCGCCAGCGACAATTACGGGGCCGCCGGCGAAGTCTACGGGGCCACCAGCGATGCCCTTGGCGTACCGGATGACATCTACTTCACCAAGCCGGTGGATGCGGTCGTCTTCAGCCATGATACTCACGTCACGGATATGGGGTTCAAATGCGACAGCTGTCATTCGGGGTTGTTCGAGATGAAGGCGCTCAGCTCCCAGGGCGAGCCTGACTTCGACATGGCGGGCCTGGCCGAGGGCAAGTACTGCGGCGCCTGCCATTCGGGCGAACCGCAGATGGCTTTTGCTTCCGACACCCAGTGCGCCCGCTGCCACGTGGGCGTCAAGGGGATCGAGGAAGAGTAAGCGGCAACCAGCAAACGTGAAGGTCAAACAGAAAGGAGGGCAACATGGAAAGCCAGCTCACATACGAGGAAAAGAACGCATTGGCGGCAGGGGAGCTGACGAAGCAGTCGGTAGCGAGAGAGGTAGAGGCGGAGAGGGACAAGGCAGGGGAGAAGAGCCTGTCGGCCGCGGAGAAAGTAGCCTTCGGGGTCGCCGGAGTCTTCTCCGCTGCGGTGCTGGTGGTAGTCACGGCGCTCACGGTCCTGGGCTTCATCTTCTCACCCATAACCGACACCCTGCTGTTCGGCCTGCTGATGATCGGCACCGGGCTGACCACCTACGTGATCTGGCGCGGGGGAAGGTAGCCAGGGACGATGACAGATGGAAAACTCGGAAGCCATACAACAGGTAGGCGTGGCGCCGACCGTACCGGAGCGGGGGATCCGTGAGCGCTGCTCCAGAGGGACCCTGCTCCGGGCGGTCAACCGGCTCAAGCGACGCCCATTGTTCCAGAAGGTGGTTATCGCCAACACGGCGCTGATCATCAGCGGCTCGACCATGGGGATCTACCTGGAAGAGCAGCTGCTCGGGGGCGGCTTCGACCTGGTGCTGCTGTTCGTCGCCGGCGGTGTGGCATTCTCGATCCTGGTCAATTGCATCATGGTCAAACTGGCCTTCCGGCCGCTGGACAATGTCGTCGAGGCACTGAAGGCGATCCGCATCGGCCGGCGCGCGATCCGGGTTCCCGAGGTGAGGGATGATCCCCAGATCGGGGAGCTCTCCCGGAGCCTCAACTCCATGCTCGATTCGCTCGAACAACAGCGCCGGAAGGGAGCGGCCTCGGCGATCAAGGCACAGGAAGAGGAGCGCAAGCGCATCGCGCGCGAACTCCATGACGAGACCAGCCAGTCCCTCACCGGTCTGGTTATCGGCATCAAGGTCGCGGAAGAGATGGTTCCCCCTTCGCTGCCCGACATCCGTGAGCGGCTCCATAACATCAAGGACCTGGCCCACACCACCCTGGGTGAGGTGCACACGATGGCGGTCAGGCTGAGGCCGAGCGTGCTGGACGACCTCGGCCTGTCGGCGGCGATACGCTCATACATCAAGGAGTTCACCCGGAACACCCGGATCTTCGTCGACCTCAGGATGAAATCCATGTCGGGGCGTCTGCCATCCCGGCTGGAGACAGTACTTTACCGGGTGGTGCAGGAAGCCCTGACCAACGTGGCGCGACATTCCGGGGCGAAGGGGTGCCGCGTGTCGCTCGAGCGAGACAAGTCAACGGTGAAGGGGACGATAACAGACGACGGTTGCGGCTTCTCGCCGGAAGAAGTGCTGCAGTCGGACGAAGGCGCCCGCGGCCTGGGACTCCACGGCATGCAGGAGAGGGTGGAGCTGGTGGACGGCTCGCTGGCATTCGAGTCCGGTCCCGGCATAGGGACGACCATCAGGCTTGAGGTCCCCATCGAGTCGAAGGAGGGGGTCTGGTGAACAAGATCAAGGTACTCCTGGCTGACGACCACGCGCTCATCCGCTCCGGGCTCATCCGTCTGCTGGGCGAAGATGACGGCATCGAGGTGGTAGGGCAGGCGGAGAACGGCCGCGAGGCAGTTCAGAAGGCGCAGGAACTCAAACCGGACATTGTGCTCATGGATATCAGTATGCCCGTGATGGACGGCATGGAAGCCACCAGGCAGATCCGCAAGCGTAACCGGGAGATAAAGGTACTCGTGCTCACGGTGCATGAGAATGATGAGTACCTCTTCCAGGCGTTCCGGGCGGGGGCCGTCGGCTACATGCTCAAGCAGGCCGCGGACAGCGACCTGGTCAACGCGATCCAGACCGTCGCCCGGGGCGATTACTTCCTGTATTCGTCGATAACCAGGACGGTGGTCGAGAACTTCCTGCTCAAGCCCTACAATGGCAGGGAGTCGGACAGTTGCTGCGACACGCTCACCGAGCGCGAGCAGGAGATCCTCAAGATGATCGCCGAGGGTTATACCTGCCGCGAGATCGCCGAGTTCCTGGTCATCAGCGTCAAGACGGTGGAGTCGCACAAGGCCAAGATCATGGACAAGCTCGACCTCCACAAGCGCCCGGAGCTGGTGCGCTACGCCATCCGCAAGAAGATATTGCAGGTGGGCTTCGACGAAGTTCTGCAGTAGAGGAAACGGCCCCAGGCCGTCGTAGCCAGCCGGTCAGTCGGCGGCCAGCGCCTCGGTGTCGGCCGGGCCGTGGGAGTCCTTGAGGCGTGCCGCTATGTTACGGCGCCCCTGGTCGCTCCCGGCGGAGTCGTCGCTGCAGTTCTCGCACACGTTGAGGCTGAAACCCTCATGCTCGATGGGGTCGTCACATGAAATGCAGGTCCTGAAACTGTTCTTCAACATCTTTTCTACACCCTTGAGTAGCTTCTGACAGCAATCCGCAGGTACGAAAAAGGCGGCCGCCAGGACCACCCTCGATGCCAGCCGGATATGAACCGGTATTTTATACCAAACCAATGCGATTATAAATGGTATTTTCTTATCGCCCCCCCGGCGTATGCTTATCATTCAAGGGAAGCGTCAGCCTGAACGGGAAGGACCGCCTTTTGTGGCGGCCCTTCCCGGTTATTGCCCATGTGGTGCTGCTAGTCCGGATTACGCCCCAGGCGCTCCCGGAACCGTGACGCTGCACTGCCAGTCGGGGCATTCAAACGTGATGTCCCGCAGGTTGTCCAGCTTTACCAATTCCGGTCTGGCGTAGGGATGCGGTACCCTTCCGCTGTCAACAGGCATTCTTATCTCCTTTTCGTATGTTGCGCTCACTGTCATGAGGTCACGCGCCCTGTCAGCTCGGCATCGGGCCCGGGTAGCTGTACGCGTTGCCGCAGGCGTCGGTGGCGGTGGCGTATATCGTCGTCTTGAACGAAGACACGCCTGCAGGCACATCGTACTTGACCGTGGCCGCGACACTACTGCCGGCAGCGATCCCGCCGAGCGCCATAGGCATGCTGCTGACGACGGTCACGCCGTTGGTGTTGATCGCGCCTTCGATCTGAGCCGAGGTCGCCGCACCGGCGCCGCTGTTACCGATGCCGAGGTCGACCGACAGCAGACGCGCCGTGTAGTCGGCGTAACTTGCCCAGTAAACGCCGGACTTGGACAGGCCCAGGGACGGACTATCGCATTCCGCGAAGGTGAGCTTGTAGAGGCCTGACATCGAGTGCTCCACCTGGGCGTTGTCGAACACCGCCACGCCGAAGAGGTATTCGGAGTCGAGGTCGGTGAACTGGACGTCCTTGGTGCTGGGGGTGACGCCGTCGTTACCCATGGTGACGAGCGGACGGGCTATCTCCAGCGTCCAGGTATTGGTCGTCTCGTCATAGTTTGAACCGGTGGGCAGGTTGGAGCGGTCGCCGGTCAGCGCCGCGATGCGGATCGCCGCGACCTCGTCACCCGCTGCGTAGGTGTCGACCATCGCCGTCTCCTCGCTCTTCAGCAGGTAGTACGGCGGCGCCGGCTGCGTCGGCGACGTGTAGTCGGGCTTGCCATCGCCATTGGAGTCCAGGTTATCGCTGTAACCGCCGCCGAGGTTCGGGTCGCCATGGCGGCCCCAGTCCTTGCCGGTGGTGGCGTTGTCGATGTACTGGTCGTCGGTCTGGCCGACAGGGCCGGTCCTGACGCTCTTGAAGTGCCACATGTCGACGAGCTCGCCGGGGGCGTTGGTGTACTTGCGGCCGTACTTTCCGTTGGCGCGGTCAATGCCCCAGTGGCAGGTGATGCCGCAACCCGCCGTCTCGAAGCCCGGGGTGTTGATGTTCCAAAGGACAGCGAACTTGTCTTCATAGGCGCCGTTCGGATCTTTCATGGACCAGTACTGCTCGCAGCTGGCGTCTCCGGGCGGGCAGACCGGCGCCGGCCACTGCGTAGCGGCGATCTTCAGCCAGGATCCATCAGGCTGCTTCTGCCAGGGGCCCCTGCGGTTCGAGTTCTCGGGATCGCTGTACTGGTACAGGAAGTAAACGGTGCCGTCCTTGTAGACCGATTTCATGCTTACGGTTCCCGTACCGTACCAACCACCGCTGACGGTCGCGTTCGTAGCATAGGCAGCGGCCCAGGCTGCCTCATCTGCAATACCGTCAAGCACCGGCGCTGTGTCGACCGGGGTGGATACGAGCGTCCCTTCCACTGATGTCGCTGTCGCCGGCACGCCGGACATGGAGATGAGCGCGGCCACCAGTATCAGCGTTACTATCAACCCGATGGAAGCGGGGATAATGCGCGTAGCTTTCATGTCAGCAATTTCCTTTCTGGGTTTACCTTCATCACAAATACATTGCGTCTCGCATTTCAAGCCCTCCCCTGGTACATCACCTCCCTTTGGTCTTCATGGGAATGATTCGCCCTCCCTCTGGATAAGAAAACGGAAATATGCCCCACGGGGGTATTTAAAGGATGAACCCATGGCTGGGAGGGGACAAGAGGCGTATGTCCCGTCAAGAACGGGACATTTGTCCCGGAAAAAGGCTGGTCAGAGAGAGGAAAGCCCGCGCACGGAGGGGCGGGCAAGGTTGTTGCAGAAGCTGGTCAGGAAGGCGGCGACGTTATTCCTCTTCCTTTTTCTTGCGTTTCAGGTAATATACGGCCGCCTCGGTCCGATGGGAAACGTCCAGTTTGTCGAAAATGGAGGTTATGTAATTTCGCACGGTCTTCTCGCTGAGGTATATCCGGTCGGCGATTTCCCTGTTGGTCAACCCCGCGGCTATCAGTTTCAGTATCTCCCTTTCTCTTTCGGTGAGAGAATCGATGCCGCGGCCGGGACCGCCATTGCATATCTCCTGTATCCGCTTGATCACGGCCTGGTTGATGGTCGGGTCCAGCAGCGATTTCCCCTGCCCCACGTCGATCACCGCCCGGTAGAGTTGCTCCGCCTCCAGCCTCTTCAGCAGATAACCTGATGCGCCGGCGAGGATCGAGGAGAATATCGCTTCGTCGTCGGAGTAAGAGGTGAGCATCAGCACGCGGATGCCAGGCTTGGCGGAACGAATCTTGCGGCAGGCCTCGATGCCGCTTTCATCAGGGAGGCGCACGTCCATGAGCACGACGTCAGGCCTGAGCGACAGGGACATCTCCACCGCCTCTGCCGCGGTGCCCGCCTCACCGACTATCCTCAGCCCTCCCTGGTTCTCCATGAGCATCCTCAATCCCATGCGGACCACCTCGTGGTCATCCACTATCATCACCTTCAACGGTCTTTGCTGCATGGCTTTGCTCATGACAAATCCTCTTCTTGTTTTCGACGGGGGACATTGAGCAAGACCGTCGTCCCGCCCTTTTCCGCAGCGCTTCTGACATCCAGGTCGGCATTGATAGCTTCGGCCCTGGCAGCCATGCTCTCCAGTCCCCGCCCACCAGCGCTTTCTGATATACGATCGATATAGGAGGGATCGAACCCTGTACCGTCATCCTCGATCACCAGTGTGAACATTTCCGGCGCGTAATCAAGTCTGACCTCCACGGTTGAAGCGCCGGCATGCTTCAAGACGTTGCTCAGGCATTCTTTGGCGATCATGGCGATATGCTGCTTCTGCTTCGGCATCAGCTCGAACTTCTTGCCCGAAGCGGAGAACTTCACCATCACAGAACCGTCGGCGGAGAAGTCGTCCACCAGGTGCTTGAGGAAGTCATCCAGTTCCACCTCGCCGGTACGAGCGGGGCCGAGCTTGAAGATGTACTTGCGCATGTCGGTCATGACGTCGTTCAGCTGGCTGATTACCTGGCGTATGGTGGAGGCCGTCCTGTCGGCAGCTGCCACCGGCGCCTCTCGCGCGGCGACTTCCAGTTGCAAACCGGCGGCGTATAATGACTGCACGACCCCGTCGTGGAGGTCGCGGGAGATTCGTTGCCTGTCCCTGGCCAGCGCCTTCTCTTTCTCTGCCGCCTCCAGCCTGTTGCGAAACTCGAAGTCAAATATCGACAGGGTCCTGATGACGAAGAAAGCGATGGTCACCCCGGTCAGCATCCGCCAGAAATGAATCGGGAAACCGGTGGATGCGTTGATGTTTTCATATGACAGCCAGGAGAGACCCGGCAGGGTCTGCTCGGGTACGACCAGGCCGGCGAGGATGGCGTACACGCTGAACGCAGCGGCGGTCATGCCCAGGTTGACCTTGGTTGATTTTGGCAGCTGCCCGGCAAGGCTTCTACTTTCCGTGAAAAAAGCGATCGCCGTCAAGGCGGCTGCCGGAAAACCGAGCATGTACCTGATCCAGCTGAGGCCCATCTGCTCTGGCAGCAGGAACAGACCCGTCACCGCCACACTGACGCTCCATAGTGGAGCATATGCCTGGATGAAAAACCGTACGCGGGGGACCCACGGCATCCTGGGGACCACCATGGTGACCCCGAACTGCAACAGGAAAGCATAGGAGATGGCCCAGGCGGCCTGTTGCGCCTCGGTCAGAAACCGCACCCAGCCGGCGGAAAGCAGCTCGCTTTGAATGGGGATGAAAATATCACCCCACTCGGCTGCGCCATGGATTATACCGAAAGCGCCCAGCAGCCAGAGGCTGTGGGCTAGACGGAAGTTGCTAAGGCGCCGCCGCTGCAAGGTTATTACCAGGCCGGCTATGAAATAAGCAAGACCGTAGGCGAAGATAAGGGGCACCATGTTGACTTCGATGAACCTGTCCAGTGTGGGCACTGAGAAGCCTCTTTCCTTTCATTTAGGCGCGGGATGCATATTCGCGGGGGAGTGCGCTCGAAGTAAACGTATTTCTGAGACTCGGTTTACATCCAATATAAGTGTAAGCGCCTGCAGTGGGGAACGCAACGGGTGGTCATGATGGCGCGCTTCAATGGTCTATTCAGCGCGCAACTACGCGTCGATACTATATATAGAGAGGGCGGTAAGGTTTATCGCCCCTTTTTTGCGGGGTTGGCGCGAAAGGCGAGTCATGAGCAAACCGGGCTTCAGAAAGATCTTCGTTGCTCCCCTTATCATTGTCACCATCCTTGCGTTCGCGGCGTTCCCTCTTTACCACGGGCATGATTCCCTTGCCCCATACAGCGTCGACGGCATCCTGCCGGGCGACGGCTGGCATTCCCTCATTCATGGCGGCGAGGGGCAGGAGCCGGCTTACGCCGAGGGCCGCATCCTGCTGAGGCTGAACGAGCCGCTGGCGGCCGGCCCCGGCGGCATCGACCCGGCGGCTACCGGGAATCCCGAGATGGATATGCTCAACACCATTCACGGGATCACCACCGTCGAGTTGCTGGCCGCTGCGGGCAGCGGACCCGGTGGCCTTTACCTGTACCAGTTCAGTTTCCCCGAGGGCGCGCCGGTCAAGGATGTGGCGGCTGCCTATGAAGCCTCTCCGGTCGTGGCCTACGCCGAGCCGGACTACGAAGTGGCCGCCTTCGTGGAAGCCCCGGATGATCCATACTATGCAAGCTCCGGCTCCTGGGGGCAGGCTTATGACGACCTCTGGGGTGTGAAGAAGATCGACTCCCTGGGAGCCTGGCAGGTCAATACCGGCAGCCCCGGCACGGTGGTGGCGGTGGTGGACACCGGGCTCGACTTCACCCACCCGGACATCCAGGGCAACATCTGGACCAACAACGGCGAGACGGGGCTGGACGGCAACGGCCAGGACAAGGCTACTAACGGCGTGGATGACGACGCCAACGGCTACGTCGATGACTGGCGCGGCTGGGACTACTACAACAACGACAACGACCCGACCGATGACCACGGCCACGGCACCCATGTAGCGGGCACCATCACCGCCACCACCAACAACGGTATCGGCGTGGCGGGGGTGAGCTGGCAGGCGAAGATCATGCCCCTCAAGTTCCTCGGGGGCTCCGGCTCCGGGTACACCTCGGGCGCCGTCTCGGCTATAAGGTACGCAGCCGACAACGGTGCGGTCATCTCCAATAACAGCTGGGGCGGCGGCGGCTGGTCCCAGACGCTGGCCGACGCTTTCGCGTACGCCCACGGCCTGGGGATGACACACGTGGCGGCGGCCGGCAACAGCTCCGCCGACTGCAGCAACTACCAGCCGGCGGCGTTCCCCACGGTCATCACCGTGGCGGCTACCCAGTACAACGACACCAGGGCCTACTTCTCCAATTACGGCCCCAAGGTGGACGTGGCGGCGCCGGGAGTGGATACCCTGTCCCTGCGGGCGGCCGGCACCTCCATGGGTTCGGCGGTGGGGACTTATTACACGCGGGCCAGCGGCACTTCCATGGCGACGCCCCACGTGGCCGGCCTGGCGGCGCTCATCCATTCCGAGCATCCGGGCTGGTCCAACGAGCAGATCCGCCAGGTGATCCGGTCTTCGGCGGATGACATCGGCGAGCCCGGGCGAGACGACTACTACGGCTACGGACGCATCGACGCTGCCGAGGCAATGGCGACGGGAGAACCGCCGGTCGCCCTGCTGACAGGCCCCATCGGCACGGTCAAGGGCGCGGTGGATATCACTGGCAGCGCCGGTGGCAACGGTTTCACGGGTTACGTGCTGGAGTACGCCACTGCTGCGGCGCCGGCTGACTGGGTCGAGCTGGCTGCTGGCGCCGAGCCGAAGAACAACGAAGTCATCCACTCCGGTTTCGACACGAGCCTGGTTGCCGATGGCACTCTGACTTTCAGACTCACGGTGACCAGCGAAACGGGCCAGGCCTATGAGGTCATCTCACCGGTGGTGGACAACGTTTACCTGACGGCGCCAGCTGCAGGGACGCTGTCGGCGACACCGGCGACGGTCACCGTGTCCGGCCGCGCGGTGGGCACAGGCTTTGAGGGGTACGAAGTGCTCTACGGCGCCGGCGAAGACCCGGTGAGCTGGAGCGCCGCTGGAGTGACCCTGGCGGGTGGCGGCAGTTCGCCGGTCGAGCAAGGCACCCTCGCCACCTGGGACACCAGCGGCGTGACCGAAGCAGGTCTTTACACCGTCAGGCTGGTGACGCACCTGGGCGGCCGTGACGAGAGCGAGCAGGCGAGTATCTACCTCGATCCTGACATCCACGGAGGCTGGCCGCAGCAGATAGACAGCGACAGTACCATAGCCTTCATGGACACGCCGACAGTGGCCGACCTTGACGGCGACGGCTCCGCCGAGACGCTCTATTCGTATCTGGATCAACTGTATGTGGTGCAGGCAGACGGGACGCCTTATCCCGGCTGGCCCCGGCAGTTCACCTACATGAGCTGGTCCCAGCGCTCTCCAGCGGTGGGTGAGCTGGACGGCGATGACGCGCTGGAGATCATCTTCAACGACGGCGCTTACACCTATGCCTGGAACGATGACGGCACGGTGGTGGCCGGCTGGCCCGTCTACATCGGCACCTATACGATGCCGGTGGTCACCGACATAGAGGATGACGGCGTCAACGAGGTGGTAATCGTCGGCATCTACAAGTCCAATTCCGGCATCCGGATCGTCGACGCCGACGGCAGCCTGCGCCCCGGCTGGCCGGTGGCAACTCCAGCCTCCTGGCAAGGGCAGCCGGCGGTGGGGGACATCGACGGCGACGGACTCAAGGAGATCGTCTTCGCCGGCAGCTACGGTGAGACCTACGCCTATAACGACGACGGCACGACGGTCCCGGGCTGGCCGGTGGTGACGCACAGCTCGCTCAATTATTCCTACCCCGGCATGGGCGACCTGGACGGCGACGGCAGCATGGAAGTGGTCATCGGCTCCAACCTGAAGAAGGTCTACGCCCTGGACGGCGACGGCACGACGCTGTCCGGCTGGCCCCAGTCGACTGCGGGCTACGCCTATTCGTCGCCGGCAGTGGGTGACATCGACAACGACGGCGCCGTGGAGATCGTCGCCGGCTGCTCGATGTACGGCGGGTACAGCACCCGCAAGCTCTATGCCTGGGAAGCCGATGGCAGCCTGATGGCGGGCTGGCCGGTGACGGCGGGGAGCACCAACCATACATATTACGGCTATGGCTCGCCGGCCCTGGCAGATATAGACGCTGACCAGGTGCCGGAGATCGTGGTGGAGAACGATACCCGCTACCTGAACGCCTACGAGAACAACGGCAGCGTGGCTGCCGGGTTCCCGAGGTATACCGGCGAGATCGGGGCCTTCATGACCAACGTGCCGGCCGTGGGGGACCTGGACGGCGACGGTCTGGTGGAGGTCATAGCCGCCAACTTCGGTAAATCCTTGATCATGTGGGACCTGCCCGCGGCGGCGACGGCGGCTAACGACTGGCCGGGGTTCCGCCACGACCCGGGACATTCCGGGACATATAGCAGGGGCGCTGGAGGGGTCTCTATCGAGAACTCCACCGTCACCGCCGCGGCAACCCACGCCGCCCCCGGCGAGGAGGTCGCCGTGACCGTCACTCTGCGTGACCGTTACGGCGCGCCGCTGGCCGGCAGGAGTGTCACGCTGGCTGCCAGCGGCGGCGAGGCCACCCTGACGCAGCCCGGCGCGACGACGAACGGCAGTGGTGAGGCGGCTGGGGCGATCGCAGCCGCCGAAGGCGTGCTGGTCGTGAGCGCGTCCGTGGACGGCGCGGAGCTCCTCGACACGGCGACGGTGGTCTTCACCAGCGACACCGAGGCGCCCCAGGTCACGGTGCTGGCGCCGGCCGGGGGTGAGTTGTGGCGGGGCGACACGGAGTACGAGGTGCGCTGGCAGGCGAGCGACGACGCCGGCATGTCCGTATCTCCCATCTCCATCGAGTATTCCGCCGACGGCGGTTCCAGCTGGACGACGGTAGCCAGTGGCGAGGCGGATGACGGCAGTTACCTGTGGACCACTCCCACCATCGACAGCTCCACGGTACTGGTGCGGGTGAAGGCGCTCGACTCATCCCTGCGCGAAGGCTCCGGGACATCACAGGCTGTCACCATCGACTCCACCGTACCGGCGCTCGAGTCCAAAAGCCCGCAGGCGGGGGCGACCTATGTCTCCCCGGACAGCGTCGTCACCGCGCGGTTCTCTGAGTCGGTGGATCCGGCCACCGTTGACGGCGCTTCCGTGACACTGCGCCATGCCGACGGCGAGCAGTATTTGGACGCGGCAGTAAGCTATGACGCTGGCGCGCGCACGGTGACGCTGACGCCGGCAATGGCGCTGGAGGAGGGTACCCGCTTCGAGGCCAGGGTCGGGAGCGAGATCAGGGACCTGGCGGGCAACCAGCTGACTACTGCCACCTGGACCTTCACTACCGCAGCTGCCGGAGGTCGTTCATACTACTTCACCTGGTACGATTCCAGGAGGGCCAATGGCATGAACGGTGACTGGATCGTCGTCGCCAACAAGGGGAGCGAGACCGCCAGCGTGGACATCCTTGTGGCGGGCGAGCTCAAGGGTTCCTGGGCCATCGCCCCGGAGGAGGAGATAACACCACAGTTCCCCGAGACCATGGGTGGACCGGTGGAGGTGGTCTCCACCAACAACCAGCCGCTCATGGTGAGCCAGCGGGTCATCTACAAGGACAGTTTCAACGAGATCTTCGCTGTGCCGGCAACGGCCCTCGACTCTACCTATTACTTCACCTGGTACGACTCGCTCAGGGAGAACATGATGCGCGGCAACTGGATCCTCATCACCAATATGGGCGAGACAGACTCGCTGACCGATATCTACGTTGCCGGTGAGCACAAGGGCCGCTACTCGGTTGCTCCCGGCCAGCAGATCACGCCCCAGTTCACCGGCAGCATCGGCGGCCCGGTGAAAGTGGAGTCGGTCAACGGCCAGCCGCTCCTCGTCAGCCAGCGGGTCATCTACCGCGACAGCTTCAACGAGGTCATGGGCGTGCCCGCTTCCCGCGTCGACGATACTTATTACTTCACCTGGTACGACAGCAAGCGCGCCAACGGCATGTACGGCAACTGGGTGCTGGCGGCCAACCTGGGCGCGGAGACGGCGCTGGTGGAGGTCTACATCGGCGGCGAGTACAGGGGCGGCTTCGAGCTGCCGCCCGGAGGCATGGCCGCGCCGGTGTTCCCCGAGACCATGGGTGGACCGGTGAAGGTGGTCTCCACCAACGGCCAGCCGCTCATCGTCAGCCAGCGGACCCTGTACAGGCAGAGCTTTGAAGAAGTGCAGGGGACGCCGCCGGCCGGGCTGGGGACCGACTTCGGCTTCACCTGGTATGACGCCCGCCGCGGCAGCGGCATGTACGGCAGCTGGCTGCTCATCGGCAACCACGGCGGTTCACAGGCGGACGTCAGCATATATATCGCCGGGCAGAAGATGGATGACTCCC
>QZKG01000022.1 GCA_003599855.1 Gaiellales bacterium | reverse complement strand
TATCCGGAGCGGCTCAAGGGCGAGGAGATACCGGTGCTGGCACGCATCGTCGGCATCATCGACTCCTACCGGGCCATGGTCAGCGACCGGCCCTACCGCCAGGCTCTCACCCAGGCCGAGGCCATCGCCGAACTGCGCAAGGGCGCCGGGACCCAGTTCGACCCGGAGATGGTGGAGCTGTTCATCGAGGCGATCGACGCCAGCCCCGGGCAGGAAGATCCGCTGCTGAGGGCCGTCTAGGCGAAAGCCGGCCGCCGGCAGGCCGCTGGCGCCGCAGGGGGGACGGTCGCCGCCGCCGCACTTCAGTTGAATTCCTCCCGCTGCTGCAATATGATATTCAAGTCATGCACAGTGTCTTTGCGGACAACTTCAGAGCGCCGCGAGAGATGCCGCCCGCCCCGGGCGGCCGTGTGACGCTGCCTTCCTCGAACATCCTTCTGAGCCTGCTTCTCCTCCCCCAGTCGGGGGAGATTATCTGACAGTTTGCCCGTGCGGCAAACACGCCTTTTTTTCATCTTTTCCTGATAAACTTGTTGCTTTGAGGAGAAGCAATGGACTCAGAACGAATCTATATATTCGATACCACCCTGCGCGACGGCGAGCAGTCGCCCGGGATCAGCCTGAACGCGTTCGAGAAGGTCGAGATCGCCGAGCAGCTCGCCCGCCTGGGAGTTGACGTGATCGAGGCCGGGTTCCCGGTATCTTCCCCTGGAGACTTCGAAGGCGTACGCAAGATCGCCGATAGCGTCTCCGGCGTGACGGTCTGCGCCCTGGCGCGGGCCATCGAGAACGACGTCAGGACGGCCTGGGACGCCATCAAGGGCGCCGAGCGGCCCCGGATACATACCTTCATCTCCACCAGCGATGTGCACCTGGAGCACCAGCTGCGCAAGTCACGCGAGGAGGTGCTGGAGATCGCCAGGAGGATGGTGGCCCTGGCAGTCAGCCTCTGCGAGGACGTGGAGTTCTCAGCGATGGACGCCACCCGGAGCGATCCGGAGTTCCTGGCGACGGTGTTGCAGGCGGCCGTCGACGAGGGCGCCGCCACCATCAACATCCCCGACACCGTGGGCTACGCGATACCACGCGAGTTCGGCATCTTCGTCGCCGACCAGTTCCAGCGGGCGCCTGGGCTCAGGGACGTGACCGTGAGCGTGCATTGCCACAACGACCTGGGCCTGGCAGTGGCCAATTCCCTGGCGGCTGTGGAGGCCGGCGCCACCCAGGTGGAGTGCGCCGTCAACGGCCTGGGCGAGCGGGCGGGCAACGCTTCGCTGGAGGAGATGGTGATGATCCTGGAGACGCGCCATGCGACGCTGGGCAAGGTCACCGGCATCGAGACCACCGAGATCGACCGCACCAGCCGCCTGGTGAGCCAGCTCACCGGCTACGAGGTCCAGCCGAACAAGGCCGTGGTGGGCAAGAACGCGTTCGCCCATGAGTCCGGCATCCACCAGGACGGCGTGCTCAAGGAGCGCACGACTTACGAGATCATGAACGCCCGCAGCATCGGGCGCAGCCAGAGTGATATAGTGCTTGGCAAGCATTCCGGGCGCCACGCCCTCAAGACAGCCATGGAGGAGCTGGGCTTCAGCCTCAACGAGGCGGAGCTCAACCAGGCGTTCGAGAACTTCAAGAAGATCGCGGACAAGAAGAAACAGATCACCGCGGTCGACCTGGAGCACCTGGTGAGCGAGGAGCTGCGGGAGCTCACCGACATCTACGAGCTCAAGTCCTATGAGGTGACCTCCAGTTCGGAGTTCACCCCGACGAGCCAGGTGATCATCGAGAAGGAAGGCGAGCAGCTGGTGGGCAAGAGCTTTTCCGGCGGCTCGATGGAAGCGATCTTCAAGGCGATCGACGACGCCGTGGGCGCCAAGGGCAAGCTGCTGGATTACCAGGTGCGCGCGGTCACCGCCGGCAAGGACGCCCTCGGTGAGGTGCGGGTGGTCGTGGAGGTCGAGGGCGAGGGCTACGCAGGCACGGCCCTCTCCATCGACGTGGTCGAAGCGAGCGCCAAGGCATACATGCGCGCGATGAACAACGCCTATCGCGCCGGAGTCGTGATGAACGGGAGTAAGAAATGAACATAACCGAGAAGATACTGGCCCGCGCTTGCGGCCGGGAGGAGGTCACTCCCGGTGAATTCGTCAACGCCAGGCTGGACCTGGCGCTGGCCAACGACATCACCGCGCCGCTCTCGATCAAGGAGTTCGAGGCGGCCGGGATCGAGAAGGTATGGGACCCGGAGCGGGTCGTGCTGGTGTGCGACCACTTCGTTCCCAACAAGGACATCAAGTCGGCGGAGCAGGCGAAGATTGTGCGCGAGTTCGCCCGCCGTCATGGACTGCCCCATTTCTACGACGTGGGTCGCATGGGGATCGAGCATGTCATCCTGCCGGAGCAGGGCCTGGTCGGACCCGGCGACGTGGTCATCGGCGCTGATTCCCATACCTGCACCTACGGGGCGCTGGGAGCGTTCGCCACCGGGGTCGGCAGCACCGACCTGGCCGCCGGCATGGCTACCGGCGAGGTATGGCTGAGGGTGCCCGAGACGATCCGTTTCAATTATCACGGCGAGCCCGGCCGGTATGTCACCGGCAAGGATTACATCCTGTACACGATCGGGATGATCGGGGTGGACGGCGCGCTCTATTCGGCCATGGAGTTCGGCGGCGAGGCGATCAGCAGCCTGTCGATGGATGGCCGCTTCACCATGTGCAACATGGCCATCGAGGCAGGCGCCAAGAACGGCATCGTCGAGCCGGACGCGGTCACGAGGGAATACGTCGAGGGCCGCTTCGGGCGCGAGGCCGCCTACGTACAGAGCGACGCGGACGCGGACTATGCCGTCGTCCATGACATCGACGTGGCCGGGATAAAGCCGCAGGTGGCACGGCCGCACCTGCCGTCCAACTCGGTGGCCGCCGAGGAGCTGGCGGATACCGTGGTCGACCAGGTCGTCATCGGGTCGTGCACCAACGGCCGCATAGAAGACCTGCGCATGGCCGCCGATGTGCTCAGGGGGCGCAAGGCGCACCCGGACGTCAGGACGATAGTCATCCCGGGCAGCCAGGCGGTCTACCGTCAGGCGGTCAGGGAAGGCCTGGTGGACATCTTCATCGAAGCCGAGGCGGCGGTGAGCACGCCCACCTGTGGTCCCTGCCTGGGCGGCCACATGGGCATCCTGGCCGAGGGCGAGCGCTGCGTCGCCACCACCAACAGGAATTTCGTCGGCCGCATGGGCCATACCCGCAGCGAGGTATACCTGGCCGGCCCCTATGTGGCCGCCGCCACCGCTGTCGCGGGGCGCATCGCGGTCCCGGAGGAGGTGACGGCATGAGCGGAATGGTATTCGAGGGCACGGCGCACACCTACGGGCGCGACGTCGATACGGACGTCATCATCCCGGCGCGCTATCTCAACACCACCGACCCGGACGAGCTCGCGGGTTACTGCATGATGGACATCGACGGCGACTTCGCCCAGCGGGTCCAGCCGGGCGACATCATCGTCGCCGGCGAGAACTTCGGCTGCGGTTCGTCGCGGGAGCAGGCGCCGGTGGCGATCAAGGCGGCGGGCGTCGCCTGCGTGGTCGCTTCGTCGTTCGCGCGGATCTTCTTCCGCAACGCCATCAACATCGGGCTGCCGATCCTGGTCTGTCCGGGGGCGTCTGAGGAGATTGACACCGGCGATACCGTACGGGTGGACATGGAGCAGGGCGTGGTGACGGACCTGACCAGCGGCAAGAGCTTCCAGGCGGAGCGCTTCCCCGAGTTCATGCAGGAGATCGTTGCCGCCGGCGGGCTGATGAACCACGTCCGGGAGCAGCTGAAGTGAGCCAGGACGTGGCGTGGGGGACGACTGTAAGAGTGAAAACGATGATAACGATTGAATCAGGAGTGGAGGATCGATGCACAAGATAGCTGTGATGCCAGGTGACGGCACCGGGCCTGAGGTAGTGGAAGAGGGGCTCAAGGTCCTCGCGGCGGCAGCCGAGCGGTTCGGCTTCAAGTACGAGACCACCGATTACGATTTCGGCGGCGACCGTTATCTCAGGACCGGCGAGACGCTGCCTGACAGCGCCATCGACGAGTTGAGGGAGCACGACGCGATATTCCTGGGCGCCATCGGCCACCCGGACGTGAAGCCGGGCATCCTCGAGCGGGAGATCCTGCTCAAGGCGCGCTTCGCCCTGGACCAGTACATCAACCTGCGCCCGGTGAAGCTCTACCCAGGCGTGGAGACCCCGGTGAAGGACAAGGGCCCGGCTGACATCGATTTCGTCGTCGTGCGTGAGAACACCGAGGGCCTCTATGTGGGCGCCGGCGGCTTCCTCAAGCAGGGGACCCCGGACGAGGTGGCCATCCAGGAGAGCATCAACACCCGCAAGGGCGCCGAACGGTGCATCCGCTATGCTTTCGAGTACTGCCGCAAGCGCGGCAAGGAGAACAACCTGACGCTCTGCGGCAAGACCAACGTGCTCAACTATGCCCACGACATGTGGCAGCGGGCCTTCGACGACGTCGCCAAGGAATACGAGGACATCAGCACCGATTATGCCCACGTAGACGCCATCTGCATGTGGTTCGTGAAGAACCCGGAATGGTTCGACGTCATCGTCACCGACAACATGTTCGGTGACATCATCACCGACCTGGGGGCGATGATCCAGGGCGGCATGGGCATCGCCGCGGGCGGCAACATCAACCCAGAAGGGGTCTCGATGTTCGAGCCCATCGGCGGTTCGGCGCCAAAGTACACCGGCCAGAACGTCATCAACCCGCTGGCGGCCATCGGCGCCGCCGGGATGATGCTGGAGGTGCTGGGCGAGGACGAAGCCGCCGCCGCCATCGACGCGGCCATCGGCTATGTGACCGCGGAGAAGCTGGAGAGCCTGGCGGTGGGCAAGACCGGTTACTCGACTACCGAGATCGGCGACCTGGTCGCCGATCACGTCCGGGGTGAATGACAGACAAGACCATCCGCGGGCTGCGTGAAGTGCCCGCTTGGCAGGAGGAAAGGAGCGTTATGCCGATACCTGAAGTCGAAAAGATCTGGATGAACGGCGAACTGGTGGACTGGAAGGACGCGCAGGTCCACGTCCTTTCCCATGCCCTGCACTACGGCACCGGCGTGTTCGAGGGCATCCGGGCTTACGACACGAAGAAGGGCACCCACGTCTTCCGCCTGACCGACCACATGCGCCGACTGCACCGCTCCGGCCGGCTCTACTTCATGAACATCCCCTATACGGTGGACGAGCTGGTTCAGGCTACCAAGGACGTCATCAGGGCCAATGGCCTGGAGAGCTGCTATGTGCGGCCCATCGCTTTCCGCGGCTACGGCGAGATGGGGCTCTTCTCGCTTGAGGCGCCCATCGACGTCGCCATCGCCGCCTGGCCCTGGGGGACTTATCTTGGTGACGACGGGATCAAGCACGGGATCCGGGCGAAGATCGCTTCTTTCCAGCGCATCGGCCCCAACATGCTGCCCATGGCCGGCAAGGCCACCGGTCAGTACATCAACTCGGTGCTGGCCAAGGTCGAAGCGGTCAAGGGCGGCTACGAGGAGGCGATCCTGCTGGACCATAACGGCAAGCTTTCCGAGGGCACCGGCGAGAACCTCTTCGTCGTCAAGGACGGCGCGATCCACACGCCGCCGCTGGCCTGCGACGTGCTGGAGGGGTTCACCCGCGATACGGTCTTCGCCATCGCGCGGGACGAGGGCATCCCCATGGACGAGAAGGTGATGGTGCGCTCGGAGCTCTACAACGCCGACGAGGTGTTCCTGACCGGCACTGCCGCGGAGATCGTCCCGGTGCGGGAGATCGACGACCGCCTGGTGGGCGAGCCGGGTCCGATAACCCGCAAGGTGCAGGACATCTTCTATAGCATCATCAAGGCAGAGAACGAAAGATATTCACATTACCTGGAGTGGGTGTAGGCAAAGCCGGCACGCCGGTCCCGGGGCCGGCGCCCGGATGACGGGACAGGGAATGGCAAAGAAGATCGAGATATATGACACGACCCTCAGGGACGGCATGCAGCGGGAAGGCATGAGCGTCTCGGTGGATGAGAAGGTCCAGATCGCCATGCGGCTGGACCGCCTTGGGGTGCATTACATCGAGGGCGGCTTCCCCGGCTCCAACCCCAAGGACGTGGAGTTCTACCGCCAGATGGCCGGCCGCAGGCTCAGGACGGCCAAGCTGGCCATCTTCGGCATGACCCACAAGCGCGGCGTCCGGGCGCACAACGACCCGCTCCTGAAGGAGCTGCTCAAGGTCGACGCGCCGGTGGCGACCATCGTGGGCAAGAGCTGGAAGCTCCATACCCAGAAGGTGCTCCACGTGGGCCTGGAGGAGAACCTCAACATGATCGGCGACACCATCAGGCTGCTGACGCGCCGCGGCCGCGAGGTATTCTACGACGCCGAGCACTTCTTTGACGGCTTCCTGGACGACCCTGATTACGCCCTGCGGGCCCTGGGAGTCGCCGAGGAGGCGGGGGCTACCCGCCTGGTCCTCTGCGACACCAACGGCGCCACGCTGCCCGCTGAGGCCGGTGAGATCGTCCGGCAGGTGGTCAGCGAGGCGGGTGTGCCGGTGGGCATCCACGCACATAATGATTCCGAATGCGCCGTCGCGGTATCGCTGACCGCGGTGGCGAACGGCGCCATCCAGGTCCAGGGGACCATGAATGGTTACGGCGAGCGCTGCGGCAACGCCAACCTCGCTTCGATCATCCCTGCCATCAAGCTGAAGATGGGCTATGACTGCATAACAGACCGGCGCCTGTCCCAGCTCACCGAGGCGTCCCATTACATCGCCGAGGTAGCCAACATCAGCCCGGAACCGCACCAGCCCTACGTCGGTGAGAACGCCTTTGCCCACAAGGGCGGTTTGCATGTCAGCGCCGCCCTGAGGGACGCGCGCACCTTCGAGCACATCGACCCGGCCCTGGTGGGCAACCAGCAGCGCATCCTGGTCAGCGAGCTGGCAGGGCGCGCCACGGTGCTCAAGAAGGCGGTGGAGATGGGGCTCGATATCGAGGGCGACCAGGCCACCGTCGCCCGCATCCTCAAGAGCCTGAAGGAGAAGGAACACGCCGGCTATCATTACGAGGCTGCCGACGCTTCCTTCGAGCTCTTCCTCCTCAGGGAGCTGGGTCTTTACGAGCCGGTCATCGAGCTGGACAACTTCCGCGTCATCGTCCAGAAACGCAAGAGCGCGGTCATCAGCGAGGCCAAGATCGTCCTCAAGGGCGACGGCAACGGCGAGCTGCCCATCGCTTTCGCCGAGGGCAACGGCCCGGTGAACGCCCTGGATATAGCCTTGAGAAAGCTGCTGCCGCGAAAATACCCCAGGTTGATCGATGAGCTGTCCAGGGTGCACCTGGTCAACTTCAAGGTGCGCATCCTCGACGAGCATAAGGGGACCGGCGCCGTCACCCGCGTCCTTTTGGATTCCAGCGACGGGGTGGATTACTGGGGAACCGTGGGCGTCTCGGAGAACATCATCGAGGCCAGCTGGGAAGCCCTGGTGGACAGCATCGAATACGGACTTTACAAGCAGCGCCGCCGCTAGGCCATGGCCCGCGTCCCCCTGCCTTGTCCCGGCAAGATAATCGCCGTCGGGCTCAACTACCGCTCCCATGCCCGCGAACTCGGCATGGCCGTACCCGACGAGCCGGTCCTGTTCATGAAGCCTCCCTCCGCCGTCATCTCCGACGGTGGTGCCATCGTACTGCCGCAGGAGGTGGGGCGGGTGGATCATGAAGCGGAGCTGGCGGTGGTCATCGGGAGGACCTGCAGGGACATCACCGCCGCCGACGCCCCCGGTTTCATCCTCGGCTACACCTGCGCCAACGATGTGACCGCCCGCGAGCTGCAGGAGCGTGACGGCCAGTGGACGCGCTCCAAGAGCTTTGATACCTTTTGCCCGCTGGGGCCGGGGGTGGAGACCTCGACACCGCCGCCGGAAGCGCTGGTGGAGCTGGTCTTGAACGGCGAGCTCCGCCAGAGCGCACCGCTGGGGGACATGGTCTTCCCGCCGGCCGGGCTGGTTGCGTTCGTCTCGCGGATCATGACCCTGGAACCGGGTGACGTCATCCTCACCGGCACACCGCCGGGGGTAGGGCCGCTGGCGCCCGGGGATGAGGCAGTGGTGCAGGTGGAAGGCGTGGGCCGCCTGACCAACCGGGTCGTCCCGGCGGCGCCGTAGGGTTCTACGGCTGTTCCTCACTCCCCCGTCAACTTTCGCAGGAAACAGCGTTCCGCGCGTCGAATCGTCTGTAGTAGGGCCGCAAGCGGGATTTTTCGCGACGGTGAGTCGGGGGCACTTTCATCAGGCTACCAGGCTACCAGGAAGGAGTATGCATGCGATTCAGGGGAGGAATGATCAACGGGGGGCTGGCCTCGGTCTACGGTGCGGCCAGCTACATCTGTATGTTCCTGAAGATGAACCAGCATGACACCATGAAGACTGTCTGTTACGCCCTGGGGATAGCCGGGATCCTGCTGGCGTTCTACTGGCTGACGACGTCTGAGGTGATGGGGCTGCCGATCTTCCTGGTGGGCGTCACCCACATCGGCCTGGCAGCCCGGTCGGAGCACGTCGGCATGCAGATAGGCTGCACCGGTCTGGCGGTGGTTACATTCGTCGTCGGCATCATCATGCTGGCCGAGGTCAGGGGCACGGCGCGGGAATAAGCGGGGGATAGGCGCCGGGACGGCCCTTGCGGCCAGCAACGGGGCAAATGCGGGTCCTGTCGCCAGAAGAGGCGGCAGAAAGGCGCCGTTTGGGCGTGGTATCCTGTTGAACCGGGGCGGCGGTGAGAGTAGAATCTTCCCGTCGTGATTGTAAGGGAGAACCGCACTTGAATAGGTCAGATGCCAATCCTGTTGGCAACGGGCCGGCGACCCCGCCGGCTGAAGGCTTTGTCCACCTGCACCTCCACAGCGAGTATTCCATGCTCGACGGCGCCTGCAAGGTGGGGCCGTTGCTCGATCGCTGCCTCGAACAGGGGATGGGAGCCGTGGCCGTCACTGACCACGGCGTACTGTATGGCGCCATCGATTTCTACCGCAAAGCCAGGGAGAAGGGCGTAAAGCCGATCATCGGGCTCGAATGTTATGTGGTCGGGGACCGGCTGGACAGGAGCGACGCCCGGGAGAAACGCTTCCACCTGACCCTGCTGGCGGAGGACGCCACCGGCTATCGCAACCTCGTGAAGATTTCCTCGCGCGGCTACATCGAAGGGTTTTATTACCGCCCCCGCGTCGATTTCGACGTACTGCGGCAGCACAGCGAGGGTATCATCGTGCTCTCCGGCTGTCTCAACAGCCGCGTCTGTGACTTCCTCTATAGCGGCGACATGGAGAGCGCCCGCCAGGAGATCGTGAATCTGCAGGATATTTTTGGCGTGGACAATGTCTATATAGAGATCCAGAACCACGGCCTGGCGGAACAGCAGAAGGTGAATCCTCTGCTGAAGGAGTTATCGCGGGAGACGGGGCGGCCCCTGGTGGCCACCAACGACGTCCATTACCTGCGGCATGATCACGCCACAGCCCATGACGCCCTGCTCTGTGTCCAGACTGGCAGCACCCTGCTGGACGCGGAGCGCCTCAAGTTCCAGGGGGAAGAGTTCTACCTCAAGAGCGCCGACGAGATGGCCGCGGCATTCCCGGGTGAGCCCGAGGCGCTGGCCAGCACCCTGGAGATAGCCGGGCGCTGCAACGTCGAGCTGGAATTCGACCAGCTGCTCCTGCCCGTTTTCGACACGCCCGCAGGAGAGGACCAGGACGCCTACCTGCTCAGGCTCTGCCGGGCGGGGCTGGCTGAGCGTTACGGTGACGCGGTCCCCGAGGTCGCCGGTGAGCGGCTGGAATTCGAGCTCGAGACCATCAGGGAGATGGGCTTCGCTTCCTACTTCCTCATCGTCTGGGACTTCGTGCGGTTCGCCCGCGACAACGACATCGCCGTCGGGCCGGGCCGTGGCTCGGCCGCCGGCAGCCTGGTGGCCTATTGCCTGGGCATCACCGACGTCGATCCACTGAAGTACGACCTGCTCTTCGAGCGCTTCCTCAACCCGGGCCGTAAGAGCATGCCCGATATCGACATCGATTTCTCGCCGGTGGACCGGGAGCGGGTGCTCGACTACGTCGCCCAGCGTTACGGCCGCGAGAGCGTGGCCCAGATCATCACCTTCGGCACCATGGCGGCGCGCCAGGCCACCAGGGACGCCGGCCGGGTGATGAACGTGCCCTACGGGGTTGTCGACAAGATCGCCAAGCTGATACCGGAAGGGCCGGGCGTCAGCTTCGAGAAGTGCCTGAAACCGGGGCAGGAGCTCAGGAAAGCCTACGACAGCGACCAGCAGACCAAGGAGATCATCGACCTGGCCAGGTTCCTGGAGGGACTCGTGCGGCAGGACTCGATCCATGCCGCCGGCGTGGTTATCTCCGACCGCCCCCTGACTGAATACCTGCCCCTGCAGCAAAAAGGCGACGCTGAGGTTGTCACCCAGTACGCCATGGAGGACGTGGAGAAGCTGGGGCTCCTCAAGATGGACTTCCTGGGCCTCAGGAACCTGGATATCCTCAAGAGCGCGGTCGCCCTCATCAGGCAATCACAGGGTGTCGGGATCGACCTGAGGAACCTTCCCATGGATGACGAAGCGACCTACGCGATGATGCGTAGAGGCCAGAGCGACGGTGTCTTCCAGTTCGAGAGCTCGGGCATGAAGGACGCCCTCAGGAGGGTCCAGCCCACCTGCTTCGAGGACCTCTACGCGCTGGTGGCGCTTTACCGCCCCGGTCCCATGGAATTCATCCCTGAGTATGCCCGCAACAAGAAGAGGCCCGGGGCGGTGAAGTACGCCGACGAGCGCTTGCGGGAGATTCTGGAACCCACTTACGGCGTGGCGATCTACCAGGAGCAGCTGATGGAGATCGCCAAGCGCATGGCCGGCTTCTCTCCTGCACAGGCCGACGACCTGCGCAAGGCCATCGGCAAGAAGAAGAAGGACCTGATGGCGAGCCTGAAGAGCAGGTTCGTCGAGGGCTGCCGCGGCAACGACGTCAGCTCCTCCGTGACCGAGCACCTCTGGGGCCTGATGGAACGGGCGGGCGACTATTCCTTCAACAAGTCCCATGCCGTCAGCTACGCCCTGGTGGCTTACCAGACGGCTTATCTCAAGGCTAACTACCCGGTGGAGTACATGGCTGCTACCATATCGAGCGTCATGTCCACCAAGGACAAGGTCCCCTTCTACGTGAACGCCTGCAAGGCCATGGGCATCGAAGTGTTGCCGCCGGACATCAACGAGAGCATGAACGACTTCACCGTGGTCGAAGGCCGGATCAGGTTCGGGCTCAACGCGGTCAAGAACGTCGGTTCCAACGTGATCGGGGCGATCATCGCCGCCAGGGAGGAAGGCGGCGATTTCCGATCCATCCACGACCTTTGCCGCCGGGTCGATTCGGGGCTGCTGAACAAGAAGGCCCTGGAGAGCCTGGTCAAGTGCGGCGCGCTGGACTCCACCGGCGCCAGCCGCAAGGGGATGCTCGAGGCCATGCCGCAGGCCCAGGCGATGGGCTCCCGGAGCCAGCAGGACAGCCTCGCAGGCCAGGCATCCATCTTCGACCTGGCCGCCGGGGACGACGCCGGGAGCGAAATCACCGACCCGCCGGTGGGGGAAGAAGAGTTCGACGCTTCCGAGCTGAACAAGCTGGAGAAGGAGACTCTGGGGCTGTATGTCTCCAGCCACCCCCTGCATGGTCTCGAGGACAGGATAGCCGCGAGCAGCACCCATTCCATCGGCGGCCTTGCGGAGGCCCGTGACCGCAGCACCGTCACCGTGGCCGGACTGGTCTCCGTGGTCAAGAAGCATACCACCAAGAAGGGCGACCCGATGGCTTTCGTGACCATGGAGGACCTGGAGGGCAGCCTCGAGGTCGTGGTCTTCTCCGAGCTCTATGGCCGCGCCAGCCATTTGCTGGTGGAGGAGTCGGTAGTGGTGGTCACCGGCAAGGTCGACCACAAGGGAGAGGGAGAGGTCAAGATCATCGCCTCGGACATCAGGCAGCTGGATGACGGCAGCAGCGGCGGCCAGCGCCGGGTTGACGGGGAAGACGGGCCGGACGCCGTGGAGCTGCACCTGGACGCCGGCGAGATCGAGGTGAACCCGGTGATCGTAGGTGAGATGAAGAACCTCTGCCTGGACCATCCGGGGGCAACCCCCGTCATCCTCAACGTGACCACCGACGACGGTGTCCGCCGTCTCAGGCTCGGCAGCGAGTATTCGGTGGTTCCCCGGGAGGACTTCGTCTCCAGGATGCGGGGCCTGCTGGGGGACGAGAAGGTGTTCATCGGCCCGCCCCGCCCCCGCGCCGCCACCTGAACCGGCGCCCAGCCTGATGCCTGTCTGCCTTGTCTCGTGGCTGAGCTTATGATAGTTTGTCAGCTCTGGAGACGGTAAACGGTAACAAGGAGAGCAATGCCTACGCCAAAAGAGACCCTGGACGAATTGCTGGAGATGTCCTCGAGCATCCGCAACGCGGTCCTGGCCAGGGGGGAAGGCGAAGTCCTTGCCAGCACCCTTCATTCTCCCGAGGCGGAGAAGTCGATGACCTCCGCCGCCCGGGACCTCATCACCTCAGCGGCCACCGCGGCAGAAGAGATGGGCAAGCCCAGGCTGACGCAGATGTTCATCGAGACCCGCTCGGGCTGCATGTTCGTCGCGATGGGCGAGAATGACACGTGGCTGGCCGCTGTTACTTCCGGCGACCCCACGGTCGGTCTGGTGCTTTACGATATCAACACGGCTCTCAAGACCGTCCTCGAACTCGAGGCGGCCGGGGAGTATTCCAAGTAGGGGGGATCATGGCAAGAGGAAGGTTCCTGTTCGGGTTCATGATGTCGGTAGCGTCCGCCCTCGGGCTGACCTACCTGCTCAGGCGCGTGCGCCGTCAGTCCCGGGTCGAGCTTTACTTCGAGGACGGCTCGATGCTGGCCCTCGGCGACAAGACCTCGGAGCTGTCCGCCCGGCTGACTGCCATGGCTGACGGTCTCATCAAGCGCGCCCAGTAGCCGCTCGCCCCTCACGCAGCCTTTCATCTATCTCCAGGCTCAACGCCGCCACCCGTCGCTGATCGCCGTCCGACCGCGGGCGGCCGGAATACCTCAACTCCTCGATAATCGCGTTGAGCTCCTCGAAATCTGCCGAGCCGGTGCTTAAGGACACCCGCCGGGCGAACCGCCGCAGGGTCTCCTCGGGGCGCCTCGCCAGGCCGATGCCGGCCAGGCGCTTCAACAGTCTCAGGTATCCCTTCAGGGAGGGGTCCCTGAGGAGCTCCCGGGACAGCCCGGCGGTAGCCAGCCGCGACTGCCTGCGCCTGAGCATGAGCCTTCGCAGGGCGAGACCGGCGCTGGCCGCCAGGGCCGCCGCCCCCGTGGCGACGGCTGACAGCTGCGCCAGGGGGACCGAGGTGAGCCATGCGGCCCCCCGGCCAAGCCAGGCGCCGGCAGCCGAGACCGCCCTGCCAGCAGGGCCGAAGTCGATGCCGCCCAGGTAATCGATGATTCCGCTGAGCATGAAATTGTCCCGGTCCCTGGAGGCGTCACCCGGCATGTCGAAACCCGGGGTGGGGTCGAAGCCGACCCAGCCGGCGCTGCCGAAATATACTTCGACCCAGGCGTGGGCGTCACTCTGGCGAACCTCCCAGAGCCCGGTGAAGGGATTGAGGCTGCCGCCTGTATAGCCGGTCACCACCCGCGCTGGGATGCCGACGCTGCGCAGCATCACCGCCATCGCCGAAGCGAAATGCTCGCAGTAGCCCGCCTGTTCCTCGAAGAGGAAGTAGGCGACAGCGTCCCGCTCCGAGCGCTGCGGCCCTATCTCCAGGTCATATGGATAGGTCTCCTTCAGATAGCGCTCCACCGCCAGCACCTTGTCGTAGGTGTTGTCGTAGCTGCCGGTCAGGCCTCGGGTCAGCTTCTCTATCTCCAGTATGTCGGCGCCGTAAGCGTCGGGAAGCGCCGTGTATTCAGGACCGGCGGCGGGGTCGCCGGCGCGGGGGAAGCGGCGCAGGTAACTGCCCGCAGTGAGCGGCTGCTCAGTCACGACGGAGTAGACGGTGTCGTCGGTCAACTGGTAGGGGCTGCGCAGGCTGCCATACTTGTCGATCTTGATGCGGTCCGCCGGGAAGAACAGTGATACGGGCCGCCAGCCGCTGAAGATGATATTGGGAAGGTCGGCCTGGATGTAAAAGCTCTGGATGCTGGTGCCGCCGCGGGGCATGGAGGTGTCCACGGGCAGCTCGAACGGCGGCGAGCTCGAAACGATGTCCTCACCCTCCTCATCGCTCATCTCCCAGCCCTTCCCGTTGTAGACGTCGAAGACTATGCCCCGGTAGAAGTCGTACCGGTCCGATCGCACCTTGAGGACGATGTCGTCGCTCAGCCGGCCGCGGGAGCGCAGGTCCATGTAGGGGTTGAAGCCGTAATAGGAGTCGGCGCTGAACTGGGGCGGTCTGTCGAAAGGGTCACCGCCTTCGCGGTAGTAGGGGTTGACCACCTCGGAGGGGAAGTCCGAGAAGATCTTCGTCAACTCTGATACCGGCAGTGAGGTCAGTCGCGCCTGGGTGCTCTGGGGCATCACCAGCATCACCGGCACGGCAACTGACACGAGCATGAGCCAGACAAGGAACGAGCCTGCCGCCAGCCGCCAGGGATCCGCCGCCACGACGCGGTCCACCCGCTGGGAATCCTCGGAGAGCTGGAACTGGATCAGGGCGGCTACCGCGGCGGCGCTGAACAGGGCGAGACCGGCGATATACGTCATGCTGATCGACAAGACCGCGCCGGCCGTGATGAGGATCAGGCCGCTTACCAGGGAGAACTTCAGGTCCCGGCGGGCGGGCAGGTCAAAGGAATGCATCACCTGCAACCAGAGGAACAGCCTGATCAGGGGCAGGCGGGTATCGTAGAGGCTGCCGGCCAGCTCCCTGAGGAAGATGACCGCCGCTGCGACCACCATCACAGCCAGGATGAGCTTGATGAGCAGGTTGCGCTCGCGCCGGCGCCGCCAGCTTATGTAGAAACCGGCGGCAGTCAACAGCGGCACCGCCACCGTCGTGATCAGGCCGTAATACCCCATGGCCAGGATGGTCAGCTCCGCCGTCAGGATCGAAGCCAGCACGCTGGCTCTCAGCGCCAGGCTGTCCTCGGGACTCCTGCGCGGATTGAGCCTGGCAAAAACCTTTACAAGCCTTCGAGGCATCTTTCCAGGTCCTCATCGGGGTCGATGAGCAGGAAGCGGCAACCGGTCGCATCCAGACGCCCGGCCAGTCTGTCTATCCGGCTGTCGTCAAGCAGCAGGCCTCGCTGCCTGTAGTCAGGACCGCAGGCGCGCCCGTCGATCATCAGTATCATGGATTGCGGGTAGTCTGCCACGAGGTCGCTCTCGTCCACCGTGGCATAGGCCGTGTGACTGGTCATGATCACCACCGGTGTGGCATCAGCCCAGCCTGTCCCTGCGGTGTCGAGGCCCAGGGGCTCCCGACTCTCCGCCCGCAGCCCTGCCAGGAAGAGCATGGCGGCCTCCGGATCGCTGTCGAGCCCACGCGCTGCAGCCTCTTCCCAGGACGCGCCGATACCGAAGTCGCGCCTGTGGAGGGCCTCTCTCTGCACCAGGGAAGCGGCCAGGGAGACAGCTGTCTCAAAGGAGCTGTCGTCGCCCTCACCGATCTCGCCCTGACGGAACGGGTCGACGATGAAGACGGGGACCATGGTCACCGGTCGCGCGTACTCGGTCACGGTCAGGCGGTTGCTTCGGGCTGTGGTCTTCCAGTGTATCGACCTGGGGCTGTCCCCGGGGCGGTACTCGCGTACGCCCAGGTAGTCGCCCGAGGCTGCGCGGGCGGGAGCCGCCCCGGCGCCGGCGTGACCGCTGCCGGCATCACCTGAGCCCCAGTCTCCGGCCAGCTGGCGCCAGCGTGGATAAACGACCAGGGGGCAGTCGGTCATGAATCCGCGGCGGCTGCGCGCGAGGCCGGCCGGCGCCCTGCTGGACAGCGTGAAACCGCCGCCGGTGTAGATTCCGCGCCTGACGTTGCTGAAAACCAGGGGGATTTCCCTGCTACTGGCGCCACCAGCATGGGCCAGCAGCAGGCTGGCGTCGCTGCCTCCCAGGCTGCCCGTGATGTCCAGCAGGAAGCGGGGTAGCCGCGAGCGGTTACGGATGGTGATCGTGGTCGACAGCTCATCTCCCTGGCTGCAGCGGTCCGGGCATTCCTGGGTGAGCGAGATGCTGCCCGTGTTGAAGCGGCTGATGATCAGGGATCCCAGGGGGAACGCGATGAGGATGGCGATGATGGTGTAGAGCCAGCCGCCGCCGATGTTCCAGGCGATGAAATAAAGGGCTGCCGCTGCCAGGAGCCAGATGATCGATTTCCTCGTAGGCATGGAGGCCGCCCAGCAGGCGCTTCAGACGGGAACGCGGCTGGAGGCGACCAGTTCCGCGACGATCCGCGCCGCAAGCTCCCCCGTGCGCGACTTGACCCGTGGCGTTATCCGGTGCGACAGCACCGGCTGCGCGGCTGCCTGCACATCATCAGGGATGACGTAGGAACGCCCGTCGGTGAAAGCCAGGCCCTGGCTTGCGCGCGTCAGCGCGATGCTGGCCCTGGGTGAGGGGCCCAGGGATACCTCCGCATGACGGCGTCCCCGGTTGACTATATCGAGGATGTATCCCAGTAGAGGGTCCGTCACCTTCACCTGGCGTACGGCCGCCTGCAGCGCAGTGATGTCGCCGGCGGCGACCACCGGCTCCACGCGTTCCAGGGGATGCGAATCCATCTGGTCGCGCAGCATCCGCTGCTCGCTGACGCGATCGGGCAAACCGATGGACAGCGACATCAGGAAACGGTCCATCTGGCCCTCGGGCAGGGGGAAAGTCCCGTGCACCTCGTGGGCGTTCTGCGTGGCTATCACGAAGAAGGGCTCCGGTAACGGATGGGTCCTGCGGTCGACCGTCACCTGGTGCTCCTCCATGGCCTCCAGCAGGGCGGACTGGGTCCGGGGGCTGGTGCGGTTGATCTCATCGGCGAGTACGATGTTGGCGAAGAGCGGCCCCGGGGACCAGTAGAATTCCTCGCGCTTGGGTGAGTACACCGTGCTGCCGGTGATATCCGAAGGCAGCAGGTCCGGGGTGAACTGGATCCTGGCATAGGTGGCCGACACCGAGCGGGCGATGCTCTTGGCCAAAGTGGTCTTGCCTACGCCGGGGACGTCCTCCAGCAGGACGTGACCGCCGCTGATGAGGGCGACGAGCACCAGTTTGATGACGTCATCCTTGCCGACGATGACGCCGCCGACGTTCTGTTTGAGCCTGTTGAAATTTTCGAAGAGACCGGCGAAGTCCTTCTCGCTGATCCGCGGTGGCGCGGCCGGGCCCTGGTCGAGCTCACGGGCCAGGCCGGCGGCTGATGGGTTTTTTTTCATTTCGCCCCGAAAAGCAGGTTGCCTCCAGAAAAAACGCTGCAAATGCAGCCGATATGCCAGGCGGGAAAGCCCATAAGTTTTATCGACAGGGCACGAAATGGCATTAACGGGAACAAGAGCCGGATATTTACTGCGTCGAGCCCCGTTGTTATAGAATAAACCGGTCCCGGTCGTGAACGGCGCCGGAATGATTGGAGTTGATGCAGTGCTGATAGAAGAGCAGCTGGCCCACGATGTCCTCGAAGAAGCCCTGACCCGGGGCGGGGACTTCGCGGACCTCTACGTGGAGAGAAGAAAGACAGTCGCCCTGAACCTCGAGGACGGCCGCCTGGAGCGCAGCTCCACCGGTTTCGACCTGGGGGCATCGGTGCGGGTGTTCAGCGGCCGCAATATCTCCTTCGTTTCCACCGACAGCATCGACGAGGGCTCGCTCAGGGAGGCCGCGAGGCTTGCCGGGGAAGGTTCCTCAGATGGCGGCGCCTCCGTGCGGCGGCTGGAAGCGGTGCGGGGCTCCTCCAGGCATCCGGTGGAGGAGCCGCCCGCGCAGACGCCCGCCGCGGACAAGGCCGGGCTGCTGGCGGCGGCGGACGACGCGGCCCGCGCCGCTGGGCCGGAGATAGTCCAGGCATCCTGCAACTACAGCGATGTCGTCAGCGAAGTGCTGGTCGCGAACTCCGAGGGCGTGCTGGCCGCCGACGAGCGGACCCGGGTGCGGATGAGCGTCCAGGTCGTGGGCGCGCGCGGAGGGATAACCCAGACCGGCTTCGAGAGCGTGGGAGCCCACCGCGGCATGGAGCTCTTCGCCAGGAACCAGGCCGCGGACATCGGTGAGGCAGCGGCCAGGAAGGCGATCACGATGCTGGACTCCCGGCCCGCGCCCAGCGGCAAGATGCCGGTGGTCCTCCATCGGGGATTCGGCGGGGTGCTCTTCCATGAAGCCTGCGGCCATGGCCTCGAAGCGGACGCTATCGAAAAGGGGGCCAGTGTCTTCAGGGACAAACTGGGCCACAAGGTAGCCAGCGGGCTGGTGACCCTGATCGATGACGGTAGCGTGCCCAATGCCTGGGGTTCAGGCGCCGTCGATGACGAGGGTGTGCCCACCAGGCGCAACGTGCTTATCGACGCAGGGGAGCTGACCGGCTTCCTTTATGACCGTCTGCGCGCGCGCAACGCAGGCGCCCAGCCCACGGGGAACGGGCGCCGCCAGTCCTACCGCCATACACCGATTCCCCGCATGACCAACACGTTCATCACCGGTGGAGATGCGCCCGTGGATGAGATCTTCGCTGCAACGGACAGGGGCTTTTTCGCCAAGACCCTCGCGGGCGGCCAGGTGGACCCGGCCACGGGCGACTTCGTCTTCGGCGTCTCCGAGGGTTACCTGATAGAGAAAGGCCGGGTGACGACGCCGCTCAGGGGGGCGACCCTCATCGGCAATGGCCTGGTGGCGCTCAACAACATCGACTTGGTAGCGGATGACTTCGAGATGCATATCGGGGTTTGCGGCAAGGACGGCCAGGGCGTGCCGGTGGGGAGCGGCCAGCCGACCCTGCGCATCCTGGATCTGACCATCGGCGGGACGGAGGTCGGTTAGGGTGATGCTGGACAAGGCAAGCCAGACCCTGGAGATGGCGGCTGCGGCCGGGGCGGACCAGGCCGAGGTTTTCGCGCAGGAGTCGCGCTCCCTCAAGATCAGCGTCTACAAGGGGGAGGTGGAAGAGCTGGCCAGCTCTTCCGGCAGCGGCCTGGGCATACGGGCGATCATCGGTGGAGCAGCCGGCTATGCCTACACCACCGACATGTCCGACGCGGGGCTGGCGTCGGCCGCCCGGGACGCAGTGGATAACGCCGCCGTGACCGCGGCGGACGAATTCACCGGTCTGCCGGAGACGGGCGGAGAATACGCTGAGCTGGACCTGTTCCTGCCGGCCCTGCTGTCCACCCCGGTGGCGGAGAAGATCGATATCGCCCGGGCCATCGAGGAAGCCGCCCTCGGGCGCGACAGCCGGGTGGTCCAGGTGGAAGCGTCCCAGTACGTAGAATCCGAATCCAGGGTGGCGATCGCTAATTCAAAGGGGTTCTCCCGGGAGCAGCGGGAAGGCGTCTGCTACGCGTTCCTGCAGGCCATCGCCGAAGAGAACGGGGAGATGCAGACGGGGATCAGCTTCACCATAGGCCGGGAGCCAGGCCAGCTCGAAGGGACCGGCTGCGGCGAGGAGGCGGCCGACCGCGCTCTCATGCTCCTGGGGGCCCGGCAGTGCCGCAGCATGAGTTGCCCCGTGGTCACGGACCCCTTCGTCACTGCCAGCCTGGTGAGCGTGATCGGCTCTGTCCTCAGCGGTGAGACGGTGCAGAAACAGCGCTCCATGTTCGCCGGCAGGATGGGCGAGCGCGTCGCCAGCGACCTGGTGAGGCTGGTGGATGACGGGACCCACCCCGACGGGCTCGCCAGCTCCTCCTTCGATGGTGAAGGCGTGCCGTGCCGGCAGACAGTGCTGCTGGAAAACGGTGTCCTGCAGGGGTTTTTATACGACACCTATACTGCCCGCAAGGGCGGGGCGGAGTCGACCGGCAATGCTTCGCGGGCCTCGTACCGGTCACTGCCCCACGTCGGAGCCACTAATCTCAGACTGACCGGCGGCGAGGCCGGGTCGCAGGAGATCATCTCCGGGGTCGACCACGGGCTGCTGGTCACAGAGGTCAGCGGCATGCACTCCGGCGCCAATCCGATCTCGGGGGATTTCTCGGTGGGGGCGGCCGGCATTTTGATAAAAGGTGGAAAGTTGACAGAGCCGGTGCGGGAGATAACCATCGCCGGCAACCTGATGGCGATGCTCAAGAGCATCCAGGCGGTGGGTAATGACAATCGCTGGGTGCCGTTCGGCGGCAGCATCCACGCTCCGACGCTTCTGATCGGCGATATGACGATCGGCGGAAAATAAGGGCGGGAATGTCCATTTTCCGCTTGTAATGGGCATATCCTTCTGATAGGTTCTTACCGCCATCTTCTGAAATCCAACAAACCAGGAGGTATAGAAGTGGGGAAATCCGAGTTTGTAAGCGCAGTCGCAGAGAAAGCAGATCTCAACAAGACACAGGCCGCCGCCGCAGTTGACGCGTTCATCGAAGCAGTCACAGACGCGCTGAAAAAGGGCGAGGAAGTACAGTTTACCGGTTTTGGCAAGTTCAGCGTCCAGCACAGGGCAGCCCGCGAGGGCATCAACCCCCAGACAAAGGAAAAGATTCAGATCGCGGCCAGCAAGGTGCCGAAGTTCAGCGCCGGCAGCCAGCTCAAAGCGGCCGTCAAGTAACACGGTTTGACTTAAGGCCTCCTGGCTGCCGCCAGGGGGCCTTTTCTTGTCCCGTCCAAGGGAGGCTGTCCTGGAAAGCCCGGCATCGCTCAATGCAGACCTGCTGAACCGTAGCCGCACTGACCGGCGGATCGGTTTCCTGCCGGCTTTCCTGCTGTCGCTGGTTACCCTGGGCGTCTACGGCGCGTATGTTTTATACAGGCTGCTGGAGCGGAGGGAGCAGCATTTCGAGCGCATGGTCTCGCTCCGCCGGAACCTGCTGGCTGTCCTCGAGGAACGGGTCGCTGTGGCAGCCGGCCGGACTGCCCTCGCGCGTGACATGGAGGAGCTCAGGGAGCTCGACAGGGCGGCCACAGCGCAGGACCGCCGCGGAGAGAAGAGCCCCGTCCTCTGGCTGGTGCTCGGGATCCTGACCGGGGTTACCAATTTCTACGTCTACTATTTCCTCAACAGCGACTTCCATGCCCACGGCGCTGCCGAGGAAGATTTCATGCGGAAGGCCGGTCAGGTCCTTGGCCGGCTGGGCTTACGCCTGGATGTCAGTCCGCCTGCGCCACCGCCCCGCCGCCGCTTCGGCAGGTACCTGCTGCTTACCCTTCTGACCCTGGGCCTTTTCAGCATCTACTGGTGGTACACGCTCATCACCGACCCTGATGCCCACTTCGACGGCCATACCGCCTGGGAGGCGAGCCTGGCCGGAGTGTTGGGCGGAACCGCCCCCTTGTGCTAGAATCTTGCCCCGTGAGCGACGAACTGTTGACTACATACCAGCTGGCCCCCTCGATCCTCTCGGCGGACTTCTACCGCCTGGGCGAACAGGTGCGGCTGGTGATGGACGCGGGGGTGCGCGTCATCCACGTGGACGTCATGGACGGCCACTTCGTCCCCAACATCACCATCGGCCCCTTCATCGTCGAGGCCATCAGCGAGCAGGTCCACGACGCCGGCGGCGTGCTGGACTGTCACCTGATGATCTCCGAGCCGGATGATTACATAGACACTTTCGCCAGGGCCGGAGCCGACTGGATAAACGTCCATGCCGAGGCCTGCGACCATCTCAACATGACCTTGAGCCGGATCCGGGACGCAGGCTGCAAGGCCGGGGTGACCATCAACCCGGCAACGCCCCTGGTCGCCATCCAGGAGGCTGCGGGCGACATCGACTTCGCGCTGATGATGACGGTCAACCCGGGTTTCAGCGGCCAGGGTTTCATCGAGTCGGTCGTGCCCAAGATAGCGCGGGCGCGCACCCTGCTGCCGCCCGGCGTCGGCCTCCAGGTGGACGGCGGCATCAGCATCGAGACCATCGGCAAAGTGCTGCCAACGGGGGCCAACAACTTCGTGGCGGGCTCCGCCGTCTACGGCGCTCCCGATCCCGCGGCGGCAGCGCGGGAACTGATGGAAGCCATGGCGGCGTACAGCGCTTCTGCCTGAACGGCCCGGCGCAGAACCCCATCAACCCGCCGGTTCCCCCGCAACTGGAAACCGGTTTTTTTGTCTGCTATCATCTTTAACGGAAAATCAAATAGCGTTACATACGCAATGTCTTCGGGGCGGGGTGAAATTCCCCACCGGCGGTGAGAGCCCGCGACCCTCTGCGGAGGTTGACCAGGTGGAAATCCTGGGCCGACAGTGAAAGTCTGGATGGGAGAAGACGGAAGAGCTGACTTGCCCTGGGTTCATTGCTGCCCGGGGTTTTTTCGTGGGACAGAGGGAAGCCCGGGACCAAGACAGGAGACAGTGACGCCGGACATGGCAATCATCCTGAACGGCATAGAGACAAGTTTCATGCAGCAGGCCCTGAACCTGGCGGAGACGGCCAGGGGAAAAACGAGCCCGAACCCCACGGTGGGCGCGGTCATAGTGAGGGACAACCGTGTCATTGGACAGGGATACCACGCGCGCGCCGGCGCCGATCACGCCGAGGTGGCTGCGATCAAGGACGCCGAAGGCGACGTCGCCGGGGCTACGGTCTTCGTCACTCTTGAGCCCTGCTGCCACACGGGGCGGACGGGGCCCTGCTCACGGGCGCTGATCGAGTCCGGGGTCTCCCGTGTGGTGATCGCCTCGATGGACCCATCGCCGAAGGTCGACGGCAAGGGAGCCGCCGAGCTCAGGGAGGCTGGTATCGCTGTCGACGTGCTCGAGTGCTCCCTGGCCGAGCGCGCCCGCTCCCAGAACGAGGATTTCCGCAAGCACTCGGTGACCGGGCTGCCCTTTGTCCTGTTCAAGAGCGCCATGAGCCTGGACGGGAAGATCGCCACCGGCACGGGGGATTCCCAGTGGATCTCAGGGGAAGACAGCCGGGCCCTGGTGCACGAGCTGCGCGCCGGTTACGACGCCATCGCCGTGGGCAGCGGCACGGCCGCGGCCGATGACCCGATGCTCACCTGCCGGCTCCCCGGCGAGCATCGCCAGCCTCTCAGGGTCGTCTTCGACTCTGCCGCCGGCCTATCGCCGGACAGCAAGCTGGTAAAGACAGCAGCCGAGGTGCCGACACTGGTATTCACTACCGAAGCCGCGGCGCCCGAACGCGTTCAGGCGCTCAGGGGCGCCGGCGTGGAGGTAGAGGCGCTGCCGGCTGTCAATGGCAGGGTCGATGCGGCTGAGGCGATGCGGAGCCTGGGCTCACGTGAGGTGCCGGTGCTGAGCGTCATGCTGGAGGGCGGCCCCGGCCTGGCGGCGTCCTTCGTGGAGGCAGGCCTCATCGACAAGGTGATGTTTTTCATCGCCCCCAAGATACTGGGTGGCGAGTCGGCCCGGACCCCCGTCGAGGGAAGCGGCTTCAGCCGGGTCGACGACGCGCTGATACTGTACCGGATGAAGCACGAGGAGGTAGGCGAGGATATCCTGATTACCGCTTACACGACGGAAGAAGGCTATTGATCCGCATGAACCATTTCACCAGTAACACAGAGCCGAGGAGCTGATCGCCGATGTTCACCGGGATAGTAGAGGAGATGGGCAAGCTGCTGAGCATCGAAATGGGCTCCGAGAGCGGCATCGTCACCATCGAGGCTGACAAGGTCCTCGAGAACACGCAGCTGGGGGACTCCATCGCTGTCAACGGCACCTGTCTCACGGCGCGCGACTTCGGCGACGGCACCTTTTCCGCCGACGTGATGCCGGAGACGCTCAAGAAGACCAACCTGGGCAACCTCAAGCGCGGCAGCCTGGTGAACCTCGAACGGGCCCTGACGCTCAACGCGCGGCTGGGCGGCCACCTGATGCTCGGCCACGTGGACGCCACCGGCAAGATCGTGTCCATCAAGCCCGAGGGCAATGCCATCATCTACACCATCCAGGCGCCGGAGGAGATCCGCCGCTACCTGCTGGCCCAGGGGTCGGTGGGCGTCGACGGCATCAGCCTGACGGTGGCGCGCCTGCAGAAGGACAGTTTCAGCGTCTCGCTCATCCCCCACACGGTGAAGGTCACTACCCTGGGTCACAACGGTGTCGGCTACGAGGTCAACCTCGAAGCTGACGTGATAGGCAAGTACGTCGAGAAGATAATGAAAGGCGGCCTTCCCGGAGGCCAGGGGGAGGGGGGACTGACGCTGGAAAAACTGGCCGAGGGCGGTTTCCTCTAGGTCCCGGCCCCGCAGAAGCCTTCGCAAGTCATACAAGGTAAACCAACAACAGGCAGGAAGGAAAAATGGCAGAACAAGAACAGAAAACCACAGAAGAATCACCATTCAGCACCATCGAGGAAGCGATCGAGGATATCCGCGCCGGCAGGATGGTCGTAGTCTGCGACGACGAGGACCGCGAGAACGAGGGCGACCTCACCCTCGCAGCCCAGTTCGCCACGCCGGAGGCTATCAACTTCATGGCCACTCACGGCCGCGGGCTCATCTGTCTGGCCATGACCCCGGAGATCTGCGAGAAGCTCGCGCTGCCGCAGATGGTCCAGAAGAACGAAGCGACTTACAGCACGGCTTTCACGGTGTCGATAGAGGCGCGCCACGGCGTGACCACCGGCATCTCCGCCGCCGACCGCGCCCATACGATCCAGGTGGCCATCAACCCCGAGTCCGGCCCCGAGGCCGTCGTGCAGCCGGGCCATATCTTCCCGCTGAGGGCCAAGCCGGGCGGTGTGCTCGAGCGCACCGGCCAGACCGAGGCCGGCGTCGACCTGGCCCGCCTGGCCGGGCTGGAGCCCGCCGGCGTCATCTGTGAGATCATGAACGACGACGGCACCATGGCCAGGGTCCCCGACCTGATCCCTTACTGCAAGAGACACGACCTGAAGATGGTCACCGTAGCGGACCTCATCAAGTACCGGCGCAAGACCGAGAAACTGGTGGAGCGCGTGGCCGAGGCCAAGCTCCCCACCAAGTTCGGTGAGTTCCGGGTGGTGGGCTTCGAGAGCAAGCTGGACGGCGAGCAGCATGTAGCCCTGGTCAAGGGCGATGTCGATGGCGCCGAGGACGTGCTGGTGCGGGTGCACTCCGAGTGCCTCACCGGAGACGTCTTCCACTCCATGCGCTGCGACTGCGGCGAGCAGCTCTACCACGCCCTGCGGATGATTGAAGAAGAAGGCAAGGGAGTGCTGCTCTACCTCTCCCAGGAGGGCCGGGGCATCGGCATCATCAACAAGCTCAAGGCCTATGACCTGCAGGATCAGGGCATGGACACGGTGCAGGCCAACGAGGAACTCGGCTTCCCGGCTGATCTGCGCGACTACGGCATCGGCGCGCAGATACTGGTCGACCTGGGCCTGACCACCATCCGCCAGATGACCAACAACCCCAAGAAGATCAAGGGCCTCGAAGGCTACGGGCTCAAGATCGTGGAGCGGGTTCCCATCGAGATGGACCCCCAGGACGAGAACGTCGCTTACCTGAGCGCGAAAAAGGCCAAGCTCGGCCATATCCTGCACCACCAGGACCTCAGGTTCGACAAGGAAGAACAGGGCAGCTAGCATTGGCACGGGAAAACTAACAAGGAAAGAGAGGATATCCGATGGCGGAGAACTACAAGAGCTACGAGGGAATGCTGGACGCGAAGGGTCTCAAGTTCGGCATCGTCGTCGCCCGTTTCAACGAGTTCATCTCATTGCGCCTACTGGACGGCGCTGTCGATTGCATCATCCGGCATAACGCCGGCAAGGGAGCCATCGAGGTCGCCTGGGTCCCGGGCGCCTTCGAGATACCACTGGTGGCGGCCAAGATGGCGGAGAGCGGCAAGTACGACGCCGTCATCTGCCTCGGCGCGGTGATCCGCGGCGGCACGCCCCATTTCGACTATGTCGCCAACGAGGTATCCAAGGGTATCGCCAAGATATCCATGGATACGAAAGTCCCGGTGGCTATGGGCGTCCTGACCACCGATACTATCGAGCAGGCGGTGGAGCGCGCCGGCACCAAGGCTGGCAACAAGGGCTGGCAGGCTGCCAGTGGCGCCATCGAGATGGCGAGCCTGATCAAGAACTGGAAGTAACGCCTCTCTTTCCCGAGAGCTTCGGGCAGCAACGATAAAACCCCCTGACGGGGGTTTTTTCGTTGCTTGTTTCCTTCCGGTCGGCTGCCTATTCCGGCTGCCAGCGGCGGGCGCGCAGGGCGCTCTCCCGGCGCTGCCGGGCGGGCACGGAGAAACCGATGACACCCAGGAGCACCAGGCCCGCGGGGGGCAGAAGCGAAGCCAGCCCCCACCAGGGCGGACGCCCGGTCTTTTCAGATGCCACCATGGTGACGAAGGTGAAGACGGCAATGTTCACGAACGGGACGAGGCCAAGGAGCATCCACCAGCCGGGCGGCCCCGCGATCCTGAGGAAAAGGTAGAGGTTCAGCAGCGGCACCCAGGCCATCCAGGTATCTTCCATATCAAGCCTGACAGCCACCGACCTGACAGCCGCGGCAAAATATATGTAGAGGCCGAGCGCTGTCAGCCACAGGAGGTAATTGGTAATGTAGTCTTTCACTGCTGCTTCCACTTCCGCCGATCTCGCTGGAAAGGAACCGTTGCCACTACAGATATGATCGGTACAGGTAATATATTAGTTATACAGGCGGAAAACTCTGATGCAAATAGGGGAAGCCCCCGATTCGGGGGCTTCCGCTGACAGCGATTTGATCAGGCGTCAGGCCAGGACCGGGTGGTCCGGCTCGGTGAACGCCAGCATGGCCATCAGGATGAGATTGACCACCGGAACGATCATCAGCAAGCCCCAGAACTGTGGCCGGCCGCGGCGTTCGGCGATCAGCATCCAGACATAGACCGCCACGAAGAAATTGATGAACGGCACCAGGAAGAGGGCCAGCCACCAGCCGGGCTTGCCGGCCATCTTGACCAGAAGGTAGATGTTGAGGATGGGGACCCACGCCATCCAGGAATTCGCGACTCCCAGCTTGTTGGCGATAGTCATGACGACGAACGCCGTGAAGACGTACACCCCCATGAGGATCATGAACGCGGGAAAACCTGAAACTGCAAAACCGAACTCCATCGTGACTCCTTTCCTGTGCGTCCAGCTATGCTGAAAACCGGCCGCTTACCCAGTTTATCGGAGCAACACGGCCTTGTGATGAGGAGTCAGGTCAACCGGAGGGGTATTTGCTTTGCGGGTCTTGTGCGGGGCCTGCTGCTAAACTGCCTTCTGCACCTTGCCGGCGCTGATGCACTTGGCGCAGACGTAGGCGCGCGTGGGCTTGTCGTCCACGAGGATGCGGATCTTCTGCAGGTTGGGGTTGAACCGGCGGCGCGTAGCTCGGTTCGAATGGCTACGGTTGTTGCCGTAGCCCGGCTTCTTGCCGCAAACTGTGCATACTTTCGACATTCTCTTCCTTCTTGACAGCGCCGATCGGGCCTCAAGCCCTGTTCCGGCGTTCTTGCTCTTTGCACAAGGCGTTATTATGCTATAGCCGCACCATAAATGCAAGAAGGGAAGGTCATGACTCAAGCCCGGTGCCTGCGCCACTTCGCCAGGTCCTCGCTCCTCACGCCAGCCGACCTTCCCCGCACCTCGAAGAGCACATTCAACCCGCCCGCGCTGGGCGACCCGCTGACAGTCCTCAAGGGCGTCGGACCGGCCCTGGCCCGCGAGGCCGGCAGGCTGGGCCTTGCGACCCTCGCCGACCTGCTTAGCCATTTTCCCCGCCGTCACGAGGATTTCTCTTCCAGCCGTGAGATCGGCCAGCTCAGGCTGGGGGAAGAGGCGACCGTTGCCGCCACTGTCGAGCGGGTGACCCTCCAGCGCACCCGCCGCCCCAACCTGCGCGTGGTCAAGGCGACTTTGCGCGACGATACCGGCATCCTGGAGGCGGTCTGGTTCAACCAGGACTACCTGGCCGATCAGCTCGCCCCTGGGGACAGACTGCTGGTCAGGGGGCGTTACGAGGGCAAGGGTGGCAATTTCAGGATCATCAGTCATGAGCTCCTGGGCGACAGCGCCGGGCTGCACACAACGGGGCTGGTGCCGGTCTATCCGACGACGGAGAAGATCTCGGTCAAGCGCCTGAGGGGCTGGCTGGACCAGGTCCGGCCGCTGTTCTCACGCCTGGCGGACCCCCTGCCATCCGGGCTCTTGCTGGAGCTCGGGCTTCCCCGCCGCGCCGATGCCATGCTGGCGATGCACTTTCCCCGTTCAGCTGCGGAATATGCCCTGGCGCGCCGGCGGCTTGTCTTCGAGGAGCTCTTCCTGATGCAGCTTGCCCTGCTGGCTTACCGGCGCCACTACGAGCGCGAGCGGAGGAGCGTCGCCCTGGGGCCTGCCGGTGAGCTGAGCCGCCGCTTCCGTGAGACGCTGCCCTTCAGCCTGACGGCTGACCAGGAGGCCGTTGCCGCCGGGATCGGCACAGACCTAGAGGGCGACAGGCCGATGCAGCGCCTGTTGCAGGGCGACGTGGGCTCGGGCAAGACAGTGGTGGCGGTCCTCACTCTTTTAAGGGCGGTGGAGTCAGGGCGTCAGGGCGCCCTGATGGCGCCCACCGAGGTCCTCGCCGAGCAGCACTTCCTCAACCTTAAGAGGATGCTGGCCGGAACGGGGGTGAAGGTGGCGTTCCTCTCCAGCCGCCTGGGAGCGAAGGAGAGGGAGGGGGCGCTTGCAGCCATGGAATCCGGTGAAGCGGATATCGCTGTGGGCACCCACGCGCTCATCCAGGAGGACGTGGTCTTCGCGGAGCTTGCCGTGGTAGTCGTGGACGAGCAGCACCGCTTCGGGGTGCAGCAGCGCGAAGACCTGGCTGACAAGGCTACGCGGGACGGCATCACGCCCCACACCCTGCACATGACGGCCACGCCGATACCGCGGACGCTGGCGCTCACCCTCTATGGCGACCTCGAGGTGAGCACCATCAGGCAGATGCCGCCGGGGCGGAAGCCCGTGAGGACGTGGCATGTCCCTGAGGCCAAGCGTGCGGGGGCCTACGGTTTCATCCGCGAGCAGCTCGATGCCGGCCGGCAGTGCTACGTCGTCTGTCCTCTCATCGAGGAATCGGAGAAGCTGGAGGCCAGGGCGGTGGAGGCTGAGGCCGCGCGGCTTCGGGAGGGCGAGTTCCGCGAATACCGGGTGGATGTGCTGCACGGGCAGATGCCGGCGCAGCAGAAGCAGGAGGCCATGAGGCGCTTCGCTGACGGCGAGACGCAAGTGCTGGTCACGACGACGGTGATCGAGGTGGGGGTGGACGTCCCTAATGCCACGGTCATGATGGTGGAGGAAGCGGATCGCTTCGGCCTGGCGCAGCTCCACCAGTTGCGAGGCCGCGTGGGGCGGGGGGAGCATGAGTCATTCTGCCTGCTGTTCGCAGACCCGGGGTCTGAGGCGGCAGTCCGCCGCCTGGGCGCCATGGCTTCGACTGCAGACGGGTTCGCCCTGGCGGACATAGATCTGGAGATCAGGGGCGAGGGGCAGCTGTTCGGGCTCAGGCAGTCCGGCTTTCCTGACCTGAAGCTGGCGCGGCTGACCCGTGACCAGGACGCGCTCAAGCTCGCGCGGAGAGAGGCGGGGAAGCTGCTGGCGGCCGACCCGGACCTCGCCCGTCTGGAAGACACGCTGCTCAGGGAAGAGATAGCCCGCCGCTTCGGCGACACGGTGGAATGGCTGCGGCGCATCTAGGTCAGGACGGCCGCGCCAGCCTTCGGACCGCAGACCCACGTTGCCCGGGAAGAGCATTGGCAGCGGCCGGGGGTATTGCGTAGCGAAGGCTCGCAAGTGTTGCCTGAGCCAGCAATGCCCCCGGCCGTGAAAACCAGATTGAACTGCGGTTAGAAGCCATGGGCGGCGGGAAGGCGCTCGCTCCCGCCAAGGACAAAAGGTAGAATCGAGCCACGACCTAAAGCCGGAAATCGCGGACGGGACCCATGCGCATCATCGCCGGAACCAGGAAAGGGACGATAATAACCGCGCCCCGCGGGGAAGAGACGCGGCCCACCGCCGACAAGGTCCGCGGCGCGGTCTTCAACATGCTGGGGGACGTCAGCGGGCTCAGGGTGCTGGACCTCTTCGCCGGCAGCGGCGCCCTGGGGCTGGAGTCCCTGAGCCGGGGCGCCGACAGCGCGCTCCTGGTGGATAACCGCCCGGCTGCGGTCAAGGCGATCGCCGCCAACATCGCCCAGCTCCGGTTCGACAATGCCCTCCTGAAGCGCCGCGACTACCGTGCGATCCTGGGAAATGCAGCGAAAAAGGGGGACAGGTTTGATTTGATTTTTATCGACCCGCCCTATAAAATGCTCCGCGTTGTGCTGCCAGAACTGGAAAGACTGCTCCCCGGTGTCATGGCGCCGGGGGCCGTACTGGTGGTGGAGAGCGATGCGCGTGAGACTGTTTCCCTGCCCTTCGAACCCGTTGCCGGGAAGACTTACGGGGACACCAGCATCAGGATATTCCGGCTCGACGGAGAAGGCGTACCCGCAACCCCGCAGGAGTTATGACTGACTTGTCCAGAATAGTAGCGGTCTGCCCGGGCACCTACGACCCCGTGACCGAAGGCCACCTTGACATCATCCGCCGGGCGGCGGGGCTGTTCCAGCAGGTAGTCGTGGGTGTCGTGGCCCATTCTCCCCGCAAGGACACACTGCTCACAGCCGAGGAGCGGCTGACTTTCCTTGAAGACTCCCTCGGCGGCAGCGATAACATCAGGGTGGAGATATTTGATATCCTGCTGGTGGACTTCGCCCGCAAATGGGGGGCGCGTGCCCTGGTGAAGGGCCTCCGCGCCATCTCCGACTTCGAGTACGAATTCCAGATGGCCCAGCTGAACAGGAAACTGGCTCCCGACCTAGAAACTGTGTACTTGATGGCGTCGCCCGAGTACAGTTTCCTTAGTTCCAGCGGCGTCAAGGAGATAGCGAAGTACGGAGGCAAGGTGGACGACCTGGTGCCGCCGGCGGTGGCTGCGAGGCTCGCCGAGCTGTTCAGCTAAGTCGTCCGGCAAGACAGTGTCAACCCCGGTCCTCTGGAGGAGAAAGTGGACGTACTGGTTTTAATAGACAAGCTTGACGAGATTGTGAACAACGCCCGGCCGATGCCGATGACCGACAAGGTCATGATCGAGCGCGAGGAGATCTACGACATCCTCGACCAGATGCGCACCACCATCCCCGAGGAGATCAAGCAGGCCCGCTGGATCGTCAAGGAGCGCCAGGAGATGCTGGCCGAGGCCAAGACGGAGAGCGACCGCATCATCAAGGACGCCCGCGAGCAGGCCGAGCGCATCGTCTCCGAGCAGGAAGTCGTCAAGATGGCTGAGCGCAACGCCGCCCAGATCATGGAAGACGCCCGCGCCCGCGAGCGTGAGATCCGGCTGGGCGCCGAGGACTACGCCGACGAGGTGCTGGAGACCCTGGAGACCAACCTGGGCAAGTTCCTGGCGGCGGTCCGGCGCGGCCGCGAGCGGCTGCAGGGCAAGACCGGGGAGGAAGAGGGCGCGATGATCCCCCAGTCGCCAGCGGAAGACGAGGACTGAACCCTAAGACCGCGCGTTTAAGCCTGCCGCTTTCGCGGTAACTGGAGCCTGTATCCTTTAACAGCCGGTTCCCGGCCCGCCGTTCGGAGCATCCCATGCCCCCTGAAGCGACCACCTTCGACCTGGTTTCCGTCAATCCCGGTCCGGGCGAGAAAAAATCCTATGAGCTTGACCTGTACCTGCCTCCCCTGGAGTTCGCGGGCCGCGAATACGCTTTCGTGCCCGACGTGGTCGCAGCGCGGCTGGACCTCGTGTTCACCGGTGAAGGCTACCACGCTACCATCAGCTTCATCTGCCGGCTGGAGGGGGCCTGCTGGCGCTGCCTGGAGCCGGCCGACCTGGACCTGGAGGTCAGGGCTGAGGACTATTTCGAGCTGGAACTGCCGCCCCTGGCGGAGCTGGGAGAGGACGACGAACCGTCCCTCTATTACACCCGTGACGGCATCCTCGAACTTTCCGCCTGGGCGCATGACGCCGTCGCCGGCATGCTGCCGCCGAAGATACTCTGTTTTGAGGGATGCAAGGGCCTCTGCGACCTCTGCGGGGCGAACCTCAACGAGGCACAGTGCGGCTGTGAGCGGCCGTCGGATTCGCGCTGGGACAAGCTGAAGGAGTGGAAACCGGAGGCGTAGGCCCGCGAGCCTTAGCTACGCAACACCCCAGCCACTGCTCACAAAATATGCCGCTGTGAGTTTACATTGAGCCTGCGTTCCGCTATCCTACGTTCTTGGTGTCAAGAGATCTTCACGGAAGAAATGAGAGACAGATGGCAGTTCCCAAGAGAAAAACATCAAAGGCACGCAGGGACAAGCGCCGGACCCACGACAACCTGTCGGCCCCCAGCATCAACAGCTGTCCCCAGTGCCACAGCCCCAAGCAGCCCCACCGCGTCTGCCCTGTATGCGGCACTTACAAGGGCCGCCAGGTTGTCTCCTACGAGGATTAGGATTTCGCCCTCCCGGCTGGGCAGGGGCGCCCCGCTGAGCCCCGGCAGCAGCCTCAATCGGCGGTATTGAAACTGTATTATCGCTCGGATATCATGGGACGGTCGAACTGTCAGCCGGAACTTCCATGGGCAAAATCCTCTGGATCATCATATTCATATACGCGGGTATGGCCCTGCTCATGTGGGTCATGGGCCTGATCGTCTGGCTCTTGAGGCGTAATGCATTCCTGAGGGCTTTCGAGGTCATGGTCGCCATCAGGAACATGATCGGCCTCTACGCTGTCTGTTCGATCATCGGGGCCAACCTCATCTACCTGGTCGCTGGAACCCATGAGGACATCGGTTCGGACGGCAGCCGATGGCTGTACTTCGGCATGGGCATGCTGGACATCACGGGGATCTACCTCGCCGGCCTCTGGTTCCTGCTGACAGGCGTCAGGCGCAATCTTGAGCGGGAAACGCAAGCGGGGACTGCCTGAGGAATAAGGCGAGCCGCCCCCGATACCCTGATCGGGAGCGGCTCTAAAAGTGGTTCACGCTCACGCGTCCGCCTGTGGAGGGCGGGAGACACAGTCGCGGACATTCTACGGCACATGCCCTGCGGCCTGGGCTGGTCTCTCGTACCCGCCTGAGCTTAATCGAATCGGGAACCGCCTCTGCAGTTCCCGTTTCGCTACAGTCCCCACCCGATCCTGCAAAAAAAGCCGGACCCCCGGGGCTGTATATATAACTATTTTACTCATGTTTTTGTAATTTGCAACTGTTTTTATCGAAATTATGCTGTGGAAAGGGGAAACGGGGGCGCCCGCAGAATAATAGAAAGGATCATCATGACTGCTTCAACCTCAAAAAAAAGCGCTGTGAATCGCTACCCGTGCCATTGCTGCAACAAGAAGGACGCCGTCTACTGGTCGGAGAAGCGCCAGGGCTTCATCTGCGAGAACTGCCAGAAGGTGTTCGACAGCGCCATCATCGCGCGGCGCAACGGCATCGCCGTCGAGCAGCTCAGCCTCTGCTAGCCTGGCCTTCCCGTCAGCGGGCTCCGGCGGAATCACCCGGACCGCGGGCTGTTCGCCCTTTCCTTCCTGCCTGTATATAATCATTACCCGGTAAACGCGCGCCGCGGTCTCGCGCGGCGCTGAAACGGCAATGATGACAAGGAGGAGGGTCCCATGGCGAAGAAGGTTGCGATGCTCACCGGCGGCGGCGACTGCCCCGGACTGAACGCGGTGATGCGGGCGGCGACGATCAAGATGGTTTCCGAGTACGGCTTCGAGGTGGTCGGGGCGCGGCGGGGCTGGAAGGGCATGGTGGAGGGCGACTTCGTCCCCATGGACCTGCAGTCGATCTCCGGCATCCTCCACAAGGGCGGCACCATCATCGGCACATCCCGCACGAACCCCTACAAGGAAGAGAACGGCGTCGAGCGGCTCAAGGAGAGCATGGAGAAGAACGGCATCTGGGCCATCATCGGCATCGGCGGCGACGACACCCTGGGGGCGGCGGACAAGCTGGTCAAGGAGCACGGCCTCAACATCGTCGGCGTCCCCAAGACCATCGACAACGACCTCTCCGCTACCGACTACACCTTCGGCTTCGATACCGCGGTGGGGATAGCCACCGAGCAGATCGACCGGCTGCACTCCACCGCCGAGTCCCACGACCGCACCATCGTCGTCGAGGTGATGGGACGCCACACCGGCTGGATCGCCATCATGTCCGGCATCGCCGGCGGCGCCGACTACATCCTGATACCGGAAGTCCCCACCACCGTCGAGGACGTCTGCGAGAGCCTGCAGCGCCGCCACGACGAGCGCGGCAAGAACTTCAACATCGTCGTCGCCAGCGAGGGCGCCAAGATGCTCACCCGCGAGGGCGGCGAGCAGCTCCTCACAATCTCCGACAAGGTGGACGCCTTCGGCAACGTGCAGCTGGGCGGCATCGGCGAGGCGCTGGCCGGGGAGATAGAGGCGCGCACCGGCTTCGAGACACGCGCCACGGTGCTGGGGCACATCCAGCGCGGCGGCACGCCGTCAGCGCACGACCGCATCCTCTCCACCCGCTTCGGCCTCAAGGCCGCGGAGATGGTCAAGGAGGAGAAGTTCGGCTTCATGGCGGCGCTCCAGGGCGACGACATCGTCGAGGCGCCGCTCGCGGACGCCGTGGGCGAGCGCAAGATGGTGCCAATGGAGCTGTGGGATATCGCGAAGACATTCTTCAGTTAGAGACGGGCCGCATTCGCAAGCGGTTAAGTCCGTTATTTCAAGGCGCCCCGGGAGGGGCGCCTTATTTATACGTCATGCCTAACGCCATTCTGATTTTGTTACAAATAAACGTTGACATCAGTAACCGCAAGTTGATAGATTCTCGACAAGTCGGCGTGAGAGGTAGGCTCACCCCCATGGTTATTAATCGCTGCGAAAGGGTGGGGAGCATGGTTAATGTCGCTACTGCTGCTTCCGTTACAAGAGCCTCTATTTCTGTGGCGCTTGGCGGACTTTCCGTAACGGGGGGGGGTCCATCGGGCCGCGCTGACCATACTGATTCAGTTTTTCCTTCTGTTAGTTCCGCTGGCCTTCACCCCTAATGCAAAAGCCGCCCCCGGCGACCAGTGGGTCTTCGGTGCCGACTCCGCGGTCGCCCCTGATCCCGAATCCCAGCAGTCGCCGGCGATAAGCGGCGACAGGGCTGTCTGGGTGGGACGCTTCGACTATAATGGCAGCGCCCGTTACCGCATCGTCTTCAGGGATATCTCCGATCCGGCCAATCCGACTTACCTGCCGGTTCCCTAGTTGGCCAGCAATATCACCCAGTCGAGCCCCCTGATCGACGGCGACCTCGTCGTCTGGCTCGAACAGAGCGGCACGACCAGACAGATCCACTACACATTCCTCGGTAACGGCTGCCCTGAGACCGGTTGCCTGGACAATGCCATACCCTTGAGCGGCTTCAACCCCTGGGAGATCGCCTTAAGCGGCCACAAGATAGCCTTCCAGAACGAGCGGTACTCATCCACCAACCCCGACATCTACCTCTATGATCTGGACAACCCCGGAGCCGGCGCCCAGCCGGTAGCGGCTCTGCCCGACAAGCAGTACGAACCGGACATCTCCGGCTCCTGGGTCACCTGGAAGGACTCGTCTTCCGGCCAGACGGAACTGAAAGCCAGAAAACTGGACGGCAGCGCCGAACGCGTCGTCGGTGCTGCTGACAGCTACTCCCTGGCCGGCGATACCCTCGCCTTCCGAAAAGGCTCGCTGGGCGACCCCGACGTGGGGGTCTACGTCCTCGACCTGAACGAACCTGCGGCACAACCTCAGCTGATCAGCAGCATGGAAGGAGAGAGCCTCGACATCGACACCGACTCGCACGACAAGGTCGTCTGGGATGCAGCCAACCCCCGCGGCGCCCCACCACAGGTCTACCTCCACGACCTCGCTACGGGTGAGACCCAGCAGGTGTCAAGGAGCCCGGTGCTGGCCATCAATCCCGTCGTCTCCGGGACGCACATAGTCTGGAGCGACGACCGGGACGGGGTGCGCAACCTCTATCACAACCGCCTTGGTGACAGGGCGCAGGAACTGGCGGAGAGGTATGCGCCCTACTTGTATCTGCACCACGAGGAGTACTTTCAGCCGCGGCCGGTAGGCATGTTCGTCGATGGGGAGGGAGCGAAACTGATGGAGCGCATAGACAACTGGCCTGATAATACCCTGTTGGTGTGGCCCGAATTATCTCTTGGATCACTCGGCAACTATTTCGGTGCGAGTGATGAACCAGGTAATCCAGATGGAGGGAAGTACATCGATTTGCCGGGGAATGTCAGGTCTTCATGGATAGATGCTCGATGGACAGAGTGGACTTTGAAGTATCATTTCGTAAATCCATACAATAATTTGCTGTCTCAATATAACTATCCCGAGCTCTATTACGCCAGAGTCACACGCAACTCGACGGGCGACAGGGTTGCCCTTCAGTATTGGATGCTCTACTACTTCAATACTTTCGGGTTCTTCACTAATTTCGGCAACTTTCACGAAGGTGACTGGGAGATGGTCCAGGTTGACCTCGAAGGTCTGGGTGAATTGTCGCCAGAGAGCGTCTCTCTTAGCCAGCACCTTGGCGGCATTAAAGGTGATTGGTCATATGTTGAAAAACGGGGCGATCATCCTATCGTATATATCGCAAAAGGATCACATGCGACATATTTCATTGCTGGTGTGCACACGGTTCCAGTTGATGATTTTCCTTTTGACCCAAACGACACGACTGAAAAAACTGCTAATGGGCCTCTTGAACCACAGGTCGAAGTCCTTCCCGATGTGGGCTCAGCGCGTGTCGGCAGCCTGGTTGGCGGACCTTATGGGTGGCTTGCGTATCAGGGTGCGTGGGGAGAGATAGTGGGTGTACCTTGGCTGGATGCTCCCCAAGGCCCCGCAGCCGCACCAGAGCACAGCGGCAGGTGGGACGATCCCTTCTCCTGGTCCGACGGGCTTTGTAACAATGGCGACCCGCAGTGTGCCGGAGTGTCCGCAAGCGATACTTACGGCAGCGTCGCTTCTCCGGTGGATATCCACCTCTACGATTCAGCCGGCAACCACGTGGGGATAAATGAAGCCGGGAGCCTCGACGAGCAGATCCCAGGCGCTGAATATATTGAGATACCCGAACTGCACCGCAAGACCATCATCATCCACGGCGGCGACGCTTCTGCCGGTTATCGTTTCGAACTTGAAGGCACCGGCGAAGGCACCTTCGATTTTACGGTCGGCTCACCGGACAAAACCACAAACTCGGCGGATACCGTCAACTATGTGGCTGTACCGGTGAACGCATCGACGAGAGTCCATCTGGAACTGGCGCGGAACGCTGACTATCAACTTCAGGTCGACAGCGAGGGCGACGGCGTTGTCGATGAGCTACGCCCACCAGACAGCATCGCCCATCATGATATCGACCTGAATCCGCCGGCGGCGGTCAGCGACCTGTCACTCGTCAGTGCCTCATCCGATACCGTCACGATATCATTCACGGCTCCAGGAGACGATGGCAACGCCGGCAGCGCCCAGTACTATGACGTACGGTATTCTGAAACTCCCATCACAGAGATGAACTGGAAGGAAGCCGAGCTTGTCGAGATCATCCCGCTGCCCCAGCCGGCAGGCTCCCCCGAGACAGTAACAATAACCGGCCTCAAGGCGGGAACGATGTATTACTTTGCCCTGAAAGCCGAGGATGAAGTCCTGCGTCGATCGGAACTATCCAACGTAGCTGAGGTGGCTACCACCATTCCCTCTCTCAACTGGACAAAAAAGCGAGTCTACTGGGCCAGCTGGGACGACTACTATAACCGGAGACTTTCCATCGACTACTCGATGAAGAATACCGGCACCGGAGAGGCATTCGAACCCACAGTCCACGCATCGTTCTGCACGCCTTCGTCCGTAAACGTGGTGACGCCTCTGCCGCTAACAACAGGCAACCTCATGCCGGGCGCAAGCGAGACGATCATGCTCAAATACTATGTACCTTCAAACATCAGTAACTTCACGACGATATCGTACGCAAGCTGCAAGGATGATGCTCAAAGAGAGTACTGGTTCCCGGGACAGCTGCCATAGAGAACCGAGAAGCGAAAGCCGAGTGAGGGAGACAGCATGATGGGACAGATAAACAAACCTCTTCGAAAACGCTTCTTCATCAGTCTGATGATATGGCTGGGGAATGTCCTCATCTGGAGTCTTGTAGTTACAATCATCACAAGGGATACATTCACACCGGGATTGTTACTGGCAGCAATAGTATTTACCTACGCTTTTCAAGCTATTCCATACTGGCTCTTGCTGAACAAGCACATTTATTGTGATCGTTATAATAATGCATTACATATAGTCATCATGTTACCGCTCATTATCATGGGAGTTTGGATATTTATTATTGTGATGGGTTTTCTTGCAGCAACCCAGCTAAACACCTGAGCGATCGGATATGACCCCCAAATCTTGGACACTTCCAAATTGTGAGATTTGACCTCCGGACGACCGGCGGGAATGATACGATTCTCGCCAGCGAAGGAGGTCAAATTCTATGGCAAAAAGTGGCAGGAGGATTTCCCCCAGGCTCAAATTCCAGGTAGTACTGGAACTTATCTCCGGCGAGAAAACACCGGCGCAGATCGCCAAGGCGTACGGAGTTCATCCCAACTCGGTGGGGCTCTGGAAGAAACGCTTTCTGGAGCAAGGCCCCCAGATCTTCGAAAATGAAAGCTCGCAAAACGAAGTGGAGAAAAGCTCGCAGAGATGGAACGGCTGCTGGGCAAAAAGGAAGTCGAGATCGTCCTTTTAAAAAACTTCTTGGGCCGGGGCGCATGAGCACCAGCGAGAAGGTCGCCAAGGTCAAGGAGACTCAGGCCGACTTCGGTCTGCCGGCCGCGCTCTCGGTGTTTGATTTGCCGCGCTCCACCTTCTATTACCACCTAAGACACGCATGTGACTACGAGGAGAAGCGCCGGGCCTTGAGGGGGCCCTTGGAGCGGATCGCCGTGAAACACACAGGCTACGGCTACCGGCGCACCACCGACGAGCAGCGGGAAATAAGGGGACACGGAAATAAGGGGATACCTTACCTAATTCATTGAAACGATTGGATAAATAGGTATGGATCGAAACAAGGGGACACCATACTGATTCATTGAAACGATTGGATAAATAAGTATGGTGTCCCCTTATTTTGTCCCCTTATTTTGCCCTTATTTGTATGCAGGACAGCACAGCTGTAGGTCGGATCAGCGAAGCGTGATCCGACATTGGGATAAATAGGTATGCTGTCCCTAATTCCCCTGAAGGTAATAAGAGCTTCCAAAAATAATGACACCGTCCGGCAGGTATAATCTCGCCGTGAGAGAAAACCGCTAATGCCGATTAAAGTCAGTGAGCATTGATTGCGTCGGGAATTGCCACCCCTTGTGGAAGCTATTTCGCGGAGGTCCGGTTTGAACGGTTCCGAGGGTGAAATCATCCTTTATGAATCACCAGATGGTCAGGTGGAGCTTGATGTTCGCCTCGAAGAGGAGACGGTCTGGCTGACCCTGACGCAAATATCAGACCTTTTTGAGCGGGATAAATCTGTTATATCCCGACACCTAGGCACTATTTTTCGAACGGGAGAGTTGGAGCGAGAGGCAACCGTTGCAAAAAATGCAACAGTTCAAATCGAGGGTGAGCGCCAGGTGGTACGTGAGATCGAACACTTCAACCTCGATGCCATTCTCTCTGTTGGTTATCGTGTAAATTCCAAGCGCGGCACCCAGTTCCGTATCTGGGCGACCAGGACCCTGCGCGATCATCTGCTGCGCGGTTTCACGATCAACGAGAAGCGGATCAGTGCAAAGGGGTTCAGCGAAATAGAGCAGGCTGTAGCGCTGCTCTCCCGAACGCTTTCCCGCAATGAACTGGTTGCGGATGAAGGGCGAGCGATTCTGGAAATCGTAGAGCAATATACGCGTGCCTGGAAACTGCTACTCCAATATGACGAGGACCGGTTGGCCGAAGCGCCGGCACGGCCGGTTCAGCCAACAGCGGAGCTTACGTTAATCGAAGCGCGGGTTGCCATTGAATAACTCAGGGCTGCGCTTTCTTCGCGAGGTGAGGCAACGGGCATATTCGGTCAGGAGCGCGGTGAGCATCTCAGTGCTATTCTGGGTGCCATCGAGCAGACTTCCGGTGGCGAGTTGCTCTATCCCACGGTGCAGGCGCGAGCAGCAAATCTGCTTTACCTCGTTATCAAGGATCATCCTTTTGTCGACGGCAACAAGCGCATCGGTACGCTGCTTTTTTTGGAGTACCTGCGGCGGAACAGCTTGCTGCTGCGGCCGGATGGCAATCCGCGCCTGGCGGATAATGCCATGGTAGCCCTGGCGCTGCTGGTCGCTGAGAGCGAAGCCAGGCAGAAGGAGCTGATGATCGGCCTTATCCTCAACCTGATCGAGGATGACAATAAGGGGTGTTCGGACTCAGGATGACAGCAAGGGGCGCTCATCGAAGATTCGGATAGGAGGGCAACGTGGCTGGCGAGGAAGGACTCGAACCTTCAATCCCCTGATCCAGAGTCAGGTGCCTTACCATTAGGCCACTCGCCAGCGGTGCGTGGAGCGCACAATCAGAGTCTAGCGTGCGATGGGGCCTGACTCAAGCCAGTTGCATGAAGATGCTTTCAGGCCTTGTCCTGCTTTCCCTGCGCCTGCAGCTTCGCCCAGGTGTCCCTCAGCGTGAGCGTCCGGTTGAACACGGGCGCGTCCGGCGCTGAATCCGGATCGGGGCAGAAGTAGCCCAGCCGTTCGAACTGCACGGCCTCGCCGGTGGGCAGCTCGGCCAGAGCGGGCTCGATGAAGCAGTCATGCAGCACGGTCTCGGATTCGGGGTTCAGGTCCTCGAACGCATCGCGGCCGTCCGAGCCGGGATAAGGCTCACGGAAGAGGTGGTCGTAGAGCCGGACCTCCGCGTTTAGCGCGTGGGCCGTCGAGAGCCAGTGGAGGGTGGCCTTGACGCGGCGCCCATCGGGGGCGTCCCCGCCGCGGGTCTCCGGGTCGTAGGTGCACTTAAGCTCGACGATTTCGCCCTCGCCGTCCTTCACGACCTCCCGGCAAGTGATGAAGTAAGCATACCTGAGCCGCACCTCGCGGCCGGGGGCCAGGCGGAAGAACTTGCGCGGCGGCTCCTCCATGAAGTCGTCCCGCTCGATCCAGAGCTCCCGCGTGAAGGGCACGGGGCGGGTGCCGGCGGAGGGGTCCTCCGGGTTGTTGACCGCTTCCATCTCCTCGACCTGGCCTTCGGGGTAGTTCTCGATGACCACCTTCAGGGGATTGAGGACAGCGAAGCGCCTGAGCGCCTGGCGGTTGAGCACGTCCCGCACGGCATGCTCCAGCACCCCGACTTCCACCACGCCCTCGTTTTTGGCGACGCCCACCGCGTTGGCGAAGTCGCGGATCCCCTCGGCGGGGAACCCGCGCCGCCTGAGGCCCGTGAGCGTCGGCATCCTGGGGTCGTCCCAGCCGCGCACGTGGCCGTCGTTCACCAGGCGCATAAGCGTGCGCTTGGAGAGGACGGTATGGGTGAGGTTGAGCCGCGCGAACTCGTACTGGCGCGGCCGCGAGGGCACCGGCAGGTTCTCGATCAGCCAGTCGTAGAGCGGCCGGTGGTCCTGGAACTCCAGGGTGCAGATAGAATGGGTGATGCCCTCGATGGCGTCGGATTGCCCGTGGGCGAAATCGTAAGTCGGGTAGATGCACCAGGCATCGCCGGTACGCGGGTGCGCCGAGTGGAGGATGCGGTAGAGCACGGGGTCGCGCAGGTTGATGTTCCCCGAGCTCATGTCGATGCGCGCCCTGAGCACGCGCGAACCATCGGGGAACTCGCCGGCGCGCATGCGCTCCAGCAGGTCGAGGCTCTCCTCCGCCGGGCGGTCCCGCCAGGGGCTCTCACGGCCCGGCTCGGTGAGCGTGCCCCGGTGCTCGCGGATCTCGTCGGCGCTGAGGTCGTCCACGTAGGCCTTGCCGTTCTTAACCAGGTGGCAGGCCCAATCGTAGAGCTGCTCGAAGTAGTCGGAGGCGAAGTACAGGTGTTCGCCCCAGTCGAACCCCAGCCAGCGGACGTCGGCCTCGATGGCGTCGATGTACTCCTGCTCCTCTTTCACCGGGTTGGTGTCGTCGAAGCGCAGGTGGCAGCGGCCGTCGAACTCCCGGGCGATGCCGAAATTGAGGCAGATGGACTTGGCGTGGCCGATGTGGAGGTAGCCGTTGGGCTCCGGCGGGAAGCGGGTGACGACGGCCTCGTGGCGGCCTTCGCGCAGGTCGGCGGCGACGATCTCACGGATGAAGTCGCTGCGCCCGGACGGGGATGTGGTCTGGTCGTTCACAGAGCCAAGGATAGCAGAAATACTGCGCGCCGGGAGCATTGCTGGCTCAGGCAACACTGCGAGCCTTCGCTACGCAATACCCCCAGACGCTTTAGTAGAATGATGCCCTGCCCTGGCAGGTATAATCTTTATGCGGGAGAAAACCGTTAAGACATAGATCCTTCGCACTCGCTGCGCTCGGGCTCAGGATGACAGTTGAGGCGCCGCGCGCCGGCTCAGGATGACAGCGGAGGCCGGATTTGCATAGCGTGATCAGACGAGAGTCTCCCGGATCCAGGATGGCAGGCTTGACATGAACATCCCCGAGATAATAACGACCCACGCCAATACCGACTTCGACGGCTTTGCCGCCTCGATAGCCGCCGCCCGGCTCTACCCGGAGGCCAAGATCTGCTTCCCCGGCTCACTAAACCGCAACGTGCGCGAGTTCTACAACCTCCATGCCGACGAGATCGACGCGGTGGAGAGCTCCATGGTCGACCTGGACGCTGTCCGGCGCCTGATCATCGTGGACACCGCCCATTGCAACCGCATCGGCGAGTTCGAGCGCCTGTGCGGCCGGGAGGACGTCGAGGCCATCGTCTTCGACCACCACCGGCTGGGGGCGGCCTCGGAGCGGCCCGGCTTCGTCTCGCCGGAGAACTATGTCCTCTCCGGGGACGGCTCGCTGGTCACCACCATGCTCAAGATCATCCACGACCGCCAGATGGAGATATCGCCCCTGGAGGCCACCATCTTTGCCCTGGGCATCCACGAGGACACCGGCTCGCTGACCTTCCCCACAACCACCACCCGCGACGCCGAGGCCCTGGCCATCTGCATGCGCCTGGGCGCCAGTCAGAGCTTCATCGGCAAGTACCTGCACAACCCGGTGAGCGAGGAGCAGATGGGGCTGATGCTTCAGCTGGTGGACAACCTCGAGCCGGTGACGGTGGGGGACGTGGATGTCTTCTACGCCTCCGCGTCGAGCCCCGTCTATGTGGAGGGCCTCAGCGTCGTCGCCCACAAGATAATGGACATCACTGACTGCCAGGCGCTCATCGTCGCCGTGGAGATGGAGGACCGCACCTTCGTGGTGGGCCGCAGCAAGAGCCGGCTGCTGGATGTGGCCAAGGCGCTAAGGCCGGTGGGAGGCGGCGGCCACAGCCAGGCATCCTCGGCCATCGTCAGGGGAAAGAGCCTCGATGAGACGCGGGACCTGATCGTGGGCAGCCTGCCGGCGGTGATGGAGGAGCCCCTCAGGGCCAGGGACATCATGTCGCGGCCGGTGCACTTCGTTGACATCGAGATGCCCATCGGCGAGGCCCTCGCCTTCTGCCAGCGCTACGGCCACAGCGGCGTCTCGGTGAGCGAGGACGGCATGCTCGCCGGCATCGTCGCCCGCAAGGACCTGGACAAGGCGGTGGCCCACAAGCTGCGCCACGCGCCTGTGAAGGGCATCATGTCGCGGGGGGTGAGGACCGTCACCGAGGACACCACCGTCCACGAGCTCAGGCGGCTGATGGCCGCCAGCGATACCGGCCGCTTCCCCGTGACCTCCCGACGGTACGGCGCCGGCGAGCCCGTGCCGGTGGACGGGGTCAGCGGCATCGTCACCCGCACCGACGTGCTACGCACGCTCCATGAAGTGTCGCGGGAGGAATCCTTCGACGGCCTCCGGGCGGTGGAGCTGGACCTGCGGGACCGGCTCGTCTACAAGAAGGAGCTGGCGGAGCTGATGGAGGCGGTCCAGCGGTTGAGCACCGGTTTCCGCGGCGTCTACCTGGTGGGCGGCTTCGTGCGCGACCTCATCCTGGGCGAGGCCAACTACGACGTGGACATCGCCGTGGAGGGGGACGGCATCGAGTTCGCCCGGCAGCTGGCCGGGGAGCTGGGCGGGCGCGTGCGGGCGCACCGCAAGTTCAACACCGCCGTGGTCATCCTCGACGCGCTCAAGCCGGGCCTGAGGGTGGACGTGGCCACCACGCGGACCGAGTTCTATGACTACCCGGCGGCGCTGCCGACGGTGGAGCACTCCTCCATCAAGCGCGACCTCTACCGCCGCGATTTCACCATCAACGCCATGGCGGTGTCGCTCTCGGCGCACGATTTCGGCAGGCTGCTGGACTTCTTCGGCGGCCTGGCGGACATCGACAACCGCGTCATCCGGGTGCTGCACAACCTGAGCTTCATCGAGGACCCGACGCGGATCTTCCGGGCGGTGCGCTACGAGAACCGCCTGGGCTTCCGCATGAACGCCCATACCCGGGAACTGGCCCGGGGGTGCGTGGAGATGAACCTGGTGGGCGACCTGTCCTCGGCGCGCCTGAGGGACGAACTCATCTGGCTGTTCTCCGAGCCGGAGGTCGGCTACACGATAACCCGCATCGCCGAGCTGGGGCTGGCGCCGTCGATCCACCCCGAACTGGCCTTCGATGGCCGGACAGCGGCGATCGTGGAGCGCGCCGACGCGGCCGCGCGGCGCTTCCACCTGCTCGACGACATCCGGCCCTGGCGCCTGCGGCTGGCCTGCCTGGCCCGGGGGATGGAGGCCGGGCCGCTGGACCTCTGGACCGGGAAGCTCAAGCTCCGGCGCACGGACGCTGACAATATCCTCTCCAGCGTAGTGCTCTCGCGCAAGGTGGTGGACCACCTGGACGCCCGGAGGCAGACGCGCCCGGAGATATACGAGCTCCTGTCGCGGCTGCCGGCGGAGGCTCTCATACTGACATACGCCCTGGCGGAGCGGGAAGAGGCCCGGGCAGCCATCGAGCTCTACCTCGATGAGCTGCGCCAGACGGAGGTGACCGTCAGCGGGGCCGACCTCATCGAGATGGGCATGCGGGAATCCCCCGCGGTGGGCAGGATCCTGATGCGGCTCAAGCGGGGCCGGCTGGAGGGCGCCATCACCGGCGACGAGGAGGAGCGGGAGCTGGCGCGTGAGCTGGTCGATGAGGAGCTGGCGGCAGGGGCTGGGAGCGGGCGCGGGGAGTGAACGGGGCCATCGACAGCCAGTTCATCCTCCAGTTCGTCATCACCCTGCCGGCACTGATGGTATCGATGGTCTTCCACGAGGTGTCCCACGGCTACGTGGCATACCGCCTGGGGGACGACACAGCCATGAGGCAGGGCCGCCTCTCCCTGAACCCGTTGAAACACCTGGATCCCCTGGGCTCCCTCATGCTCTTCATGACCTACTTCGGTTCGGGGGGGAACATGCTCTTCGGCTGGGCCAAACCCGTTCCCATCAGCATGCGCCGCTTCCGCGACCCTCAGCGGGGCATGATGCTGGTGGGCATGGCCGGGCCGGGCTCCAACCTGCTGCTGGTGCTGGCCTGCTCGACGCTGCTGGGCTTCTGGGACCCGTCCAGCGATTTCCTCGAGATCGCCATCCTCAGGGTCTTCCAGCTCAACGTCATCCTGATGGTCTTCAACCTGCTGCCGATCCCGCCCCTGGACGGCTCGCGCATCGTCGGCGGCCTGCTGCACCCGCGTGTCTACTACAAGTGGCTGCAGCTCGACCAGTACGGCCCGGTGTTCATCATCATCCTGCTCTTCGTCCTCTGGGGCCCCTTCGGCTTCGGCAGCCTCTTCTACGACGTGCTGCGGGAGCTCTACCGACTCTTTTTACCGGCGCGGTATTTCTAGCGCGGCTCCGCCGGGAAACCCACAACCGCTGGGAGCGCCCTCCGGTGAGGCCCGGCAGTCAGATCGACGGCCCGGCGCTGCGGTACTCGCCCGAGACGTCGATCAACCGCCAGGGCATGTCCTCCGCCCGGCGCTCATAAGTCACATTCAGCTGGCCGTTGTACTGCCGGCCATCGTTGATGTCCTCGAGCTTCACGTCGATGACGAACTCCGCCACTTCGAAGTCATCGGGATCCCGCGAGACTTCGCTGTCCACGATATCGAACTCGACGAACTCGGACAGGTCCTCGAAGACCCACTCGCCCAGGTTGGGATCGACAATCGACTCATCGATGAGGTCTTCCTGGATCTGCTCGGCGTCGGGAAGGTCGCCGCTGGTGGTGGCGGTCCTGTCCTGGCGGGATGTCTTGTCCTTTTTCGTGGTCTTATCCTTCTTCGTGGCCGTCCCGGCTGTAGCAGTCTTGCCTGCCTCATCAGAGCCGCAGGATGATGCGGCGGCGGCGAAGCTGACAGCTAGAACAAGCGCCAGTGCGTAGGTCAACAGCTTCCTGCCCATACGGACCTTCCTTCTTCGGGGGTTGGCGCGGGGCTGTCGTGGTGCGCTACTGCCGCCGCCGCGTAAGCGGGACCATTATATTGGTTGCGCCGGAACAGCGGTATAGGCAAGTCTGATCATTTATAACCAGTTGTCGCGCTCCGCGCCAGGACCGTAGCCGGCATCTGGGCAGAGCCGTGGAGGCAACAAGAAGCGGCGCCCGGAGGCGCCGCCTGTTCATCGTGGTGCGTTTCCTGCTGGATCAGGAAGCCTTGCGCTCCAGCCTGGTGGCTCCCAGCCGTTCGAACTCGTCCACCAGCCGGTTATAGGGGACATCCCAGATGGGACGGATGGTATCCTCGATGATGATCAGTCCCGGCTCGACCTCGCGGTCGACGACCTTCTGGTAGACATCGGGGTAATCGGCCAGGTCCTCTGAGTCGAAGTCGACGTAGCGCAATTTCGCGGTCCCGCCGAAGTCCTCGTCGAGCTGGCGGTTGATAGCGGCAGTGATCTCTTCCAGAGACCAGCTTGGGCCTCAGCCACCCGAACAGGAATCGAGGTAGCGCGAGCCGAACACAGCGACGGTCTTTGTCTCAGGAACAATCACGATTGCCGAACCTCCCTTGGAGCGAAGAAATAAAGCTTACAATTGTGCTTGGATTATAATAATACATCTGATTTCGGATAGCCACAGACATTACATTAGACACTGATGCCCGTAAAAGGATTCGGATAAACCGTTCTGCGCCCGGGTTTTCCAGGGGAGGCTCACAGCCTCTCCAGGCGCTCGGCCAGCTCGTGCCCCGCCGCCGGAGAGGCCGTGATGATCGTCCGCTCCTGTTCCTCGTCGCCCTGGAGCCAGTAGCCTACAGCCACTGTATCCTCGTCGCGCCCCTGCCCGTAGCGGGCGGTGAGGGCCGCAGCCTCTTCCAGGGTCGTACCCGAGCCGCCGTTGCTTTTGACGACCGCGGTCGGGCCCATGTGGTCAACAGCGCTCATCATGATGTCGCCCTCGCGCGCCTGGGCGGTTAGCTTCTTCGTCTCTTCCTCGTTGCGGGGGATGATGACCCGCCCGCCGTCGCTGGTGTAGAAAATTCGGCCCAGCCTCAGGGCGCGGATGTCGGCGACCGCCGGGTCGGGGTCCTCTGCCAGCAGCCGCTTCAGGCGCGCGGCGAACTGTTTCTCGCACAGCAGGCAGCCCCCCGCGGGGCAGGGGTAGTCGTTCACGCCGATCTCCGCTGCCAGCTGCATCTGCGGCTTGCGCGACCGGCCCCGGATAGCCATCAGCTTCTCGCGGTCGACCCAGCCTCTGCGCTCGGGCAGGCTCGGCTCGAACAGGTGCGCCGAGAGCGGCCGCACGATCAGGTCCTTGAGGCCGGACTCCTCTTCGATGATCCGCATCGCCTCGGGGCGCTGGGACATGGGCCGCTCGCCCCAGACCTCACCGGTCACCAGGAAGTCGGCTCCCTGTTCCCGCATATGACGGGCAGCCCGTCTGAACATGCTGATGCGGCAGTCGAGGCAGGGATTGATGCCCCGGCCGAAGCCGTGACGGGGATCCCTGATGGCCGCCAGGATCTCGTCGGTGGCGTTCAGGACCTTGAGCGGGATGCCGAACTCCTCGGCGGCAGCGCGGGCCTCGGACTTGCAGCTCCCCTTGGCGGTGCAGGTGCAGAAGACCGTGACGAAGTTGATTGCCTCGAGCTCGATGCCCTGGTCGAGCATCATCTTTACCGCCAGGCGACTGTCGAGGCCGCCCGACAGGAGGGCTATTGCTTTACGGGCCATGGTGAACTCCTGGTCGATAAGTGTTGTTTTGCCAGCCCCGGCAAGCGCGGCCACGTGCGCTGACCGGATGATCGGATGCCTGCTGCCGGGGCTGCCGGCAGGAGTTTCCCCACCGGCCGAAAAAAAGATGGTAACAAAAAAATAGCAGAGTTACGGCGCGACGCAAAACCGCCGCGGGCGGCCGCCGGTTTTTTCCTGCAAAACTTCTGGAATCCTGGTAAAAATGTCTGCTATACTGCTCAGAATCGCATGCTCCTCCCCGCAGCCGGGCCAGGCGGCCCGTCGGCTGCCGGGCCTGATGTTAAACGGCGCCGTTTTGGGGAATGCTATTTTTATGATTGTTCCATCTGGTATCCACGAAACCCCGGGAAGGTCAAGCTGAGCAGGGAAGCCGCAAACGAAATACCTGGTGTGCCGGAGCCCAAGGCGGCGGCCAGGGCGCTCAAGGTCGCTTCGATCGTCCTGGGTTCGATCCTGCTCATCGCCATCATCGCTGTAGTACTCCTGCTGGTGGTGTTCCCGCCATCCATCAAGGTCTCCCCGTCTGACGGAGGGACGGAAGTGGATCCTGCGAGCCAGTCGCTGGAGATCTCGACGGCCATGTGGGGCGCGTCCATCGCCACCGTGATGGTGAAGGAGGAGAAGGTGGCGGCCGATGGTGCGCGCTACGATTCGCGTATCCTCGACGGCGCCGTCAGGGACGGCAGGTTCGTCCTCAAGGACGGTTCCAACCCACTCATCCCGGACGCACAGTATACGGTCACCGTCACGGGAACGGTCAAGGAGATCGGCCTGTCGGGTATCACCAGCACCCCGGTGGAAGAGGTCCACGTCTTCACGACCATTATCACGCCGATGCCCATCATCCCCGAGGACGGCCTGGTGGTCAGGTACGGGGAAGAGGCTGTCCTTGAATGGAACACTCCCATCCGCAGCTTCGACTACGAACTGGAAGGCATCGAGAGCACGGCTGTCATCGACGGCGGCGAGGGCAAGACGGCCAGGATCACCCTGGCCAGTTTCTCCCAGGGCCAGTCATACCCCATCACGGTGTCCTCGGCGGAGTCGGTCAATGGCCGCCAGATGCAGCAGCCGGTAGCCGGGACGGTGGTCACGGCGCCCTCGCTGGGGCTGCAGCTCGAGCCCGGTGACGGCATCACCGGCGCCAGCACCGAAGCGCACCCCACGCTTGTGTTCAGCGAGCCGGTGTCAAACCCCGAGGTCATCGACAAAGTGGTCTCGGTGGAGCCAAGGGTCGACGGCAGCTTCAGCTGGCTGGAGCCCAACCGCCTGGAGTTTGTTCCCGCTGCGCCCTGGGAACACCTGTCCGACGTCACCGTCAGCGTCAAGGGCGGTCCGGACAGCCTCAGGGGCATCAGCGGCGGTTTCATCGACTCGGACATCATCAGCACCTTCACAACGGCGCCGTACAAGTCCATCGATGTGGACATCTCCTCCCAGACGCTGACTCTCTATGAGAACGGCGTGGCGGTGGAGTCGTTCCTGGCCTCGACCGGCCTGCCGTCGACATCGACGCCGCTGGGCGATTACACCATCTACGCCAAGATAACCAAGACCGATATGCGCGGCGAGGGTTACTTCGCCCCGGATGTCCCCTGGGTGCTGGTGTTCATGGGCGATTACACCATCCACGGCAACTACTGGGCGACGGCCTTCGGGCAGCGCAGCAGTCACGGTTGCGTCGGCCTGCCCGTGGAGACCGCCAAGTACGTCTTCGAGTGGACGCCGCTGGGGACGCCGGTGCACATCCACGAGTAGCGCACTCGCGGAGCGCGCCCGCGGCGGTCCCCGGTGCTTCCCGGTGGTCGCCTTTTTTAATGCCGCGCGACAGCCCGCCGCCCTGGCCGGTTTTGCCGGTCGGCGCCCGAAGTGGCAGTATAGGAACATGCAGCCCAGGATAAAGATATGCGGATTGACGCGCAGGAGCGACGCTGACGCGGCCGCGGCCGCCGGCGCCTGGGCGCTGGGCGCGGTCTTCGCGCCGGAGAGCCCCCGGCGGGTAGGAGCCGAAGAGGCCGCGGCCATCTTCAGGGACGCGCCCCCGGGAGTGATGCGGGTCGGCGTGTTCGTCAACGCGTCCCTGGGGGAGATGTCCGCCGCGGCGAGCGCCTCAGGGCTTACCGCCCTGCAGCTCCACGGCGAGGAGACGGCTGCCTTCTGCCGTGAGGTGAAGGAAGCAACCGGGCTGATCATCATCAAGGCGCTGCGGGTCTCCGGGCCCGGGTCGCTGGAGGGCGTTGTCCAGTTTGACACCGACTTCCTTCTGCTAGATACTTATCATCCCGGGCGGAGGGGCGGGACCGGCGAGAGCTTCGACTGGAGCCTGGCGGCGGGTCTGCCTGAAGCGTTCAGAGGGGGCCGGCTGATCCTCGCCGGGGGCCTCGGACCGGGTAACATCGCGCAGGCACACCGGCAGGTGTCGCCCTTTGCGCTGGACGTATCCAGCGGCATCGAATCAGCGCCGGGGATCAAGGATAAGGCCAGCTTGGAAAGGCTGTTTGAACAAGTGAAGAACCTCGATAAATGACCGTACCAGGACGATTCGGACCATACGGAGGACGCTACGTCCCCGAGACGGTGATCCCGGCGCTGGACGAGTTGACCGCGGCTTTCGAGCGGCTGAGGGACGAGCCGGCCTTCAATGCCGAGCTGGAGTCGCTGTACCGCTCCTTCGTCGGCAGGCCGACGCCGCTGTACCTCGCCAGCCGTCTGACGAAGAAGCTTGGGACCGCCCGCGTCTACCTCAAGCGCGAGGACCTCTGCCACACCGGCGCCCACAAGCTCAACAACACGGTGGGTCAGCTGCTGCTGGCGGCCGAGATGGGCAAGCGGCGCGTCATCGCCGAGACCGGCGCCGGTCAGCACGGGGTGGCCACGGCCACCGCGGCGGCCCTCTTCGGCATACCCTGCGTCATCTACATGGGCGAGAAGGATATCGAGCGCCAGGAGCTCAACGTAGTCAGGATGAAGCTGCTGGGCGCGGAGGTGGTGCCGGTCAGTTCCGGCAGCCGCACCCTCAAAGATGCCATGAACGAGGCTATCCGTGACTGGGTGACCAACGTCGGGTCGACCTACTATGTCATCGGCTCGGTGGCTGGCCCGGCTCCTTACCCGGCGCTGGTGCGACATTTCCAGGAAGTGATCGGCAGGGAGGCCCGGGAGCAGGTGCTGGAGCTGGAAGGGCGCCTGCCGGATGAGATCATCGCCTGCGTCGGCGGCGGCAGCAACGCCATCGGGATCTTCGCGCCCTTCCTGGAGGAACGGCAGGTCAAACTCACCGGGGTGGAGGCCGCCGGGGAAGGTCTCGACAGCGGCCGCCACGGCGCATCCATCGAGCGCGGCCGGCGCGGCGTGCTCCACGGTTCCCTGTCCTATGTCCTCCAGGACGATTACGGCCAGATCCTCGAGGCCCATTCCATCTCCGCCGGCCTGGACTATCCCGGCGTCGGCCCGGAGCATTCCTGGCTCCATGACGAGGGTCGCGTAGGCTACGACTCCGTGACCGACAGCCAGGCGCTCGAGGCTTTCACACTGCTGTCGGAAACCGAGGGCATCATCCCGGCGCTGGAAAGCGCCCACGCCGTAGCTTACCTGGTGGCGAAAGCCGGGGAGTACTCCGAGGACGACCTGGTCATCGTCAACCTGAGCGGACGCGGGGACAAGGATGTCCACCAGGCGGCCCGGGCGCTGGGGATCCTCACATGAGCGCCAGCGTCCTCAGAGAGCTTTTTGACAGCCGCGAGAGGAAGGCGCTGCTGATGCCCTACACTACCGGCGGCTACCCCGACATGGACGGCTGCCGGCGCGTGCTCGACGCCTTCATAGCCGGGGGCGCGGACATGATCGAGCTGGGGGTGCCCTACTCCGATCCGCTGGCCGACGGCCCGGTGGTGCAGGCTTCCACGCAACAGGCGCTGGAGGCGGGCGTCAACACGGACGACGTGCTGGACCTGGCCCGGGAATACAGCGGCCGGCTGCCTGTCGTGCTGCTGGTTTATTACAATTGCGTGCTGGCCTACGGGCAGGAGCGCTTCGTCAAGGCCGCCGCCGCAGCCGGGGTCTCCGGGCTGGTGGCGCCTGACCTGCCGGTGGACGAGGCCGGGGAGTTCCTGGACGCCTGCCGTGGGGCCGGCGTCGACCCTATCCTGCTGGTGGCGCCCACCAGCACTGATGATAGAATACGGCTCATCGCCGAGAACGCTTCAGGCTTCATCTATTGCGTTTCCGTGGCCGGTGTGACCGGCGCGAGGACTACCCTGAGCAGCGGCCTGCCAGATTTCCTCGGGCGGGTGAGGATGCGCACCGACGTCCCCCTGGCGGTGGGTTTCGGCGTCTCCACACCCGAGCAGGCGGCGGAAGTCGCCCAGTACGCCGACGGCGTCATCATCGGCAGCAGGCTGATATCCATCGTGCGCGACGCGCCTGACATCGGGACGGCCTGCGAAGAGATCGAATCCCTCTTAAAGGAGACAGGCGGGAGGCTGGAAAGGTGAAGAGCGGGAAAAGTGACGATATCGCCAATTCCTCGGCGCCCTTCGCGGACGCCCTGCGCGACCTGATGGAAGAGCGCAGGATGAGCTATCGCCGCCTGGCGACCAGGACCAAGCTCTCCGCGGGCTACCTCAACCACCTTGCCTGCGGCACCCGGCCCGTGCCGGCCAACCAGGTAGTCAAGGTCATCGCCAGGGCTCTCCGGGTGAAGCCGGAGTATTTCTTCGAGTACCGCCAGCGGCGTCTGCGGGACGAGTTGTACCGCTACCCGGAGCTCGCCGACCAGTTATATGATTTCATCATCGCCGACAAGCCGGCGCCCCGGGACTTCCGGTCGGTCCTCGACACGGCCAGGAAGAAGTAGGCAGTGGAGCTGCGCGTGGACCATCGCCTCAAGCGGGCGTTACCGGGCAGATTGGCTCGCATGGCCCTGTCGCTGGCGGTCCTGTCGGCGGCCCTGGCCCTCGCCGGCGGCTGCGCCGATGCCCCGGAGCTCGGCGACGGGGTGAACACGTATACCAGTTTCGAGCGCGAGGGGCGGCTGAGGATCATGGAAGTTGACCAGGAGCTGTCGCGCCAGGCGCAGGCCGGGAGCCTCGACCCGGGCAGCCTGCCGCCGGGCAGGCTCATCTTCCCAGGGGCAGGAGCGGGCGGGGCGGACCAGGCGGCCACCGTCCCCTGGGTCCTCGTGAGCAGTTTCTTCTTCACGCAGTACGACATCTTCTATGCCGAGGCGGCGCCGGCGGCTGACGGCAGCTTCGACGTGGTGTTCCAGATGGATGACGAGCAGGGCCGCGACAACACCCTCAGGCTGCAGCGGATGACCGCCTCCATGGCAGCCGCGGCCGGCGAGTCCGGCGGACAGGTCAGTCTGGCCGTCGTCTATAACGAGAAAGTCAGGGCGGTCCTGCCTGTGGCCGAGCCGATCGTGGACGGCGTGATCCGGGTAACCGGCCTGTCGCGGGAGGAAGCCGAGGAGATCGTCTTCTTCTTCCCGGACCGGGCCTACAGGTACCCGGAGGAGGGCAAGCAGAGCAAGTGGGAGCGATGACGACCCGGTCAGTGGCGACAGCGAAGAGAGCGGTCAGGGGTTGATGGAGCGGATTCCGGAACCGGAGCTGATGCTGGACGAGGAGCAGGCGCGTGTTTACGCGGGCGCCGACTTCGAGGAACCCCACGAGAACTTCATCGAGGAGTTCCGGCTCGCTTTCCCCGATGTCGTTTCCTGCGGCTTCGTCCTGGATCTGGGCTGCGGCCCCGGCGACATCTCGGCGCGCTTCGCGCGGGCCTTTCCCGAATGTGAGGTGCACGGCATCGACGGTTCGCGAGCGATGCTCAAGTTCGGGCGGATGATCGTCGGCGGCGACCGCGGTCTCGAGAAGCGCATCAGGCTCTGCTACGGGCTGCTGCCGGATTTCGACCCGCCCAGGGACCACTATGACATCGTGATCAGCAACAGCCTGCTGCACCACCTGGCCGATCCCATGTCCCTCTGGGACACGGCCCGGCGCCTCGCCCTCCCGGGGGCTCCGGTTTTCGTGATGGACCTGATGCGACCGGCGAGCGCCGACGACGCCGTCAGGCTGGTCAAGGCCCATGCCGGGGGCGAGCCGGAGCTCTTGCAGCATGACTTTTACCATTCACTGCTGGCGGCTTACCGGCTCGACGAGGTCCGGGAACAGCTGCGCGCGGCCCGGCTCGACCATTTCGTGGTGCAGGCAGCGAGCGACCGCCACCTGGTCGCTTACGGGCGCGTCTGAGCGCCTAGCCCCGGTTTTCGCCCGGTCGCCGGCGGGAAGGATAGCGGCATGGTCGGCAAACTCACAGCTCGCCTGGCGATCCTCATTCCGGCACTGGCCATCCTCATGGCCGCCGGCGGCTGTGGCGGCGACGGCGGCTTCAGCTTCAGGGAGGCTACCGTAACCGGGACGCAGGCGGAGGGGCTGCCGCGGCCGCGGCCGCTCGAGGCGGTCCGGGTTTTCGGTGACATCTCCTTCCGGGCCCCGGTCTTCCTGACGGCTGTCCCCGGGGAGGCCGGGCTGCTGGCAGTGGTGGAGCAGGCGGGCGTCATCAAGGTCTTCGAGGACCGTGAGGGCGCGGAAGCGCTGGTACTGCTCGACATCAGCGACAGGGTGGAGTCCGGGGGAGAGCAGGGGCTGATCGGTCTCGCCTTCGACCCGGGTTTCGCCGGTAACGGCTACTTCTATGTGAACTACACCGCCAGCCCGTCAGGGGCGACACGGATCTCCCGTTTCACCACCAGCGCCGGTCCCGGCGGCGCGCTGGCTGCCGACGCCGGGTCCGAGGAGGTCATGCTGGAACAACCCCAGCCGTACTCCAACCACAACGGCGGCATGCTCGCCTTCGGCCCAGACGGTTACCTGTACATCGCCCTGGGCGATGGCGGCGGCCAGGGTGACCCCAGCGCGAACGCCCAGGACCTGTCGACCCTGCTGGGTAAGATCCTGCGCATCGACCCGTTCGCGGGAGATCCCTACGCGATCCCTCCGGGCAACCCCTTCATCGGCGCCGCCGGGGCCCGCGGCGAGGTCTGGGCGTTGGGGTTTCGCAACCCTTACCGCTTCTCGTTCGACCGCGCCACCGGCGACCTCTGGGCCGGTGACGTGGGCCAGGCAAGCCGTGAGGAGATCGACCTGGTGGTCCGGGGCGGCAACTACGGCTGGAACCTGTTCGAGGGCAGCGAGCAGTTCCGCAACCCGGAGGGGCGCCCGGCGACGGAGTTCGCCGGTCCGGTGATCGACTACGGCCGTTCGGAGGGGATCTCCGTCATCGGCGGCTACGTCTATCGCGGCGGGGGGATCGCCGGCCTCGACGGAGCCTACCTCTTCGGCGATTACGGCTCGGGCAAGGTCTGGGCGCTGGTCTGCGACCGGGATACAGGCGCGGTGGTATCCAGCACGGAGGTGGCCCAAGTGTCGGGGTCGATCACCTCCTTCGGTGAAGATGCACGCGGCGAGGTGTACGTGGTCTCACTGGATGGGGTCATCTACAGGCTGGAGGAAAAACAGCGGTAGGGCCTCAGTGAGTGCCTCAGCCCAGCCTTGCAGCGGGTGCGGCCGCATGAAAAGACGATCCTTCAACCGACCAAAGGGAGGCCAGATGCGTCGCGGGCAGCAGGCGCAGTCCTGGCAGGAGCCAGCCGACCTAATCCTTTCGGCGCCGTTGCCGAATTTGGCTAAGGACAGGTCCCGGATGGCCTGTGTGGGGCCATTGACGATCATAAGGAAGGGAGACCCATGGAGCGGAAGAAGGCAGTGATCATCCTGCTTCTGCTGGCGCTGGCCGCTGCCGGCATCGCGGGTTGCGGCTCCGGCGACGGGTCCGGCGAAGAGCAGCAGGGCCAGGGTGGCGGCGTCGCCAGCCCGGTGGAGGCCGTGGACAAGGCGCAGGAAGCGGCTGACGAGGCGGAGCAGCGGGCCAAAGAGATCGAAGACCAGGTCAACCAGCAGCTGGAGGGGATGCCCTAGAGGGCCGGGTCCGGCCGTGGCGGCCGGCCGCGTGAGCCGGCAGGCGCCGTGTCAGCCTTCGCTGACGGCGCCGTCCAGCATCAGGACCGTGCGGTGGCAGGCGTCGCCGATCTCGGGGTTATGGGTGACCAGCACGAAGGTGGTCCCCTGGCGCTCGTTGATGGACTTCATCAGCCCGATGATCTCGCGGGATGACTCGGTGTCGAGGTCGCCAGTGGGCTCGTCCCCAAGCACCACGCTCGGTTCGTTGATGAGCGCCCGGGCGATGGCCACCCGTTGCTGCTGGCCCCCTGACAGCTCGCCGGGCTTGTGGCCCATGCGGTCGGCCAGGCTCACTTCTTTCAGGACGTCCTCCGCCCGCTCCCGGGCCTTGCCTCTTGAAGCGCCGGCGTACTCGGCCGCCAGGGCGACGTTCTCGACGGCGGTCAGCGTCGGTATCAGGTTGAACCCCTGGAAGATGAAACCCACTTCCTTGCCGCGGATGCCCGTCAGCTCGCCATGGGGCAGTGTGTCCACCCGCCGATCCGCCAGCCACACCTCGCCCCGGTCCGGCCGGTCCAGGCAGCCCATCAGGTGCATCACCGTAGACTTGCCCGAGCCGGAAGGCCCCATAATGGCGAGCATCTCGCCTTTTTCTACCTGCATGGTCGCCCCCCTGAGGGCGTGGACGAAGTTCTCCCTGCCCAGCTGATAACGTTTATAGACCTCTTTGACGCTGATGATGCTCAAGCCGCTGCTCCTGTCCCGTCCCCTTTATTCATACCTGAGCGCCTCCACCGGGTTCATCCGCGCTGCGTGCCAGGCGGGGTAGAGGCCGCTCAGCACGCCCAGGACCACCGCGAACGCCAACGAGCCGATGGCCAGGCGCGGCGTCAGTAAAAAGATGGCGGTGCCGCTCTGCTCGATGGCGTTGTTGCCGCCCGCCGTCATCAGTGAGCCCAGCGCCAGCCCGATGATCCCGCCGATGAGGCCGATCCAGGCCGACTCGGTGAGGAACTGCCGAATGATACGCCAGTCGGAAGCGCCCAGCGCCTTGCGGATGCCGATCTCCCGGGTCCGCTCGTAGACCGACATGGTCATGGTGTTGATCACCGACAGGCCGCCCACCACCAGTGAGACCATGGCCACGCCGTAGACGATGTAGTTGAAGATGTCCGCGATGCTGCCGATCTGCTCCTCAAACTTCTCCGGGCCGATGGCGTCGATGTCGTCGAACTGCGCTTCCAGCCGGTCCGCCAGCTGGTCGGGATCGACGCCCTCGTCGGGATAGATGGTGAGGTCGGTGATGACCTCATCCTGGGTCACCATGGACTGGACGAACTCCGGCAAACCGTCGTAAAAGATCTCCTGGGCGTCGGGGAGGTTGACCAGCACCGTCGTGTCCGGCGCGGTCAGGGTGGCTTCCATGATGCCCACCACCTCGAAGGTGCGGCCACGGACCTCGATGGTGTCGCCGGCCTTCTCCACCCCCAGCTTCTTGACCAGGTCCGAGCCGATGACCGCCTTGCCCTGGTCCCCCGGCTCCAGGTCGCGCCCGTCGGCGAAGGTGACTTCGAAGGATTCCAGGTCCCGGGCGCGCAGGTCGTAGCCGATCAGCATGGCCGGCATGCCGAAAGAAGCCCCGCCATCCTCGTCAAGGAGGAGGGTGCACCCCGCCGAGGCCACGTTGACGCCGTCCACCGCCTCCATCTCCGCGACGCGGTCGATGGACATGGGCAGCGCCGCCATGGAGTGGGCCGGGCTCTCGGATACGGTGACCTTGTCGCTGAAATACTCCGTGCCGCCGTTCACCAGCAGGGTCATCTTCTCCGCGATCGCGCCCATGACCACCAGCGCCAGCACGCCGATGGCGATGCCGCCTATGGTGAGGGTCGCGCGCAGTTTCCGTCTGAAGATGTTCCTGATGGCCCGCATCCGCTGGTTCTCCCGTCGTTTACGCCCGGTGATGCCGAATACTATATCAGAGCAGCGCCGCCGTTTGTTAACCGGCGACGCCTTTGCCCCCGGGGCGTGCTTCCACTAGAATATGCATCCTGCCGGGACGTAAGCCCCGGCGCCGCCGGTAACGACTGGCTGGAAAGTCAGGGAAAAGGAACGCGGAAAGGAGCGCCGATGCCCTCATTCGACGTCGTCAACGAAGTCGACATGCAGGAGGTCGACAACGCCGTCAACATGACGAAGAAGATGACCACTACCCGTTACGATTTCCGTGGATCGAAGTCCGAGGTATCGCTGGACCGCAAGGCCGGGGTGATCAGGATCCTCACCGAGGACAACATGAAGCTCAAGGCCATCGAGGGCGAGCTCTCCACCAACCTTTCCAAGCGGGGGATCAGCCCCAGGGCGCTGGACATGGGCAAGGTGGAGAACGCTTCCGGCGACATGGTGCGCCGTGAGATCCGCGTGGTGGCCGGCATCGACGCCGAGAAGGCGCGGGAGATCGTCAAGCTGGTCAAGGGCATGAAGTCAAAGGTGCAGGCCAAGATCATGGACGAGCAGGTGCGGGTGACCGGCAAGAAGCGGGACGACCTGCAGGCGGTGATCGCCTTGCTCAAGGAAGCGGACCTGGGCATCCCGCTCCAGTACGTGAACATGCGCGACTGAGAGTCTTGCTCAGGAACAGGACCCCCTGCTGGAACAGCTGCCGCGCAATCCCCGCTTGCTGAAATACTGCTGATGGTACTCTTCTGCGCGGTAGAACTCCGGCGCCGGCAGAAGTTCGGTGGCCAGCGGACCGGGCAGGGTCCCGCTGTCAGTCAGCAGCTCCATGGACCTGCGCGCCGCATCTTCCTGCTCCGGCGTATGGTAGAAGATAACCGAACGGTACTGGCTGCCGACGTCTGGTCCCTGCCGGTTCCTTTGAGTCGGGTCGTGTGAGCTCCAGAAAGTGTCCAGCAGCTTCTCGTAAGACACCTGGCCGGGGTCGTATTCCACCTGGATCACCTCTGCGTGGCCGGTCCCGCCGTGGCAGACATCCTCGTAGGTCGGGTCCTCTGTGTGCCCTCCGGCGTAGCCCACCACCGTCGAAACGACTCCAGGCACGTTGCGGAAAGTCTCTTCAACACCCCAGAAGCATCCGGCACCGAAGGTCGCCCTTTGGACTTGCTCCATATCTGTCTCCTTTCCCATGCCCGCCGGTTGACGGCGCGCAGTTATCGTTCCCGTATCCTGTTCATACCCGTTCTCCGCAAAACTACATGTCGGGTTGCCTTTGCCGGGGCGAATCGAGGTACTTTCGGCAAGCCCCGGGGCAGCTCGCGGGCGAGCCGGGAGCGCGGCTGCGGGGTCGGAAAAATACGTAAAAAAAATAAACGGATGCGCTGAAAAAGCTGATTGTTTGGTATAGAATCATTCCTTAACGGTCGGCTGGTGAGCGCCGGCTGGTTTCACTGGCGCGGCCATGCCGGCCGCGGAAAGGGGTTAGCCCGCATCGCAGCTGAAACGACAACTGCACCGGTAAAGGAAAGCTCTCGATACCAAGGCCTACCCCTTTTCAATCACTTAACTGCAATGCCCGGCGCCCCCCGATGTCAGGGCAGTGTCAGCCGGGTGTCCGGCGGGGCAGAAGACGGCATGTTTATGTTACCTCACGACCAGGAGTCATAGATGGCCAGAATGTCATATTCCGCACCGCGCTCGGCGCGGTCACAGATCACCAAGGGGATCAAGCTGATCGGGGTGAGGCATTTCGAGGAGGCACTGGGCATCCTGGCCAAGGCCCGCGACAAAGTGCATAAAGAGGCCGCAGGCCTGGTCGAGAAGGGCGAGAAACACCGCGAAGCGGGCCAGCCGGAACGGGCGGTCACCTGCTTCGACAGGTCTAATGAGCTGGGCAAGACCGTTGCGGAGATCGATTTCCTCATGGGCAGCGCGCTCGCCGGGCTGGACCGTGATGACGAGGCGGTCCAGGCATATGACGAATCACTCAGGATTGACCCGTGGAACTCCGAGACCTGGTACCGCAAGGGCGTGAGCCTGCACAAGCAGGGGCGTTATGAAGACGCCATCGCCGCCTTCGACGCGGTGCTGGAGCTGGACTCGCGCGACGCGTCCGCCTGGTTCAACAAGGGGACCAGCCTCCAGGCGCTGGAGCGCCACGAGGAGGCCATCAAGTGCTATGACAAGGCCGTCGAGTACGAACCCGAGGACTCCGCCGCCTGGTTCAACCGCGGCGTCAGTCTCCACACCCTGGACAGGATCGACGACGCCCTGAAGAGTTACGACCACGCCATCGAGGCGAACCCGGGGGAAACGGCGGCGCTGTTCAACAAGGGCGTCATCTACAATTCCGCCGGGCGTTTAGAAGAGGCTGTCGAGATGTTCGAGCGGATCGAGCAGGTCGAGCTCTGGGACCCGGCTGCCTGGTACTACAAGGGCCTGAGTCTGCATAACCTCGGGCGCTACGAGGAGGCGGTCGAGGCGCTGGACAAGGCCTTCGAACTCGATCACCGCGACGCGACGATCCCGCTGCAGCGGGGCATCAGCCTCCACTACCTGGACCGCCTGGACGAAGCCCGGGAATCGCTGGAGACGGCGGTGGGCCTGGATCCTTCCAGCGCGCAGGCCTGGGCGCAGCTGGGCGTGATACAACGGGACATGGGTCGCCTCGACGCCGCGCTGGAATCGCTGGAGAAAGCGATCGAGCTGGAGCCAGGGCTGGCCCGTGGCTGGGGGGAGAAGGCCGCCATCCTGCTGGAGAAGTCCCGGTACAATGACGCCCTGGCCGCCTTCGACAAGGCGGTGGTTCTGGACCGCTGGGATGTGGATTTCTGGCTGGGCAAGAGCATGTGCCTCAAGGAGATCGGGCGTGACAGCGAGGCCCTGGATGCCCTCGACAAGGTATTGGAGCTCAGTCCTGGAGATGAGAGCGCCGAGCTGCTCAGGAGTGAACTGCTGGGACTGGCGGCGCCCGCGGCGGCGGATGAGGCCGTAGTGGAAGAGGCGCCGGAGGAGGCCCCGGCGGCTGAGGAGTTCGAAGAAGCCGGGACCGGGGCGGAAGAACCTGTCGAGGGGACGCCCGTGGAAGAGATGATGCCGGAAGCAGAGGCAGAAGAAGAAGCTTTGGCATGGGAGGCGGATGAAGAGCTTGCGGCGGAGACGCTGGAAGCCGGAATCGAGGAGGCTGCCGAGGTAGCTGAAGCTGAAGAAGTGGTGGAAATCGAAGAGATCGTGGAAGCTGAAGAGGTGGCAGCCGGGGCCGAGGCTGAAACAGCCGCGGAAGAGCCCGCCGGGGAGGAGCCCGCTGAAGAGGAAGCCCTGGAACCTGAAGCAGTGCCGGAGACCAGGCCTGAGGAGGAGATGACCGAAGCCGAGCGGTTCTTTGCCGCTTTGGACGCCGGGGGGGAACGCCCCGCCTGGATGGAGGCCGAGGAGGAAGAGCCGGAAGTCGGAGAGGAAGAGCCGGCCGAGGAGGAGGAGGCCGTCGAGGCCGCGGAGCCTGTCGTCGAAGAGGTCGCTGGGGAAGCGGACTCCGGGGAAGGAGAGCCAGCCGAGGAGGAGGAGGCGGCCCCGCCGTCGCTGGACGCGGTAGTGTCCTCCCAGTCCTTCGAGCCGGTGGACGAGGAGCTCATGTACCAGTCCGAGGAAGAGGACGAGGCAGTGGAATGGGCGATGCCGTCGGTGCACGATGAAGAGGCTGCCGAGGCCGGGGAGCCGGCCGGGGAAGAGGAAGCCGCTGGCGCTCCCGGGGAGGTCGAGGAGCCGGCCGCGGCCAGCGCCCTGGATTCGCTGCTGCGGGAAGTCGAAGAGGAGCTGGCCGAAGCCGAGGCCCCCGAAGAAGAGTTGATGGCAGGGGAGGGAGTCCTGGAAGAAGCAGGGGAGGAGCCTGCGGCTGAAGAGGCGCCCTCCGAAGAGGAGTTCACCGCTGAAGAGGCGCCTGCTGATGAAGAGTTTGCGGTCGAAGAGGCGCTGGAAGAAGAGCCAGCTGCAGCAGAAGTACTTGAAGAAGCGGCGGTTGAGGAGCCTGCGGCTTACGAGGAAATGCCGGTCTCAGAAGAAGAAGTATTGGAAGAAGTCGAGGAGCCTGCGGCTGAAGAGGCGCCCCCCGAAGAGGAAGAACCGGAACCGGTGGAAGCGGCTGCCGAAGAGGAAGAGCCAGAACCGGTGGAGGCGGCCGCCGGCAGGTTCGACGAGGCCATCGCCTGCTTCGACAGGGCGCTGGAGCTGAACCCGGACGATGGAGAGGCCTGGTATAACAGGGGTCTGACCCTGGTTGAGGGCGGGCGTCTCGAAGAGGCTATCGCCAGTTTCGACCGGGCCCTCGCTATCGACGCGGAAGACGGCGCCGCCTGGTACAGCCGCGGGCTTTGCCTGGAGCTTTTAAGTCGTCCCGAAGACGCCGTCTCCAGCTTCGACGAGGCGCTCCGGATCGACAGCGGCAGCGCCCCCGCCTGGTTCAGCAGGGCCGAGAGCCTCCGCGGGCTGGGGCGCTTCGCCGACGCGATAAAGAGTTATGACCGGGCCATCAAGCTGGAGCCCAGGCACGAGCAGTCCTGGTTCGGCAAGGCGGAGGCCATGAGGAGCATGGGGCGTTTCGTCGAAGCGGTGCGCTTCCTCGACAAGGCCCTCGACATCGACCGTAATGACGACCGCGCCTGGTACAGCCGCGCCGAGAGCTTGCGCAGCATGGGGGATGACGAGACCGCCGTTCGCAGCTACGAGAAAGCTTTACGCCTGGTCCCAGACGATGCCCTCGCCTGGTACGGCAAGGGCGAGAGCGAGCTGCGGCTCGGGCGCTATCCCCGGGCGGTCGAGAGCTTCGACCACAGCCTGGCGGTCGAAACCGGCAGCTACGCGTCCTGGTATGGCCGCGCCGAGGGCCTCAGGCTGATGGGTAAAAACGAGAGCGCGGCGGACTCCTACGACCGCGCCCTGGAGCTGGATGGCTCGGCGGAGCCGGCGTGGTACGGCAGGGGCCTGAGCATGCAGCAGCTCGACCGCGGCGAAGAGGCGCTCGCCAGCTTCGAGCGGGCCATCGACCTGAAACCTGATTTCACCGCCGCCTGGCTCAGCCGTGCTGGCAGCCTTTCATCCCTGGGCCGTCTTGAAGAGGCGGATGTGGTCTACGGCAAGGCGACGGAGCTGGAACCCGCTAACCGCGACGCCTGGTTCGGCAAGGCCGAGAGCCAGCGGGCCCTCGGGATGTTCAAGGACGCCATCGCCGCTTACGGTCAGGCGATAAAGTCCGACCCCGGCGACGCCGCATCCTGGCATGGCAAGGGCGATTGCCAGCGCTCGCTGGGAGACTTCGAAAAAGCGATCCAGTCATTTGACAGGGCACTCGAGATCGACCCGGCGGCGGCGCTGTCCTGGTACGGCAGGGGTGAGAGCCTGCGCGCGCTCGGACGTCATGAGGAGGCCCTTGAGTCTTTCGATGACGCCCTCGAGGCAGACAACAGGTTCGCGCCGGCATGGCATAGCAAGGGCGAGTGCCTGCGCCGGCTGGACAGGCAGGAAGCGGCCCTGATGTCCTTCGAGCGCGCCCTGAAGCTGGACCCCCGCGACGAAAGGTCGTGGTTCGGCAAGGCCGAGAGCCAGCGAGCCCTCGGCCGCCTGAAGGATTCGCTCAAGAGCTACGGCAAGGCGCTTTCCCTGGAAGCCGGCGACGCCCTGGCCTGGTTCGGCAAGGCCGAGAGCCAGCGGGCCCTCGGCCGGGACGCACGCGCCCTTGATAGTTATGACCGGTCGCTGGATCTCGACAACAGCCATGGGGCTTCATGGTACGGCAAGGCGCTTTGCCTGCAGAGCCTCGGCCGGTACGAGGAGGCGACAGACAATTTCGACGGCGCTCTCAGACAGGACGCTTCCCTGGCAGGGGCCTGGTTCGGGCGCGGTGTCTGCCAGCAGCAACTGGGCCGCGATGAGGAGGCCCTGGCCAGTTTTGAAGAGGCTCTGAAGCTGGAGCCCGGCGACGCCGGGACCTGGTTCGGCAAGGCGGAGAGCCTGAGGAACCTCGGCAGGCTGGAGGACGCCATCGCCAGCTATGACAGTTCGCTGGCGGTCGACCCCGGTTTCGCCGGCGCCTGGCTTGGCCGCGCGGAGAGCCTGCGCGGGCTGGGGCGCGACGAGGAGGCGGTCCCGGATTACGACGAGTGCCTCAAGATCGACCCGGAAGAAGCCACCGCCTGGTTCGGCAAGGCCATGAGCCTGCAGACTCTGGGTCGCCATGACGAGGCTATCGCAAGCTTCGACGCTTCGCTCAAGGTTGAGCCCGGATCCGCTCCTGCCTGGTTCGGCAAGGCGGAGAGCCTGAGGAACCTGGGCAGCCATGGGCAGGCAGTAAGCGCTTACGAGCGTTGCCTCAAGCTGTCCCCGCGCGACGCGTCGGCCTGGCTCGGCAAGGCGGAGAGCCAGCGCCTGCTGGGACGTGAGCGCCCGGCGGTGAAAAGTTATGACCGCGCCATCAGGCTCGATGCCCGGAACGAGCAGGCCCAGTTCGGCCGCGCTGAGAGCATTAGAGCCCTCGGCGAGCATGAAAAAGCGGTCAGGGGATACGAAAAGTGTCTCAAGCTCAACACCCAGAGCGGCGGCGCCTGGTTCGGCAAGGCCGAGAGCCTGAGGGCGCTCGGGCGGCTGCAACGGGCGATCGACTGCTACGGCGAGTCGCTCCAGCTCATGGAGAAGCACCTGCCCTCATTCTTCGGACGGGGTGAGTGCCATCGCCTGCTGGAGGACCATCGCGACGCCATCAACGATTTTGACGCTGTGCTCAAGGGCGACCCCGGTCACGTCGGCGCGCTGTTCGGCAAGGGTGACAGCTTCCGCGCCACCGGTCGCCTGGAGGATGCCATCGTCTGGCTGGACAAGGCGCTCGAGGTCGACGCCACCCGGGCTGACGCCTGGTTCGGCAAGGCCGAGAGCCTGCGCGGTCTCGAGCGGCATGACGAGGCCATCACCTGCTATGACAAAGCCGCCGGCGCCGGGGCGGGCGACTACCGCGTCTGGCTGGGCAAGGCCGAGAGCCTGCGCGCCCTGGGCCGGCTCGACGATTCCATCAGGGCCTATGCCGCCGCCCTGGAGCTGGACGCCAGGGACGGGCGGATCTGGTACGGCCAGGCCATGTCGCTCCAGGGCCTCGGCCGCGACCAGGAGGCAGTCGATTCCTTCGAGAAGGCTATCCGGCGCAAGCACCACGACGCCGCGACCTGGTTCGGCAAGGCCGAGAGCCTCAAGCGGCTGGACCAGCTCCAGGCGGCGATCACGGCCTATGAACGCTCCCTGAAGCTGGAGGGCAGGAACGCCCCGGCCTGGTTCAGCAAGGGTGAGTGCCAGGCGCGTACCGGCAGGCATTCGCAGGCAGTACAGAGTTTCAACCGGGCGCTCAAGCTCGCCCCGGCCGACGCTCGCTACCTGGTGAGCCGCGCCGAGAGCCTCAGGCAGCTGGGGCAGTGCGAGAAGGCCCTCAAGAGCTACGACAAGGCGCTTGCCACAGACATGGGCGATGCGGCTGCCTGGTACGGCAGGGGTGAGTGCCTGCTCAACCTGGGAGAGCCCGCCCAGGCGGTGGATTCCTTCGATGAGGCCCTGGAGATCGCGCCGCTCTATGTGGACGCCTGGCATGGCCGCGGCGAGGGCCTGGCGCGCCTGGAGCGTTACGCTGAGGCGGTTGCCAGCTATGCCGAGGCGCTCGAATCGGATCCGGGCCGCGCTGATTCCTGGCATGGCAAGGCCCAGAGCCTGGCCCGCCTGGGCCGCTTCGACGAAGCCCTGGACAGCTACGACCGCGCCCTGGAGATCGATGCCATGGACGCCGATTCCTGGACCGGAAAGGGCATCGCCCTGCATCACCTGAAGCGTTACGATGAGGCGATACGCTGCTTCGACAGCGCCCTCGAGGTCGACCCGCGGCACGCGGAAGCCTGGAGCAGCAAGGGCGTCAGCCTGCGGGAGCTCTCGCGGTCCTGACCCGGTCGGCCCGGCCGCGACGGTCGAGGAGCGGGCTGCCCCCAGGCGCTCCGGACAGCCATCCGTTTACGGTGACCCCCGGCTGGATATGGATACTCCATGACCTGGAGGTATCGATGGGCGTTCAAGGTTTCGAGATTGCCAGGGTGCACCGCACCCGGGAGCAGGCCCGCCGCTCATATGACCGCATCAGCCGCTGGTACGATCTGGTCGAGGGGTCCTGGGAGAAGAAGCTGCGCCTGGGAGGGCTGGCCATGCTGGCCCCGTTGCCAGGCGAGCAGGTGCTTGAGCCGGGCTTCGGGACAGGGCACAGCCTGGAAGCAATCGCGGCGGCGGTAGGGGAGGAAGGCAGGGTCTTCGGCATCGAGTTGTCCCCCCGGATGCTGGGGCTGGCCCAGGAGCGGCTGGAACGGGAAGGCCTGGCGCTGCGGGCAGAGCTCAGCCTGGGGGACGCGGCCAGCCTGCCTTTTAGAGACTCCAAGGTGGATGCGGTCTTCATGAGTTTCACCCTGGAACTGTTCGATACTCCCGAGATACCCCGCGTGCTGGGCGAGTGCCGGCGGGTGCTCAGGCCCGGCGGCCGCGTTTGCGTGGTCGCCCTGTCTAAAGCCGGCCCCCCACGGCTGATGGAGCGGCTCTACGAGTGGGGTCACCTTAAGTGGCCGGCGCTCCTGGACTGCCGGCCCATCTACGTAGGACACTCCCTGCGGGAGGCGGCATTCAAGGTGCGGGAGTCCCGCCTGTCCACCATCTGGGGCCTGCCCGTGGAGACGGTCCTGGCATTCAAACAGGAAACATCCAAAGGAGAGTGACGATGAAGAGATCACTGGGAGCACAACCCATCGCTTACCCGTCGCCGGTTTTTCTGGTGGGGACTTACGACGCAGAGGGCAGGCCTAACGTCATGACCGCCGCCTGGAGCGGCCTCTGCTGTTCCAAGCCGCCCTGCATCGCCGTCGCCCTGCGCCAGGCAACCTACAGCTATGGCAGCATCGTGGCGCGCCAGGCGTTCACGGTCAACATACCCTCGGAGGACCATGCCCGCCAGGTGGATCACGTCGGGCTCGTCTCCGGCCGGGACCAGGACAAGTTCGCGGCGGCGGGGCTGACGGCGGTTGCGAGCGAGGTCGTCGACGCGCCTTACGTGGAGGAGTTCCCCCTGGTACTCGAGTGCCGCCTGATCCACACCCTGGAGATAGGCCTGCATACCCAGTTCATCGGGGAGATCATCGACGTGAAGGCAGAGGAGTCGGTACTGAACGAGAAAGGCAAGGCGGACGTTGAGATGGTCAGGCCGATAATCTTCTCACCCTCCGTGCGCCAGTACCACGGGCTCGGAAAGCTGCTGGGCAAGGCCTTCTCCATGGGAAAACCCGACAGGGGATGACCCGGGCGGACGCTTTCGCCCCTTGCTGTCTATGACTCTTCCGGCTCGAAGTCCAGGGCCGCCGAGTTGATGCAGTAACGCTGCCCGGTAGGCTCCGGCCCGTCCTCGAAGACATGGCCCAGGTGCGCGTCGCAGCGGCTGCAGAGCACTTCGGTGCGCGGCACCAGCAGGCTGGCGTCGTTGGCCATGTCGATGCGCTCCTCGTCCACCGGCTGGCTGAAACTGGGCCAGCCAGTGCCGGAGTCGTACTTGTCCCCGGAGCTGAAGAGTTCCTGCCCGCAGCAGACGCAGCGGTATGAGCCCTTGTTCCTGTTGTCGTGGTATTCTCCCGTGAAAGCCCTCTCGGTGCCCTTCTCGCGGGTGACACGGTACTGCTCGTCGGTCAGTTTTTCGCGCCACTCGGCTTCGCTCTTTTTTATCTTTTCCATCTCCCGACGCTCCTGTTTGTGGCTTTGCCCCCCGCCCCGGCTCATGGTCGCGGACGGAATCCGGGCTTCTATAGTTTAATTTCACCGGACACCCGCTTTGAAACCGGCGCTGACGCCGGCGTTTCCCGATGGCGGGCGAAATCGTGTAATCTCTAATGGTAAGACAACAACCGTTCCGGTTTTATCACGGAGGCACAAAGTGTTTTTTGAAGACAGAGACGTGATCCTGCAGGAAGAATCCCCCAGCGGCAGGTGGCGGCTGACGGTTTACGCACCGGTGGAGGGCGCCGGTGAGGCGGCGCCGGCTTCGAGCGCCCCTTACGACCCGGGTCCGACCTACTTCGCGGAGTTCGAGAAGACCAGCGGCATCATCGCCGTGGGCTACGCCTTCGGCAACACCGACAGGGGCGCCGAGCTCAAGGTGGACTGGGACAGGCCCGGCAAGGTCGTGGCCCTCTCCCTGGACGGTGACGACTACCTGCTGTTCAAGTGGGGCGTCTGCTTTCTCAAGCCGCGGGAGTTGAACAAGGTGGCCGCCGAGGGGCCGATAACGGAAGAGGAGGCCCAGGCGTTCATCGAGACGGCGCTCAAGGAGAATCCCGCGGAGGAGAACGCCGAGTAGGTTTTGAACCCGATGCGGCCCCGCTGTATCTAAAGCAATGGACCCGCAAACTGAAGTGAGTGCAGGAGGAGTTTCCATGAGCGATGAGATGGCTTTCACGACGCGGCTCGACCAGCCTTACGAGGAGGCGGTGGAAACCGTCATCGAGGAGCTGAAGAAAGAGGGCTTCGGCATACTGACCCGGGTGGACGTCCACGACGCCCTGAAGGAGAAGATCGGCGTCGACTTCCGGAAATACACGATCCTGGGGGCCTGCAACCCGCCGCTGGCGCACCGCGCCCTGAGCGCCCGGCCGGAGGTAGGGCTGCTGCTTCCCTGCAACGTGGTGGTGGAGGCCGCCCTCGACGGCGGCACCGTCGTCAGGATCATCAACCCCAGGGCCATGATGCAGTTCGGCGCCCTGGGCGACGACGTCACCCTGCGGGAGGTGGCCGAAGAGGCCGCCGGCAAGCTGGAGCGCGTGGTCAAGGTCTTTGATGACGCCTTCATCGCCGGGATGGACTGAGCCCGCCGGCGCGTTTTCAAGGCGCGCTGTCCTCGAAACGCCAAGCCCCAGCCACCGCCCGATACCAGCGCGCGGGTAAAGGGAGCCGCCGCGCTTCGTCGAAGAATAGGCCGATAAGATTATTACGGGTATGAGACCTGGATGCGCGTGACCCCATGACTACAAGAAGATCTCCCCGACCATTTTTTACCGGGAAAGGTTATGCCGCAGGAGGCGGGGCCTGGATAAGGCCAGCCCTCCTGGGCCTGCTGACGGCCATCCTGCTGGCGACCCTGATGCTGGCGCGGCTCGAAGCCACCGCCGCCGCCTACAGCAACCCGCCCACCGCCGAGATCCGCGAGAAGCTCTACGCGGCGGCGGTTACGCGCAACATCCCGCCGGAGGTCCTCTACGCCATCGCCTACCAGGAGAGCGGCTGGCGCCAGTTTAACTCCCAGGGGCAGCCGCTGATCAGCCCGGACAACGGCTACGGCATCATGCAGGTCACCTCCGTGGGCAGCTACGACGTCGAGAAGCTCAAGTACGACATCGACTACAACATCAATGCCGGGGCCGACATCCTGCTGGGGAAGTGGCAGTGGGTCCCGAGTATCGGCGACGACGCCATGGACTGCTACGAGAACTGGTTCTACGCCGTCTGGGCCTACAACGGCTGGGTATCCTACAACAGCTACCCCTACACGGTCTACGCCCACATCGCCAGCGGCGGCGATTTCGGCTGGTGGCCGGGGGTGCCGGCGACGCCGGTCCCCCAGGCGTGGCTGGTCGACGGCGAGGGCGTGCAGGTGCCGACGCCCCAGCCGGCCCATTACTGGACGCCGCCACTGGAGAACTACTTCAGCTGGTACGACGGGGTCTACAGCAACAACTGGGTGCTGGTGGCCAACCCGGCGACGTCGCCGAACAGCGTCGCCACCGGCATCAGCATCGCCGGCGCCGCCAGGGACATCTCGCAGTTCAAGGTGCCGGGCCAGAACCCGGGGGTGGTGCCGGCGGGCAAGGCGATTACGGCGGCCTTCCCCGGCCAGATGGGCGGCCCGGTGCGGGTGAACACGTCACGGGAGGCGATCGTCAGCCAGCGGGTGCTGTTCGGCGACTCCATCGAGGAAGTGGTGAGCGTGCCCGCGGACAAGCTCTCCAGCCACTATTACTGGCCCTGGTATGACATGGAGAGCGCCGGTTTCAGGAACTGGGTGCTCATCAACAACCCCGGCAGCGAGGCCGTGCGGGCGGAGGTGCTCATCGACGGGCAGGTGAAGCCCAACACCCTCAGCCAGAGCCGGCCCGATTACGGCCAGGACCATTTCCTCATCGGGCCGGGCGAGACCGTCACTGCCACCTTTCCCGGTGCGCAGGGAGGGCCGGTGGAGGTAAGGGCTTACAGGGATGGCGGCGCCTGGGCCAGCGAGCAGGACCGCCGGACGGTGATCGCTTCGCAGCGGGTCCTCTCCAACTTCGGCGGCTCCTTCAACGAGGCGCTGGGCGTGCCCGCGGAGAGCCTCTCGGATGATTATTACTGGCCCTGGTATGACGGTGTCGGCGGCAGGAACTGGGTGCTAGTTGCCAACCCCAACCCCTCGCCGGTGGACTATGTGATCGAGGTCGGCGCTGGCGGCTGCTCTGACCCGGCCCCGGCGGGCACGGCCTGCCAGAGGGGGACCCTGGCCGCCGCCGGGGACCAGGACGGCTTTGACATCGTCACGCCGGAGTTCCCGGGGATACGGACCGGGCCAGTGCGGGTTAGCGCCCAGGGCGGGCAGGTCATCGCCGCCCAGAGGGTGGTCTTCGGGCCATCGTTCGGCGAGACGGCCGGCTACCCGGCCGTGGCGCTGGCCGCCAGCTATCACTGGACCTGGTACGACCAGCTGAGCCCGGGGATGAAGAACTGGGTGCTGGTCGCCAACCCCGGCCCCGGCGACGTGACCTATACCGTCACCATCAACGGCGCGGCGCCCGCGGGATACCGGAACAGGGTCCTGGCAGCGGGAGCCATGGAGACGCCCACATTCCCCGGCTGGCGCAGCGGACCGGTGGAAGTGACCGCGTCGGCGCCCGTGATCGCCTCCCAGCGAGTGCTGTTCAACGGTTATTTCAACGAGGTCAGCGGCACCGTCCTGAGCGAGGAGGGCTAATCCTCCACCGCCTCCGTGTGGGGCAGCAGCCTGGCGCCGTCTTCCCCCCGGGTCTGGAAATGGCTGGTCCAGGTCTTCCAGCTCCCGGACAAATTGTAGACGTTGTCGTAACCGTTGAGCCTGAGTATGCGCAGGGCGTAATAGCTGCGGATGCCGGTGAGGCAGTAGGTGAAGATGTCCCTGTCGCGGTACGGCTCGAGCTCCCCCAGCCGTGAGCGCAGCTCGCTCAAGGGGATGTGCAGGGCGCCGGCGATGTGGCCGTTCCTGTACTCGATGTTCGTGCGCACGTCGAGGATGACGCCGCCGGCGGTGCGCTCCGGGAAGTCCTCCGGGTACCAGAAATCGACGTCGCCCTCCAGCAGGTTCACCCCCACGAAGCCGGCCATGTTGACCGGGTCCTTGGCCGAGCCGTATGGCGGCGCGTAGGCCAGCTCCAGGTGCTCGAGGTCATGGACGGTCATGCCGGCCCTGAGGGCCGTGGCCAGGACGTCGATGCGCTTGTCGACCCCGTCGAAGCCGACTATCTGTGCCCCCAGCAGGCGCCCGTCCCCGGGGGCGAACAGCAGCTTCAGGTGCATCGGCTCGGTCCCCGGATAGTAGGACGCGTGCCCGTAGGGGTGCAGGTAGATCTTGCGGTAGTCCATGCCGGCCGCCTTCAGGGTCTTCTCGGAAGCGCCGGTGATGGCGGCGGTCATCTCGAACACCTTGACGATGGCTGACCCCTGGGTCGACACGTAGGCGTCATCCCGGCCGAAGATGTGGTTGGCGGCGACGCGTCCCTGGCGGTTGGCCGGGCCGGCCAGGGGGATGCGGGCGCTCAAGCCCGTGACCGCGTCGGTCACCTCCACCATGTCGCCGGCTGCGTAGATGTCGGGGTCGCTGGTCAGCATGTGCCGGTCTACCCGGACGCCGCCCGTAGCGCCCAGCGCGAGCCCGGCGGCCTCTGCCAGGGCTGTATCCGGCCGCACGCCGACCGCCATGACGGCAAGATCGGCGACGACACTGCCGCCATCAGCGAGTCGGGCCACGAGCCGGCCGCCGGCTTCGCTGAAAGCCTGCACGGAGGAATCCAGGTGCACCCTGACGCCGCGGTCCTCGATGTGGAAACGCAGGTCGTTGGCCATCTCCCGGTCGAGCGCCGGCATCACCTGATCCTGCAGTTCGACCAGGTCCACCGACAGGCCCCGCTGGATGAGGGCCTCGGCCGCCTCGATGCCGATGTAATTGGCGCCGATCACCAGGGCCGCAGTGGCGCCGCCATCGATGGCGGCGATGATGCCGTCCATCTCGGGAATGGTCCTGAGCGGGAATATGCGCGGGTCATCGGCGCCGGGCACCTCCAGCGAGAGCGCGGCGGCGCCCTGGCAGAGGATGAGTTTGTCGTATGTCTCCTGGTAACTGAGGCCGGAGCCGCGGTCGGTGACGCTGACCTTCTTTCCCTCCCTGTCTATCGCTGTCACCTCGCTCATGGTGCGCACGTCGAGGTTGAACCATTCGCGCAGCGTCTTCGGTGTGACCACCACCAGGCTGTCCCGCTTCTCGATGGCGCCGCTGACATGGTAGGGGAGGCCGCAGTTGGCGAAGGAGACGAACTCCCCCTTCTCCAGCAACACGATCTCCGCTTCTTCGCTAAGGCGGCGCGCCCTGGCGGCGGCGGAGGCGCCGGCGGCGACTCCTCCAACGATGACTATCTTCATCATGCCTCCCGTGAGTTGACCGTCCGGAAATGTTACCCGATTTCCAGTGCCAAAAACAAAGGCCGCCGTGATAAAGTTAGCGGCGGCGGACCCGCGTGGCCGCCCCGTGGAGACCATCGAGTGGAGGGAGCCATTTGGCCGGAGGCACTTCAGAGCGGCCGATCACCATCTACAGCGCCATCGCTGCCAACCTGGGCATCGCTGTCACCAAGTTCGCCGCCGGGGCGGCATCCGGCAGTTCAGCCATGCTCTCGGAGGGCGTACATTCCCTGGTGGACACCGGCAACCAGCTGCTGCTGCTGCTGGGCATCCGCCGGAGCCGCAAGCCCGCCTGCGACACTCACCCTTTCGGCCGGGGAATGGAGCAGTATTTCTGGAGTCTCATCGTCGCCATCCTGCTCTTCGGGGCCGGCGGCGGCGTGTCGCTCTACGAGGGCATAGAGCGCCTGCGGCACCAGGGCGAGCTGGGCGACCCATTCTGGAGTTACGTGGTCCTCGCCGTGGCGCTCGTCCTCGAAGGCGTCTCCTGGAGCGTGGCCTGGCGTGAGTTCCGCCGGCGCCGCCGGCCCGGGCAGGGATTCTGGAGGGCGCTGCGTTCGAGCAAGGACCCCTCGATCTTCGTGGTGCTGGTGGAGGACACGGCGGCGATGGCCGGCCTCGCCGTGGCCTTCCTGGGTGTCTTCCTGGGGCACGAGCTCGGCAAGGCTTACTTCGACGGGCTGGCGGCGCTCATGATCGGCGCCATCCTGGTGGTGGTGGCGGTGTTCCTCATCTATGAGAGCAAGGGGCTGCTGATGGGGGAGAGCGCCGACAGCGAAGAGGTGCGGCGCATCCGCGCGCTGGCGGCAGGGGACCCGGCCGTGGGGGCCGTGCGGGAGCTTTTGACCATGCACCTCGGGCCCGACGAGGTCCTGCTCAACATGGGGGTCGAGTTCCGGCCGGAAATGGACGCGGAGGCGGTGGCGCTGGCCATCGACCGCCTGGAGGGCGGCATCCGTGAGGGCGTCCCGTCGGTGAAGCAGGTCTTCATAGAGGCAAAGTCGATAGCACGAACGCGGGGTGGCGCCTGATGCGTGCGGCTCTCCTGGAGATACTGCCCCTGGCCCTGGCCGCCTCACTGAGCCCCACGGCGCTGGGGTTCGAGATCACCATCCTGAGCGGCAAGGGCAACGGCCGCCGGAACTCGCTGCTGTTCGTGCTGGGGGCGGCGCTCTTCCTCGTAGTCCTCGGCCTTCTGGTGATGCTGGTGTTCAGGCATACGGTGATCCCCTCGGATCACCACCGCAAGCTATCCGCCTGGATCGACATCGTGCTCGGTTTCAGCATCATCCTGCTGGTTGCTCGTTCATTTCTTCCCCGGAAGAAGAAAAAGAAGTCCGGCGGGAGCTCCCGCCGGCGCCCCTACCTCATCGTCGGTTTTCTTTTCATGGCGATCAACACCTCGACCATCATCCCCTTTGTCGCTGCGAGCAAGACCATCGCTGATGCGCGCCTGCCGCTGTTGGGGGCCGCGACGCTCTTCGCGGCGCTGGTCCTTATGACTGTCTGGATGATCGCCTTCCCGGTGGTATTCAGCTACGCCGCGCCCCGGAGCTCCGGCCGGGCGCTGGAGCGAATGGGGGCTTTCATGGAGCGGCATGGCAGCCAGCTGGTCAGGGTCTTCTTCCTGGCGGCAGGGGTCTATCTGGCGGTTAAGGGAATCAGCGGCCTCTGGTCATGACCCCGGCGCTTCCGGCGGGTTAGCCGGGTTGACCGGCATCAGCTGGCCGCAGCTGGGACTGGTGGGCTTGCCGTTGAAGCGGTCTTCCAGCCAGAACACGGCGGCGGGACCGCCGGTGGAGGCGGCCTTCTCATGGTCGATACCGCCCAGCCAGATAGTGGTGATGTCGCTGCCCGCCTGGCAGGACTTCTGCACGTAGAGCGCGGTAGTGTCAGGCAGTATGACCTCGTCGGCGAGCCCCTGTATGATGAGGACCGGCCTGCCGGTTACCGGCGGCGCCGTCTCCGCCACCGCGGCGGCGTACCAGGACGCGTTCGCCATGGGGTTGGACTTGAAGAACTCTTCCTTGAGCAGGTTCCTGGCCATGGCCTCCTCGCCCGCTTCCAGCAGGCAGTCATTAGCCAGTTCCTCGTAGCGGTCCATGCCCCTGGAGGTGACCATGTCGTCGATGTCGAGGTCCCGGTAGACCAGCGGCCACGACACCAGCACTTCAGGGCCGATGACCCAGCCCGCCTCCGACTGGTACTGCTGGTTGAACAGGGCCGGCAGCTCTGCAGCCGGCGCCGCGGCGGCCACCGCCACCAGTTGCAGTTCCGGGGCGTAAGTCTCGGTCTCCGCCGCCGTGAACAGGGCGGCGTGCCCTCCCTGGGAGTGGCTCCAGACAGCATAGCGGCTGCCGGCGGCTGTCTCCGGCAACTGCCGGGCGGCGCGAACGGAGTTGATGACGTCCCTGGCTTCGTCGCGCCCCACCAGATAGCGCTCGACCCCCGGGGTCCCCAGGCCGGCATAGTCGGTGGCGGTGACTACCCAGCCGCGCTGCATCATCTCGCCGAGCCAGCTCATGTCAGATATCGGGTTGTCGCGGCGGGAGGGAGCACACTGCTCGTTCATCCCGGTGGTAGGGTGAGCCCAGGCCACTATCGGTCGTCCGCCCTCGGGGGCGGGGCTGGCAGGGATGAAGACCATGCCTGAGGCCACGGTGGCAGTGCCGTCGGAAAGCTGGCTCAGATAGAGGATGCGCAGGCCCCGGCCGCCGGGCACGTCCACGTCGAGATCCTCCTGCTTGAGGACGAGGCCCGGCCCCGTGGGCGGCAGCGGGTCGGTGGGGGTGTAGAACGGTTCCAGTGCTTCCTGGCGCTCCTCGGTGTTGACCTCGTCCACCACCCGGGCGATGATCAGGAAAGCCGCCAGCACGGCGAACATCCCCATGACAGCCACGAACAGAAGGTTATGCCTCACGAAACGTCTTATCCTGTCCTTGCCCTTTGTCGTCATCTATCGCCTTTCTCGCAAATGTCCGCGCCTGCCCCAGCGGTGGCGCCGCACTGACGCCCGGTAACTTCCATACTATGCCATATATCGACGGATTCCTGCCCGCAGGGCGCCACATTCGGGTCGGGGAGTGTCCTTGAATGGCGCAGCCGGGACCCTGGCAACGGGGGGGTCAGTCCCGGCTAGAGCTACAATTATCACTGCCGGTTGCCGACAAATAGAGCGCGCCGGCCAGGCTGTGCCAGGGGCATGCCTGCGAGTGTTTCCGATGCGCGACAATAGGGCAAACCTTACCAGGAGCTGCGATTTGGAAGAGTCCTCTATTGTGAGTTGCACTGATGGACCATCAAGGTAGGAACGGGCCCGGGAGCGGGCCGGCTGAAGAGGAATACCCCGAGGTTGACGAGATATCCGGCAAGCTGCTTGTAGACGGCGTGATCGGATGCTTCTCCTTCGGTTCTGACGGCGTCCTGCGTTGGGGAAACCAGCGGGCCGCCGAACTGCTGGGCTGCCGTCGTTCTTCACTGAGAGGGAAGGCGTTCACCGACCTGTGTGCCGATACGGCCGCCGGACGCCAGAAGGCCGCGGCGCTCCTGGAGGGGTTCCGGCGCGGCGAGCAGATCCGCGACGAGGAGCTGCAGATGCTCCGCTCGGACGGCACCAGCTTCTGGATCAGCCTCAACATCAAGGCGGTGGCGGACGCGGACGGCCGTGTCACCGAGGGGAGCGCCACGGTCACCGACATCTCCAGCCACAAGCGGACCGAGGAGACGCTCAAGCGGAACTTCGACTCCCAGCGCGCCATCGGTTCGATCCTGCAGCTATCCCTGGGCGAGATGGATGTGGCGGAGATGCTCGTCAGCACCCTGGACCTGCTCTTCACCATCCCCTGGTTGGCGGTGGAGGCCAAGGGCTCGATCTCCCTTGTCGACGAGGAAGATGGCAGCCTGATCATGGCCGCCGAGAGGGGCCTGTCGGTGTCGATCCGGAAGGCGTGCACGAGGATCCCCTCTGGTTACTGCCTGTGTGGCCGCGCGGCTGCAACGGGCGCGCTGGTCTATGCCAGCGACATCGATGACCGCCACGACATCCTCTACGAAGGCATCACGCCCCACGGTCATTACTGCATCCCGATGATTTCCAGGGGGCGCGTCATCGGCGTCCTCAACTGCTATCTCGAAGTCGGCCATGAGCGCGATGACGAGGAGGTGCGCTTCCTCTCATCGGTGGCGAACGTGCTCGCCGGCGTGATCGAGCGGCGGCGGGCCGAGGACGCGCTGGCGGTCAGCGAAAAGCGGTTCCGGGACATCGCCAACAACGCGCTGGAATGGATCTGGGAGGTAGACACCGAAGGCAGGTACACCTACTCGAACCCGATCGTGACACACATCCTCGGCTATCAGCCGGAAGAGCTCCTGGGGATGCACTTCTACGACCTTTTCCATCCTGACGACCGTGAGGAGTACAAGGAGCTGGCCTTCGAGTCCTTCGCTGCCGGAAACCCCTTCCACCAGTTTCTCAACCGCAACGTCAGCAAGGGCGGCGAGGTCGTATGGCTGTCCACCAGCGGGGTGCCCCTCGTGGACAGTGAGGGGAACCTGACCGGCTACCGCGGCGCCGACACCGACGTGACCGAACGCATACACGCCGAAGAGGAGCTCCGGCGGAGCGAGCAGTACACGGCTTCGCTGCTGCGGCTCTCGAAGGCCCTGGAGCAATCCCGCAGCGCCGCGGACATCGTTCACGCGGCCTACCCTGAGGTGAGGGAGGTCCTCGGCTATAACTCCACCTGGATCGGTTTCGGCGACGAGGAGAGGCAAAAGCTGCACCTGCTGTTCCAGCAGGGCGACGTTGAGGATTTCGTGGAAATGGACACCGAGTTCAGGGTCGAGGGGGACGTCTGGCTGGAGGAGATGGTCAGGGCGGAAGGGCCGATGCTCTGCGAGGATGCGCGCACCGACCCCAGGACTGACAAGGAAAGGGTGGCGGCGGAAGGCTATCGCACCATGCTCTGCGTGCCCATCAGGCTGATGGACGGCTCGCTGGCGGTGCTCTGCACGGGCACCTTCGGGGATGAGGGCGTCCGGGTGCCCACCGAAGAGCAGATCCGTTACTTCACCTCCATGGCCAGCAGCATCGCCGTGGTGCTGGACCGGTTGCGTTTTCTTGAGGACCGCGAGCGCGTCCTGGGGGAGCTCAGGATGAGTGAGCAGAAGTATCGCACACTTTTCGAGGAGTCCCGGGACGCGGTCTTCACCAGCGACCCCGACGGCTGCTTCATCGATGTGAACCCGGCGGCAGTGGTGACGTTCGGCTATCCTTCCGAGGATGAGCTGCTGGCTGCTGCCGTCGATGGCGGCCTGTTCACCGACGACGAAGACCGCCGGGCGATCAAGGGACTCATCCAGGAGCAGGGTTTCGTCAACAACTACGAGCTGGCGATGAGGGACAGGGAAGGTCAGTCCCTGATCGTATCCATGACCGCCAACGCCATGCACGATGAGGGCGGACGGCTGGCGGGCTACCGCGGCATCATCCGGGACATGACCGAACTGCGCCGGCTGGAGCAACAGCTGGTCCAGGCCCAGAAGATGGAATGCGTCGGCAGGCTTGCCGGCGGGGTCTCGCACGACCTGAACAACTACCTGACAGCGATCCAGGGCTATACCGACCTGGCTATCTCGGAGCTGCCGGAGGGCTCTGCGATAGCGGCCGACCTGAAAGAGGCGCGGCGCTCCTCGGACCGCGCCACCGCTCTGACCAGGCAACTGCTCCTCTTCAGCCGCCAGGAGCCCATGGAGAAGAGGACGGTGGAGCTCGACGGCATCATCGGCGACCTGGTGAAGATGCTCGGGCAGCTCGTGGGTGAGCAGTACTCGCTCAATATCAAGCTGAGCAAGGACCTCGCCGCCATCAGGGCCGACGCCGGTTATATCGAGCAGGTCATCATGAACCTGGTAGTCAACGCCAGGGACGCCATGCCCGACGGAGGCCGGATAACCATCGGCGCGGCCAACGTGAATATCGGAGAGGATTACGCCAGGCGGCATCCCGGCTCGCAAGCCGGGAATCATGTCTGCCTGAAGGTGGCCGACGAGGGCATGGGCATGGACGACAACATCATCGGCCATATCTTCGAACCCTTCTTCAGCACCAAGGAGAGCAGCAAGGGTACCGGGCTGGGTCTCGCCGTGGTGCACGGCATCGTCTCGCAGCACGGCGGCTGGATCGAAGTGGAGAGCGCCCCCGGCGAGGGCTCCGTCTTCAAAGTATTCCTGCCGGCGGCCGCCGGGCGTGCGCAGGTGAACGGCGCCGGCCCGGCGGCGGACGCGGCGGCGGCGCCCGGGCAGGGAGAGCGGATCCTGCTGGTGGAGGACGACCAGGTAGTGCGGACGCTCACCAGGAGGATGCTGGAAAGGAGCGGTTACAGTGTCAGCCCGGCGGTGGACGCGGAAGAAGCCCTGGAGCTGTTCGCGCGGGAAAATGGCGACTTCCGGCTGGTGCTCAGTGACGTGGTCCTGCCCGGCGAGAGCGGGGTCCAGCTGGTGGACCGCCTGGTGGCCCAACGCCCCGACCTCGGCGTTCTGCTCATGAGCGGTTACAGCGACGAGTCCCGTCTCTACGAGATCAGGGACAAGGGGTACGCCTTCATCAGGAAGCCCTTTGCCGTTCCCAGGCTCGTGGGGAAGATCCAGGAGCTCATCTAGCCAGCCGGCGGCGCGCCGCGGCCCTGGGCGTGCTGCGCCTTCCAACCTGTCTTCCAGGTTGGCGGTTTAAAAAAACGCCCCGCAAGGCTACAATATATACAAGCAGGAAGAATCCAGGGGCATGAGCGTGTACTTTTCTTTCCGGGAGGAGGAAGGGTGCGCGTTGTTTTTTTGGCGGCCCCGCGAGGGCTGGATCCGGACAAGGCGGCAGGGATATCATGAGGAGGATGCTGACATACGCACTGGCGGTGACGCTCGCGTTCCTGCTCCTGGGCGGCACCGCCCGCGCCTACGAGCACCGGGCCCTGCTGCTGGTCGATGAGCAGGCAGGGGAAGCCCTTGACTCGCAGGAACTGCTGACGGACCTGCTCGGGCACTTCGGCCTGCCAGCCGACGTCATGGCCCTGGATTCCTACCAGCCCGGGGATATCGAGCGCTACCGGGTCACTTTCTACCTTGGCAGCGTCTGGGACCGGGAGCTGCCGCCGGCGTTCCTGGCGGACGTCATGACCACCAGGAACCGGTTCGTCTGGATCAACCATAATATCTGGAAGCTGGAGTGGAGCGAGTACGAACTGGCGTTCCAGGACAGGTTCGGCTTCACCTTCATCGAGACCAGGTCGACGGAGAGCCATGACCGGGTCAGCTACCAGGGGCAAAGCTTCTGGCGGCCCCAGGGGGAGTTCGGCCAGGCGCAGGTCCTGGATCCCGGCAAGGCGGAGGTGCTGGCGGCGGTCACGACGGCCTCCGGCAGCGGCGGGTCCTTTCCCTATGTCATCCGCAGCGGCGACTTCTTCTACGTCGCCGACGACCCGCTCTACCGGGTGACGGAGGAATCGGACTACCTGGTCTTCGCCGACCTGCTCCACGAGATGGTCGGCATCGACCATGCGGATGAGCACCGGGCGCTGGTGCGGATAGAGGATGTCGACCCCACCGAGGACCCGGCGAGGATACGGGCGATTGCCGACTACCTCCATGGCGAGGGTGTCCCCTTCAGCCTCGCGGTTATACCCAGGTTCGAGGATCCGCTGGGAACAAGGGGGGCGCCGGTGTCCCTGGGCCTGTCCGACCGGCCGGAGCTGGTGAGCGCGCTGAAGTACGCCGTCACGAAGGGCGGGACCATCGTGCTCCACGGCTATACCCACCAGTACGGCAGCGTGGCCAACCCCTATAACGGCGTCACCGGCCTTGATTCCGAGTTCTACATCCAGCGCCTCGGCGCCGGAGGTGACCCGGTGAACGTCTCGCCTGTGCCTGAGGACTCCATCGCCTGGGTGAACGGCCGTATCGACAGCGCCCTCGCCGAGCTGAACGGGGTTGGCATCGCCGCGCCTCTCATCTGGGAAACGCCGCATTACCTCGCCTCCGACCTGGATAACCAGGTATTCGCCGCCCGCTTCGGGGTAGTCTACCAGCGCTTCGCGGATTCCTTCTTCCCGTACATCATCCAGCGCTCATCCTATGGCTCGCGGGTCATCCCGGAGAACCTCGGTTACATCCAGCCGGGCGTGAGCGAGCCGTCGCTCCTCATCGAGAGGGCTGGTGGCAACCTGGTGGTCCGCGACGGTTTCGCCAGCTTCTTCTACCATTCAGAGCTCGACCTCGCGTATCTGCGCGCGACCGTCGCCGGACTCAAGGCCAAGGGGTACACCTTCGTGGGCGCCGGGTCCCTGGCGGCTGCCGAGCCCCGTGACGTGACACCGCCGGCGATAGGCTCCGTCAGCCCTGCCGGGGTCATCTACGCGGACGCAGCGACGGTCGAGGTGACGTATTCCGATGCTGGCGACGGCATCGACATGATCCCTGTCAGTGTGACGCTGGATGGCGCTGTGCTCGCCAACTGCTCCGTGGGGCCGGCCAGGGTGTCCTGCCCGGTCACGGGGTTGTCTGCCGGAGGACACTCCATCGGCGGCCTGGTGCCGGACAACGCTGGTAACGTGAGGGCGATAAGCGGCGGTTTCACGGTGGGGGACAACACGCCGCCGCAGGTCTCCTATGCTGGGCCCGGGGGCGATCTGGGCAGCGGCAGCGTCACAATCACCGCCGGTTACAGTGACCCGGGCCTGTCCCTGGGCATCGACGCCGGCAGTGCCCGCGTCCGCCTCAACGGCGGTGACGCCCACGCCTGTGACGCTGCCGCCGGGGTGATCGAATGCCGGCTGGCTGGTCTGGCGGACGGCAGCTACGCGGCGGAGGTCGCCATCTCCGACAACGCGGGCAACCACGCCAGCGCCACCGGCAGTTTCAGCGTCGACACCACGGCTCCCGTCGTGAGTGGGCCGCTGCCCGCTGGCTGGGTGGTGACGACCCAGCCGGTCATCACCGCCCGCGTGCTGGAGGCAAACCTCCATGAGTACCCGGCCTGGCTGCAGCTGGACGGCCGGGCGCCGGTGGCTTGTGCGGTGGCGGGCACCGTGGTCAGCTGTCCCGCGGGCGGCCTTTCCCAGGGGACGCACGGGTTCAGGATAGACGTGTATGACCGGGCCTTGAACCGCGGTTCCGCCTGGGGGGAGTTCTCGGTGGACACCGAGGCCCCGGTGGTGACGGTCAGCTCACCGGTGGGTCTGGTGGAGAGTACCGACGTCAAGGTCGAGGCCGGCCTGGACGACAGAGTCTCCGGGGTCGACGCCGCCAGCGTGAGGGCGTTCGTGGATGGCGCGCCGGTGGACTGCGCCGTCAGCGCCGCCGGCGTCAGTTGCCAGGTGGACGGCCTCCGTAACGGTGAGCACACGCTGAGGATCGACGCCGCCGACAGGGCGGGCAACTCCCGTTCCCGGGAAAGCTACTTCCGGACCCTTTACTGCACCGGGGCGGCGCCTTCGCTGGAGCTGGCCATCGGCGGCCCCTTCTGGGCCAGCTACGCGGACTACCAGGGACGGCTGCTCTCGGTGGATTATTTCGTCAACAACCCGTCGGGGCCCGATGCTTCCAATGTCGTAGTGGCGCGCTCGGACAGCACCAATGGCGTCTCCCTGGAGGGGGTGTCGGCCCACCGCTTCAGCATCCCTGCCGGCGGCCGCGTCTACATCATCATCAGGTACGGCGTGCCCCAGGGAGTGGGCTCGTTCAGGACCGAGACCTCGGTGACGGCGACGGATGACTGCGGCAATCTCTTCATCTACCCGGATCCGCGGTCGGTCCGCTGATGCGGCCCGGCCCCGCGCCGGCTTTTACGGGTGAGCCGGGGCGTAGTATAATTCAGCCTTCAGAAAATTACGGCGCGGGAGATGGATGATGGCTGACACCAGGATCGAGTTAGGTGAGATGACCCTTCAGTGCAAGTACGGGGAGAACGGCTATCAGACGCCGGCCGCCCTGTACAGCTCCGGCACCGGCGACCTGCTGGCGCTCGACCGTTTCGAGGTGGCGCAAGGCACGGCGCCCAGCTACAACAACCTCTGTGACCTCGACCGCCTGCTGCAGACCGCGACACACATGGCGGCCGGCTTCGACGTCAATTTCGGCGAGGCGCCGTTCTTGGCGGTAGCCTGCAAGCACGGAAACCCCTGCGGCGCCTCTGCGGGCAGTTCACCACGGCAAGTGGTGGAGAAAGCCGTCGAGGGCGACCTGCGCGCCATCTTCGGCGGCCTGGTTCTTCTGAATTTTGACGTCGACGAGGAGATAGCCGAGACGCTCATGGTCCATAAAATGGACGAAGGCCGCCGGCTCCTGGATGGCATCATCGCCCCCGGGTTCTCCCAGGGGGCCGTGGAGATGCTCAAGCGCAAGGGGGACAAGTGCCGCCTGCTTCAGAACCCTGCCCTCAAGGCCATGGACAGGGACTCCCTGGATGTTGCCCAGCGCTACCGTTACGTGCGGGGCGGCTTCCTGGCCCAGCCGAACTTCACCTACGTGCCCGAACTGGCGTCAGATGGCGTCGAGAAGAGCGGCGAGGCGCCCCCGGCAGTGCTGGAGGACATGGTCCTCGCCTGGGCAGTGGGATCCACCTCCAACAGCAACACCGTCACCCTGGTGAAGGACGCCATGCTCATCGGCAACGGCGTCGGCCAGCAGGACCGGGTGGGCGGCTGCAAGCTGGCGATCATGCGGGCCACCGACGCCGGCCATGACACCGGAGGCGCCGTCGCCTACAGCGACAGTTTCTTCCCCTTCGTGGACGGCCCGGAGGCGCTGGCTGCCGCCGGGGTCAAGGCGATACTGGCCACCAGCGGCTCGGTGCGTGACGGCGAGGTGGCCGACTTCTGCGCCAGCAAGGGCATCACCATCTTCCGCTACCCTGATTCCGAGGGGCGCGGTTTCTTCGGGCACTGAGGCTGTGGCCTTCGGGTAACCGCATGCTCAAGCGCTGCGGCAAGGCGATGACCGTGGTCAGGTGATACAGCCGAAGGGGTTGTGAAGTGAAAAGGGACCCGCGCGGGGTCCCTTTTTGGTTTCCAGAGATTTGCGGCCGGTGGTCAGTAGTGCACGATCACCGGCATGCCGATATGGGCCCGGTAGAAGAGCCACTCTGCGTTGGGCGTCGGCAGGTTGACGCAGCCGTGGGAGCGCGGCGCCCCGAAGGAATTATGCCAGTAGGTCCCGTGGATCGAATAGTCGCCGTAGAACCAGAGTACGAAGGGCACGTCCGGGGCGTAATAGCCCGGGCCGCTCATGTCGGTGTACATGTTCATGCCATAGACATGGAAGTTGCCCGTGGGCGTGGGGGACCCAGCTGCGCCGCTGGCTATCAGGGTTGTCATGAGCGCCCCGGTGGTGGAGATGAAGTAGCGCTCCTCCAGCTCGAACATCTGGCGCCCCATGGCCATCAAGGTCTGGTTCGAGAGGTTGATGTCGATCCACTCCACTCCCATCGACCATGAGCGCACCTTGAAGTTGGTGGCCTGGGGGACCTTGGTGCGATCCCAGTCCCAGTTGCCCCGGCCGCTGGACCAGACGCCCCGGGGGGCGCTGTAGCTGCTGCCGCTGGGGTCCATCAGCCAGAGCCCGGTGGTGGAGTTGCCGTAATTGTAGAAGATGCCGATCTCGCTCTTGCCGTCGCCGTTGAAGTCGCTGGCCACCAGGCGGGAGCGGAACCATTCCCAGTTGCCCCGGCCGCTGGACCAGACTGCCCGGGGGGCGTTGTAGCCGGTGGCGCCCGGGTCGAAGAGCCAGAGCCCGGTGTTGGCGTTGTCGTAGTTGTAGAGGACCGCGATCTCGCTCTTGCCGTCGCCGTTCAGATCGCTCATCGCCAGCTTGGAGCGGGGCCAGGACCAGTTGCCCCGGCCGCTGGACCAGACGCCCCGGGGGGCGTTGTAGCCGCTGACGCTGGGGTCCATCAGCCAGAGGGCGCTGGTGGAATTGTCGTAGTCGTACAGGATCGCCATCTCGGTGGCGCCGTCACCGTTGTAGTCGCTGGCCACCAGCTTGGAGCGGGTGGCGTCCCAGTTGCCCCGGCCGCTGGACCAGACGCCCCGGGGGGCGTTGTAGCCCGTCAGGCTGGGGTCGAAGAGCCAGAGCCCGGTGGTGGAATTGCCGTAATCGTAGAGCACCGCGATCTCGGTCCTGTTGTCGGCGTTGTAGTCGCTGGTGGTCATGCGCGAGCGGTTCCAGTCCCAGTTGCCCCGGCCGCTGGACCAGACCAGGCGCGGGGCCGCGTAACCCGCGGGCGTGGGGTCGAAGAGCCAGAGCCCGGTATTGGCGTTGCCGTAATCGTAGAGGACAGCCAGCTCGCTCTTGCCGTCGCCGTTGTAGTCGCTGGTGGTCACCTTGGCGCGGTTCCAGTCCCAGTTGCCGGCGCCGCTGGTCCAGGCGCCCTGGGGGGCGTTGTAGCCGGTGGCGCTGGGTTCGAAGAGCCAGAGGGCGGTGTTGGAGTTGCCGTAATCGTAGAGGACCGCCAGCTCGCTGTTGCCGTCGTTGTCGCGGTCCGGGGCCTGGGGGGAGTCGGGGGTTATCTGGGCGGTGGTGGCGCTTTCGCCATCTTCATCCGCCGCTGGGCCAGCGCCCTCGTCACCGCTGTCAGTCACTTCGGCCGGTGAGGACTCTGCCGCCGGAGAGGCATCTCCTGCGGCCGCGCCGCCGTCTTCCGGCGCCTGGGAGCCCTCTTCTCCGGGCATATCCAGAGAGCCGGCGGCCGTGACCGCGGTCATCCCGGCGGAGCCATCCGCCGCTCCCCCTGCGCTGTCCGCCCCGCCGGGCACAGCTGCCAGCGCCGTCCCGCCGCAGAGGCTGAAAATGATGATTGCCAGCACGAGAGCCGGCATGGTGGATGACATTCTTGAGTGTTTCTCTGGAAGGAACATCGGCCCTGACCCTCTTTCTCCCGTGAACACGACGGGAAGTATTATATTTGACAGGAAATACCGCTGCAATTGTATTTACCACAGGCGTCCCTGATACCTGCCCTCAGGCAGGGGCGTCAGCCGGCCGCTATTGATGCCGGCCGCCCGTTCGGATAGCATCCGGGTATGGGAAATCCCCCGATCAGCTCATGAAGAAGATCATCGTAGCCCTGGAGGGCCAGCTGCTCCCGGAGGAGCTGCACGAGATGCTCAGGCAGCAGTTCAGCCCCCGTTACAGCATAAACAGGACAGATTGGCAGACGGCTGTCGACTTCGCCGTGCGCAGCAACCGCTGGGTGATCGCCAGGCTCCAGGTCAGGCAATGGGGCGGCAGGACAGAGGCGACCATCGAGGACGACGTCACCGCCAACGAGGGCATCCTGCGGTTCGGCGGCGCCATCCTCTACCTGCTGCCGTTCCTGATCCTGATGCCGCTGTTCATCTATCTGGACCAGGTCTTCGTCTATTCCTACATGCTGCTGCTGGTGGCGGTCCTGTTCTTCCTATTCCGTTTCCTCATCGTTTTCCGGCGGATGGCGCTCAAGCGCGAGATCGCCGACTTCCTCAAGGAGGAGGTCCCGCAGTGAGCCAGGCCCACAGGGCAGGCATGCGCCTGGCCGTACCGCTGCTGGCGTTGCTGCTGGCGGCCGCCGTTTGGGCGGCACGGGAGCCGTCGCGGCTGGAGGGCTCTCCGCCCGCGGCGGACGGACCTGCCGCTGGAGAACGGAACCTGACCTACCCCGAAGGCGCGCCGGGTCCGGGACTGCCGGGACCGCCGGTGGTGATGGACTACGGGGCGCCGCAGCCGGCCTATACCGTGCCGCCATCCACCGGGTTCGATTTCCCCGTGGGCACGGGCCGCAAGCATGACGGCTTCGAGATGAACAACTGCTTCGGTTGCGATTACCTCTATTACTGGGGCCACGAGGGCGAGGACTTCGACAACGGCCGCGCGGGCGACTGGGTCTATTCAGCCTCCGAGGGTGTGGTCGTCTGGCGGGGGCTCGGGCCCGGCGCCTGGGGGAACGTGATGATCATCCAGCACAACGTGCGCGGCGCCACCATCTACACCCAGTACGCCCACATGAGGGACATGCTGGTGTCGGTGGGCGACCCGGTGGGGCGCCGGCAGATCATCGGCACGGTGGGCATGACCGGCACCACGGCGCCGCACCTCCATTTCGAGGTGAAGGACAGGCCGCTCATCGGTCACGGCTACATCGGCTGGTATTTCCCACCGAGCAACACCGTGTACGATCCGGACACCGGCATCACCTACTTCTCGCCGTCGTGGTTCATCAACAACAACCGTTACTACTGGGACCTCTGGCCTTTCACGGCCGTCCCCGAAGGACGCCATTACTACTGGACCTGGTACGATAATGCCGGGGGCCGCAACTGGGTGCTGATGGCCAACCCTGAGGACGGCGCCGGCGCCCTCACCTTCGACGTGAACGTGCGCGGCATCTGCCCCGACCTGACGACCTTCGGGACCGGCCCCCAGGTGAGCCCCGGGCAGGTCAGCAGGCCTTCCTTCCCCTGGTTGACCGGGGGGCCGGTGGTGGCGACATCCACGACCGGCGGCGCCGGCGTGGTGAGCCAGCGCGTCATCTGGGGCAGCCATTCCATCGAGGAGGTGCCGGGGATAGACTCCAGCCGCCTCTCCAGCCATTACTACTGGCCCTGGTACGACATGAAGACACCGGGCTTCAAGGACTGGGTGCTCGTCGCCAACCCCGGTGATGAGGACCTGGCGGTGAGCGTCAGCTTCCGCAACGCCAGCGACGGCGCGCTGGTCGAGGGAGTATATGCGCTCGGCCCGGGCGCCAGCGTCACGCCCCAGTTCCCCGGCCGCATGGGCGGGCCCGTGGAGGTCAAGGCCTGGGTTTACGGCAGGAGCTGGGATGACCCTGCCCACCGCCGCCCGGTGATCGCCTCCCAGAGGATGCTGCTGGACGGAAACCGCTCGTTCAACGAGATGCCCGGCATCCCGGAGGGAGAGCTCTCCGACCACTACTTCTGGACCTGGTATGACGAGAGCGCCCCCGGCCTCAAGGACTGGGTGCTCATCGCCAATCCGTCCTCTACGGAGACGGTCACCGCCAGCGTGTCTTTTACCGACAGAGCCGACGGCCAGGCGGTCACCAGCGTGTTCGATGTCGCTCCCGGCGCCAGCGCCACGCCCCGCTTCCCCGGGAAGATGGGCGGACCGGTGGAGGTAAAGGCCTGGGTCAGGGGCGAGGGCAGGAGCTGGGAAGACCCCGCCGACCGCCGTCCGGTGATCGCGACCCAGCGTTCCCTCTGGGGCGGCTACTCCTTCGACGAGATGGCCGGGACCGCTTCCACCGCCCTGGCGGATGAGTACCACTGGACCTGGTACGACATGCAGTCGGACGGGATGAAGAACTGGGTGCTGGTCTCCAACACCAACGCCTTCCCGATCTACTACGAGATCTCCCTGGCCGGGGTCGACACCTCGGCCTGGCCCGGCGCCAGGGGCACCCTGCCAGCCGGAACGAACGCCAATGTCGTCTTCGGCGGCCGCATGGGCGGCCCGGTGGCGGTCAGGGCCTGGACCGACGGCGGCAAGGGTACTCCGGCGGCGGTACTGGCCTCACAGCGGGTGCTCTACACAGGTTACTTCAACGAGGTCACCGGGACCGTGCTGCCGTGACGAAGACCGCGGTGGCAGGCTTCAAGTGGCGCTGCCGGCTTTGACCGCCGCCCTGCCGCCGTGTGCGTTGTGAGGCTTCAGAAAACGTAAGGGACCCCCGGCGGGGTCCCATTCATTTGATGCTGTCGGAGATGTCTTACGTGGTGCTGATGGACACCGGATCGGACCACGCCGAATAGCTGACGGCGTTCTCCGCCCTTACCCGGTAGTAATACGTTGTCCCTCCCGCCACCGACGAGTCGTCGTAAGTGAGCGCCGGCATGTCGACGGAGAAGGAGGTGACGTCCGTGGTGAAACCGGCGTCCGTGGCGCGCTCGATGGTAAAGGAATCAGCCACCGGGAAGCTGGCGTTGTTCACCCAGTCGAGGGTCACGGTGCCCGGCGTGTCCTCCGCTGCCGCCAGGTCGCCAGGCGCCCGGGGCGACACGTAGATCGAGAAGGGCCGCATCATGTCGTTCTCCTCGTGGCCCAGGAGATGGCAGTGGATGACGTACTCCCAGCCGAAGTTGGTCAGCTCGTTGGTTACCGTGATCGGGTTGCCGTCGGTGTCGCGGTTGGTAAAGCCCGTGGTCGAGCCGATGGGATGGGTCGGGTCGAGGGGCCGGATGCTGTCCGGCACCTTGAAGGGCAGCGAGGGCGCGACCGGCCTGAGGGCCACGATGGTGTCCTCCAGGGGGTTGACCCTCACGGTCTCCTTCCAGCCCAGCTCGTTGGCGTCTGGCATCGACACGGCGCTGTCCCAGGCCACGCGGTTGATCAGCTGAACGTTGACGAGGTGGAAGTGCACCGTGTGTGTATCAACCCCGTTATGGGTGATCCGCCAGACCTGGGTGCCGTCCTTCTCCGTGCCGATTTGCTCGGCGCTGATGGTGTTGTTCATTATCTCCGTCGGCGGATCGATGTAGCCGTAGAGCACGAAGTTCTGGGTGCCGGCTGAGCCGAAGGGAATCTCCACACCCAGGTTGGCGCTCATGCGCCCGTACATCATGTCGAACGCCTCGCCCATCTCGTCCTGGATCGCCTTGGGCTGCAGGTACATGGTCATGCCGTTGGCCCTGGCCGTGGCGCCGCTGCCGCCGCCCCCGGTGAGGGCGACCGTGGGCGCCGAGGTGTAGCCACTGCCCCGGTCGGTGAGGGTGATGCCGGTGACAGCGCCTGCCGATACCGTCGCCGTCGCCGCGGCGCCGTGTTTGAACGGTGGTTCGGGTGGATCGTCTGCTGCGGCCAGTCAATGACCGAAGCGACCGACTGAAACACTGACCGCTCACGAGCTCCAGGGAGTCCCTCCGGGGCTCCCTTTTTTTTGCGGGGCCTTCCCAGGGTGACAAACGGCGGGCGGCGGGGGATACTCTGGTGCATGGAACGCATCCTGCGACTGCTCGCGTCTGTGGCCATGGCATTGATGGCCTGCGCCTGTATGCCTGCCTGCGGTGATGGCGCAGCCGGTCCGGACGACTACTCTGCAGGCCCTGCCGTCGCTCCAGCGGAAGGGGAGGCGGGTCAACCCTGGAGCATCCACGGCTTCAACTTCACCGCCTGGTGGCATGACGATTTCCTCGGGCCGGAGGCGATGGCAGCCCTCGACGGGATCGCGGCTGCCGGCGCAGGCTGGGTGGCCGTAGTCCCCACCTGGTACATGGAAGACCCGGGCGCCAGCGGCATCGCCCCCGAGTTCCGGGGCCGCAGCGCCACGGAGGCTTCCGTGGCCCGCGCCGTCGATGAAGCCCATGCCCGCGGCCTGAAAGTCATGCTCAAACCCCACGTGGATGTGAAGGACGGCTCCTGGCGCGGCGAGATCGAGCCGGAGGACCCGGAGGCCTGGTTCGACAGCTACCGGGAGATGCTGGCCGTCTACGCCCTCCTGGCCCGGCGGCACGGCGTTGAGATGCTCTGCGTCGGCAACGAGCTGGACAGCATGGCCGGCCCCTCGCACAACTCACAGTGGGCCCTGACCATCGCCGCCACCAGGATGCGCTACCGCGGCCCCCTTGCCTACGGCGCCAGCATCGACTCCTACCGTGACATCACTTTCTGGCCCCTGCTTGATTACATGGGCCTCAGTTTCTACTACCCCTTGAGCGACGCGGCGCAGCCGACCAGGGAGGAGCTGGTTCGCGGCTGGACCGGCTACAGCGGCTACTACGACGAGGGCGCCGACTGGCTCGACCGGATCGAGCAGTGGCAGGGTCACTGGCAGAAGTCGGTCATCTTCACGGAGATCGGCTACAGGAGCGTCGACCATGCCGCCCGTTCCCCCTGGGACTACGGGTCCGAGGGTCCCTACAACGGCGCCGCACAGGCGAACGCTTACCAGGCAGCCTTCGACGTCCTGGCGGATAGGCCGTGGCTGGCCGGCATCTTCTGGTGGAACTGGAGCGCCCGCGCCGACGCCTGCGGCTCCGGCAACACCGACTACACCATCTGCGGCAAACCAGCCGAAGAGGTAGTGCGGCGCGCCTCCGGAAAATCACCCTGTCCGCCCGGTTGCGGCCCCGCTGGATTTGCCTGGAGCTACCCCGGCGCCGTGAATGCCGGACAGGAGCCCTAGGACATCTCGGCCCCGTTCATGGAACCGACGGTGACCAGGCTGGAGCCGTCCCAGTTGAAGTTGACGGTGGAGGTGCCGCCGGTTGGGCAGCAGTGGGGGTCGCCGGGCAGGTAGACGTTGAAGGTCACGGTGAAGGTGGTGCTGTCCACCGTACCCGATGAGGCCGCGCTGGTGAAGCTCTCGCGGCCGACCTCGAAGCCGCCCACGAAGAAGTAATAGAAGTCGCCGCCGTAGCTGGCAGAACCGGTGGGGGTCCCGTGGATGACGTGCAGGGTGTTGCCGTCGTGCCAGGTGGAGCCGGGGTCGAGGACAGTCATGCCCTGTGCCTCCACGAAGGATACCGCCGGGCCCATGGTGGCGTAAGGTCCCACCGCCGGTTCGGGCTCAGGTTCCGGTTCGGGCTCCGGTTCCGGCTCCGGGGCGACGGTGACCGTCTCGGTGACGGTGCGGGCCGTCCTTGTGGTCACTTTCTTCTCCCCGTCATCCTCGCAGCCGCGGCCGATGAAGAACGCCCCCAAAATCACGGCAACCACCCCCAACGCCGCCAGGGTCCATATGATGATCTTCTTGCTCCTGGGCTGCATGGCTCCCTCCCCGAATCCGGTTTCACTTCAGTTAAATATCAAATAAGACGCGTTTCCCGGCTAGGACTTACGCGCGCAGGAAAAAACTCCTTTAAGCCAGGTTTATCTCGCCCGTTCCGGTATGATACCGTTCCGGCAGGCTGGGCGCGCGCCGGGCATGCGCAGGCATGGGTGCGGCCGGCGCCACCACGACTACAGGGGTGACCGATGGAAGCGGGAAAGCTGATAGAGCAGGCGAAGAGCGACCTGCGCCAGGCCAATGACCTCTTCGGCTACAAGGGGGACGAGGAGGACCAGGCCTGGGAGTTGCTCGCCCATGCGCTGGGGGAAGAGCCGGAATGGGAGGACGAGGTCCCCGCGGCAGCCGCCCGGCGCTTCCGCCGCCTGGTGGACAGACGGGCGACCGGTGAGCCGCTGGCCTATATCGTGGGCCGGGTGGAGTTCAGGGACCTGAAGCTGGGCATCCGCAAGGGCATGTTCATCCCCCGTCTGACCAGCGAGTTCCTTGCGGCTCAGGCTGTGCGGCGGCTCCACGGCCGCGAGCTGCCGGTGCACGTGGACCTGGCCACCGGTATCGGCCCCGTGGCCATCTCCACCGCCCGTGCCGTCCCCACCGCAGAGGTCTGGGGCCTGGATATCTCTCACAGGGCCATAAGCCAGGCGCGGGCCAATGCCAGGGAGCTGGGCCTTGCCAACGCCAGCTTCAGGGTGAGCGACCTGTACGCGCAGCTGCCGCGACGGTTCCGCGGCAACGTCGATATCGTCACCATGCACCCTCCCTACGTGCCGAGGGGCGAGGTCAGGGACCTCCCCGAGGAGATCAGGAACTACGAGCCGGGGCACACGCTCACGGACGGCTCCCGTGACGGCCTGGGCCTGTTGGGCCGCGCTATCAGGGAGAGCGGGGAATGGGTCAGGCCGGGGGGCTGGATGCTCGTGGAGATCGTACCCAGCGAGACACGCAAGGTCATGCCACTGCTCAAGGCTGCCGGTTACCGCCAGGTGCGCAGCACCTGCGGCCCCCTGCGCCATACGAGGGTCATCACGGCCAGGCGCCAGTAAAAGAGCAGCGCCGGGGGAGAGGTGGGGCCGCAGCCGGTTTCAGCCGGCGCCCCGGTGGGGAAGATAGGAGACTAGCAGATGGATGAGACGCCTGACAGACCTTTTCTTGACAAGCTGGAGGAGGGCCCCTGGCCCAGCTTCGTCAGTGACCTCAAGGAGCTGGCACGCACGCGGCCAGCCGTGGAGCAGCTGCTCGATCAGCTGGAACGTTCCTACCGCGACCGCTGGAACTACTGGACCGGCACCGTGCTCAACCTGCGCGGATACGGGGGCGGCATCCTGGCGCGCTGGTCTGACCTCAGGGGCGACTACCCTGAGCTGGCTCAGTTCCACACGATCCGCGTCATCGCACCGCCGGGTTACGTGTATTCCACAGACGCCCTGCGCGAGCTCTGCGACGTCAGCGAGGAGCACAGCGCGGGGATCCTGCAGCTCCACGGCATGACCGGCGACGTCCTCCTGCTGGGCTCGGACAACGATTCCACCCACGCCGCCGGCGAGGCACTCATGGAGAAGGGCTGGGACATCGGCGGCTCCGGCGGCGGCATGCGCACACTGAGCAGCTGCATCGGGCCGGCCCGCTGCGAGATGGCCTGCTACGACACCCTCGGCCTGACGAAGTTCCTCACCGACACCTTCATCAACGAACTGCACCGCCCCGAGTTCCCCTACAAGTTCAAGTTCAAGGCTTCCGGCTGCGCCAACGACTGCGCCGGCTCCATGATGCGTTCGGACATGCCGCTCATGGGCACCTGGCGCGACGATATCAGGGTGGACCAGGAGGAGGTGGCCCGCTTCGTGGAGCGTCACGGTGAGCAGTACGTCATCGACAACGTCATCACCCGCTGCCCGACGCGCTGCATCAGCCTCATCGGCGCAGGCATAACCATCCATGACGACGACTGCGTCCACTGCATGCACTGCATCAACGTCATGCACAGGGCTCTCAGGCCCGGCGACGACCGCGGCCTTTCCATCCTCATCGGCGGCAAGCGCACCCTCAAGATCGGCGACATGTTCAGTTCGATGCTGGTGCCCTTCATGGAGATGCGCACCGACAGCGACCGCGCGGAGCTGGTGGCCCTGGTTAGGCGGGTATGGGAATTCTGGACCGAGCACGCCCTGGAGCACGAACGGGTGGGCGAGTTCATCGACCGCATCAGCATGGCTTCGTTCCTGGACGGGGTGGGGCTCGATGCCGACCCGCGCATGGTCCGGGAGCCGCGCACCAACTCCTACATCAAGTTCGAGGAGTACGCTACGCCCCGCATGCTGGGCGAACCGGCGAAGGAGCCGGGGATCGTCGACCGGGAGGAGCCCGGTCCGGAAGGGGCCGGCGAAGGGGTGGTGTCCCGAGATGCCTGAGCAAGGCGCCCAGGCGCCCCGCAACAACGGCGCCCCCGATTTCCGCGAGTACCTCCACCCGGCCATGGAGCGCAACTACGGCCGCTGGGTCGGCCATGAGAACCTGCGGCCCGGTGTCTACAAGCACGTCGCCGAGGGCGGCGAGGAGCTCTTCACCGTCAGGGCGGGTTCCCCCCGGACGCTGAGCGCCGCCGCGGTGAGGCGCATCTGCGACGTGGCCGACCGTTTCTGCGACGGCTTCCTGCGCTTCACCACCCGCAGCAACATCGAGTTCATGCTCACGGATGAGAAGGACGTCGAGCCGCTCATCGCCGCCATCGAGGGTGAACTGGGCCTGCCGGTGGGGGGCACCGGCAACTCCATCCCCAACATCCTCCACACCCAGGGCTGGCTGCACTGCAACCTGCCGGGTACAGACGCCCTGGGCGCGGTCAAGGCGATCATGGACGAGCTCTTCGAGGAGTTCCGCAGCGACGACCTGCCCCAGCGGCTCAAGATATCGGCATCCTGCTGCCAGATCAACTGCGGCGCCCATGGCGACATCGCCGTCATCCTCCAGCACCACCACCCGCCCCGCCCGGACCACGAGATGATCCAGGCCTGCGAGCTGCCCAAGGTCGTGGGCATCTGCCCGGTGGCGGCCATCCGGCCGGCGCGCCGGGGCGGGAAGGACACCGTCGAGGTGGTGGAGGAGAAGTGCATGTACTGCGGCGCCTGTCACGGCCAGTGCCCCGGCCTGGAGATCCGCGACGCCGACACCGACACCATCGCGATCTGGGTCGGCGGCAAGACTGCCAGCACCCGGGGCGGCCCGGCGTTCATGAAGCTGGCCACCTACGGCCTGCCCAACAACCCGCCCCGCTGGCCCGAAGTGGGCGCCGCCGTGCGCCGGATAGTCGACGCCTGGAAGGCGGAGGCGCGGCCCTTCGAGCGCGTGGGCGAATGGGTCGAGCGCGTGGGCTGGAAGCACTTCTTCGACGTCACCGGCTTCGAGTTCACCCGTTACCACATCGACAGCTACCGTTTCGCCCGCACGTCCTTCAACACCTCATCCCAGGCGCGCCGCTAGGGTGATGGGGGAGGGAGGGGAACCATGAGCGACAACAGGACGCTGCCGCTGGAAGAACGACGGCTGCCGCCCTGGGACAGCGGCCGCTGCCCGGTCTATGTGCGGCGCACGCCGCCCTGCAAGGACGCCTGCCCCAGCAGCGAGGACATCCGCGGTTACCTCACCGCGATCGCCCAGGCGGACCTCTTCGGCAGGACCCTGGAGGAGTCCCTGGACGAGGCCTGGCGCGTGCTCACCGACAAGAACCCTTTCCCCGCGGTCATCGGGCGGATCTGCCCGCACCCCTGCGAGGCCGCCTGTAACCGGCGGCGGCTGGACCAGCCGCTGGCCATTCACGACATGGAGCGTTTCATCGGGGACCACGGCATCCGGCGCGGACTGGCGCACCAGCGTCTGACCGACGACATCCGCAAGGAGACGGTGGCCGTCATCGGGGCCGGACCCGCGGGACTTTCCTGCGCCTACCAGCTGGCGCGGCGCGGCTACCGGGTGACGGTGCACGAGGCGGCTGGCGCGGCCGGAGGCATGCTGCGCGCCGGCATACCCGCCTACCGCCTGCCCCGGGAGGTCCTGGAAGCGGAGGTCGCAAAGATCACCGGGCTCGGAGTCGAGCTCAGGTACGGTACGGCCGCAGCGCTTGAAGACCTGCGGGAGCGATTCGAAGCCGTCTACGTCGCCGTCGGCGCCCACCGGGGGGTGAGGCCCGGCCTGCCGGGCGACGACCTGCCGGGGATCATGCCGGCGCACGAGTTCCTGGGCGGGGTCAACAGCGGCGGGCTGGCCGTGCCCGGCGGGGAGGTGCTGGTCATCGGCGG